>NZ_JAAQRC020000001.1:1845000-2152500 GCF_019216885.1 Methylobacterium sp. SyP6R | reverse complement strand
GAGGGCGAGGCGGGCTTGCGGGTGCAGGTAGCGGTCGACCAGGGCGGCACGGGCCGGGAAGGACAATGCCTCGCCCCATGACGCTGCCGGCTTCTGCCGGAGCTTCAGGCCGAGCGCCGCGTCGCCGATGCTGCCGGAGACGAGCAGGCGGTCGCCGACCTGCGCCGCGTCCCGCCGCACCATCGTGCCGGCCGGCACCTCGCCCAGCGCCGTGATGCCGACGAGGGTGGAGCCCGCCGCCCGCACCGTGTCGCCGCCGAGCAGCGGGCAGCTCGCCAGCGCCGCCGCCTCGCTCAGGCCCGTGCAGAACTCGGCGAGCCAGGCCTCGTCCCAATCGTCCGACAAGGCCAGGGTGAGGAGGAAGCCCCGCGGCTCGGCGCCCTTGGCGGCGAGGTCCGACAGGTTCACGCCCAGCGCCTTGTGGGCGATCGAGGCCGGCGGGTCGTCGGGGAAGTAGTGCACGCCGGCCACGACCGCGTCGGTGGTCAGGACGAGGTCATGGCCCGGTCGCGGCGTCAGCACGGCCGCGTCGTCGCGCAAGGACAGGCCGCCGGCGCCGGCGAGCGGCGCGAAGTAGCGGGCGATCAGCTCGTCTTCGGTAGGGCGGGGCAGGTCGGGACGTGCCATCGCGTGACGGTCTCGCGGAAGGGGGCGGATGGCGGACGCAACCGTGACCCGCCCGAACCTTGGCCGACAGCTAGAGCCCAGGGGGCCGAGGGCCACAACGATCTAACGGCAAAAACGGAAAATTTTCGTATTATTTCGTGTTCGTGCGCGTCCGCAGGGCAGCGTTCCCGCGACCTCAACCGGCGCGGGACCCCTTGGTGAAATCGTCGGGGCGCACGGCGCGGCCGACCTTGTCGAGCACCGCGTTGACGAGACCCGGCTCCTCGCCCTCATAGAAGCTGTGGGCGACGTCGACATATTCGGAGATCGCGACCTTCACCGGCACGTCGCGGCGGAACATCACCTCGTAGGCACCGGCGCGCAGGATCGCCCTCACCACCGCTTCGAGGCGGCGCAGGGGCCAGCCGGCGGCGAGGGCCGCGTCGAGCCGCTGGTCGATCGCGCGCTGCTCCTCGACGGTACCGCGCAGGAGGTCGCGGAAGAAGGCGGTCTCGGCCGGCGGGTGCTCGACCTCGTCGATGACCTGCCCGATCCAGAAGGCCTCGAACTCGGCCAGGGCGTCGATCACGCCCTTGCCGGAGATCTCCATCTCGTAGAGGGCCTGGACCACCGCGAGGCGGGCGCCGCTGCGCTCGGCGGGCTTCATCTCACTTGGTCTCCGGATCGCGGCGGGGGGTGAAGCCGATGGTGCGGTCCTGGCGGCCCGCATCCTGGGCCCGGCGCAGGGCCAGAACGGCGAGCGCCGCCTCCGCCGCGCCGCCGCCCTTGTTCATCTCGGCGACCCGGGCGCGGGCCTGGGCCTGGGCCTCGGTCTCGACCGTCAGGATGCCGTTGCCGAGCGGCAGGCGGAGCATGACCGAGAGGTCCATCAGCGCCCGGGCGCTCTCGCCGGCGACGATGTCGTAATGGCCGGTCTCGCCGCGGATGACGCAGCCGAGCGCCACCACCGCGTCGTAGGGCGTGTGGGCCCGGGCAGCCGCCTCGAGCAGGATCGCCACCGTCTGGGGGATCTCCAGCGCCCCCGGCACCGTCACCACCACCGCCTCGGCGCCGGCCTCCGCGATCGCGGCCTTCGCGCCGGCCAAAAGCTCGTCGGCGATGTCCTCGTAGTAGCGGGCCTCGACGACGAGCACCCGGGCTCCGGTGAGCTGGGGGCGGTCGGCTCCGCTGTCGCGGCGTGGCGTGACCATGGCGAACTTCTGCATCTCGAACGGGCACCGGCTCGCGTGCGGCCCGACGGGCCTTGCTGCGGTGCGTCACCGGTGGGGGAGGGGAGCACTAGACCAGAAGAGGGCCCTCCCACAAGGGCTTGCACCTCCGCAGATCGTCGCTCCTTGCCAACGGGCACCAATCCGGTCATCCCGGGCACCGGAGCCGGGTTCTCACACCCGGCCGTACCCCATTAGGGCCCAACAACAATCGGCCGGGAGGACATCGCCGTGACGACCGACATCGAAGCCCGAACCATCAGGCGCGTCAGCTGGCGCCTGATCCCGTTCCTGATCGTCTGCTACTTCGTGGCCTATCTCGACCGCGTCAATGTCGGGTTCGCCTCGCTGAGCATGAACAAGGACCTCGGCATCTCGGCCACGGCCTACGGCCTCGGCGCCGGCCTGTTCTTCATCACGTACTTCATCTTCGAGGTGCCGTCGAACCTGGCGCTGGAGAAGTTCGGCGCGCGGCGCTGGATCGCCCGCATCATGCTGAGCTGGGGCGTGATCTCCGGCGGCATGGCCTTCATCGGCGGCGAGGCCAGCTTCTACATCATGCGCCTGCTCCTCGGCGCGGCCGAGGCCGGCTTCTTCCCGGGCATCATCTTCTATCTCACCCTGTGGTTCCCGGCGGCCTACCGGGCCCGTATCGTCTCGCTGTTCATGGTGGCGATCCCGCTCTCCAGCGTCATCGGCTCGCCGATCTCCGGCATGCTGCTCGAACTCGACGGCGTGCTCGGATTCAAGGGCTGGCAGTGGCTCTACGTGATCGAGGCGCTGCCGGCGATCGTCCTGTCGGTGATGACCTATTTCTACCTCACCGACCGGCCGGCCGACGCCAAGTGGCTCGCCCCCGACGAACGCGCGTGGCTGGAGCAGACGCTCGCCGCCGAGGCCGCCCGCAACCCGCGCCAGGGCCATGTGCCGCTGACCCAGGAAATCCTCAACCCGCGGGTGCTCGCGATCGCGGTGGTGTATTTCGGCGCCGTGGCGCTGCTCTACGCCTTCGGCTTCTTCCTGCCGCAGATCTTCAAGGCCTTCGGGCTCACCAACGCCCAGACCGGCTTCGTGATGATCATCCCCTACGCCGTCGGCACGGTCGGCATGCTGTGGTGGGGCCGGCGCTCGGACGCCAAGAAGGAGCGCCGCTATCACCTCGCCGCGGCGCTCGCCTGCGCGTCGGTCTGCACCATCGGGGCCGCGCTCGTCGACGATCACATCATGAAGGTGGTGCTGTTCTCGGGCGCGGCTCTCGGCATCTTCGGCGCGCTGCCGATCACCTGGACGCTGCCGACCGAGACCCTGTCGGGGGCCGCCGCCGCCGGCGCCATCGCGGTGGTGAACTCGATCGGCAACCTGTCGGGCTTCGTCGCCCCCTACGCCGTCGGCGCGATCAAGGACTGGACCGGCAGCTTCACCGGCGGCCTGCTGCTGATCGCCTGCGCGGGCATCGTCGGCATGATCACGGTCCTGCGACTGAGCCAGACCGGCGCACCCGCGGCCCCGGGCCGCATCGGTGCTCCCGCCGAGTAGCACCGCACAACCTCGGGGCGGCCTTGCAAGGCCGCCCCGCACTCGAAAACACACTCGCCCGAAATCTGGAATTCCTCCGGATCCAGCCCCCTTTTCGCCCTTTATTCCGGGGCTTGACCGTGCCAGAGAGCTAGCCGCGCGGCGACGCCCGGTCGCATTGCCGCCATGAGTGGGGAGGTGCTTCGGTCCGCCAGGATCGGGGAACGACAACCCCGCCGACCCTTCCCGCGGGCCTCGACGCCTTGTTGCCGCGCGAGCGGCGGCCCGCGCCGTCAACGATTTTCGGGAGAGCCGGAACTTGGCCACCACCGTCGCCCCATCCGACGCCGCGCATCCCCACGGGTCGACCCGCCGGGACTTCCTGTTCCTCGCCACCGGCGCGGGCGCCGTGGTCGGGGCCGCCGCTCTGGCCTGGCCCTTCGTCGCCTCGATGGCTCCCGATGCCGAGACGATCGCCGCCGGTGCGCCGATCGACGTCGACCTGACGCCGATCGCCGACGGCCAGATCGTCAACGTGTTCTGGCGCGGCAAGCTGATCTTCGTGCGCCACCTCACCGAGAAGGAGGTCGCCGACATGAAGGCGGTCGCCCCGGCGAGCATGATCGACCCGGCGCCGTTCCTCGGCCGCGTCAAGGCGGGCCACGAGCGCTGGCTCGTGACCTACGGCAACTGCACCCATCTCGGCTGCGTGCCGATCGCCAATGCCGGCGGCCACGAGGGCTGGGGCTGCCCCTGCCACGGCTCGCAATTCGACGCGGTGGGCCGCGTGACCCGCGGGCCGGCGCCGATCAACCTGCCGATTCCGCCCTACGCCTTCCAGGGCGACACCAAGGTCCGCATCGGCGAAGCGGCCACCGCCTGATCCGCCGATCGTGAAACAACGCCAGACGCGGGCTGCCCCATGAGCGCACACGCTACGACCTACATCCCCAAGAGCCGCTTCGCGAAGTGGTTCGAGGCCCGGCTGCCGATCGCAGGCCTGGTCCATTCCTCGTTCATCGCCTTCCCGGTTCCGCGCAACCTGAACTACTTCTGGACGTTCGGCGCCATCCTGATGGCGATGCTGGGCTCGCAGATCATCACCGGCGTCTGGCTGGCGATGCACTACCAGCCCTCGGCTACCGAGGCGTTCAACTCCGTCGAGCACATCATGCGCGACGTGAATTACGGCTGGCTCCTGCGCTACATGCACGCCAACGGCGCCTCGATGTTCTTCATCGCGGTGTACGTGCACATGTTCCGCAACCTCTATTACGGGTCCTACAAGGCCCCGCGCGAGGTGCTCTACATCCTCGGCGTGATCATCTACCTGCTGATGATGGCGACCGCGTTCCTCGGCTACACCCTGCCGTGGGGCCAGATGTCGTTCTGGGGCGCCACCGTCATCACCAACATCCTGGCGGCGATCCCGATCGTCGGCGACACGATCCAGAGCCTGCTCTGGGGCGGCTACTCGGTCGGCAACCCGACGATTAACCGCTTCTTCTCGCTGCACTACCTGCTGCCGTTCATGATCGCCGGCGTCGTCGTCCTGCACGTCTGGGCGCTGCACGTCACCGGCCAGAACAACCCGACCGGCATCCCGATCAAGACCGGCAAGGACGCCGTGCCCTTCACCCCCTACGCGACCATCAAGGACGTGTTCGCGGTGGTGGTGTTCTTCGCCTTCTTCGCCTACTGGATCTTCCTGCAGCCGAACTACCTCGGCCACGCCGACAACTACATCCCGGCGAACCCCGCCGTGACGCCGGCGCATATCGTGCCCGAGTGGTACTTCCTGCCCTTCTACGCCATCCTGCGCGCGGTGCCGGACAAGCTCGGCGGCGTGGTGCTGATGTTCGGCGCGGTGATCATCCTGGCGCTGGCGCCGTGGCTCGACACCTCGCGGGTCCGCTCGGCCAACTACCGGCCGATCTACCGCCAGTTCTTCTGGGTCTTCATCTTCTGCTGCTTCCTGCTCGGCTGGCTCGGCTCGAAGCCCCCGGAGGGCGGCTACGTCCTGGCCTCGCGCATCGCCACCTTCTACTACTTCGCCCACTTCCTGATCGTGATGCCGCTGGTCGGCCTCTTCGAGACGCCGAAGCCCCTGCCGGGCTCGATCCTCGAGAGCGTCACCGGTCCGGGCAAGCAGGTCGGCTCCTCCGGCATGCCGGCCGGCGCCGCCGCGGCGCCGCCGACCAAGGGCTGATGATGCCCCGGACGGGCGGGTGCTCCGCGCATCCGCCCGCTCCCACGATCGCGATGAAGCACTAACGACGCCGTAAGGGGCATCGAGGGGAATGATCAGAACACGCGCTCTCTTGGCTGCCGCTCTCGCCGCGCTCCTGTCGGCCGGCGCCGCCTCGGCCGAGGACCACGGCCCGCTGCCGCACCGCGAGAAGTGGACCTTCTCGGGGATGTTCGGCACCTTCGACCAGGCGCAGCTGCAGCGCGGCTTCCAGGTCTACCGCGAGGTCTGCTCGAACTGCCACAGCCTGAACTACATCCGCTTCCGCAACCTCGAGCAGGAAGGCGGACCCGACTTCTCCGCCGCCCAGGTCAAGGCGCTGGCGGCCGAGTACAAGGTCAAGGACGGCCCGAACGATTCCGGCGACATGTTCGAGCGGCCCGGCCGCCCGGCGGACAGGATCCCGGCGCCGTTCCCGAACGAGCAGGCCGCGGCCGCCGCCAATGGCGGCAAGGCGCCGCCGGACCTGTCGCTGATGGCCAAGGCCCGCACCTTCGCCCGCGGCGGCCTGTGGTTCATCATCGATTGGCTGCCCTTCATCGGCTATACCGAGCAGGGTCCTGACTACATCCACGCCCTCCTCAACGGCTACAAGGAGGAGGTGCCCAAGGGTGTGACCGTGCCGGAGGGCGGCCACTACAACGAGTTCTATCCGGGCCACGTCATCGCGATGCCCAAGCCCCTCAGCGATGGTCAGGTGACCTACGCCAAGGGCGCCGACGGCAAGCCGGTCGTGCCGGAGACGGTCGACCAGTACTCGCGCGACATCACCGCCTTCCTGATGTGGACCGCCGAACCCCACCTCCTGGCGCGCAAGTCGCTGGGCCTGCGGGCGATCCTGTTCCTGCTGGTGCTGGCTGGCCTGCTCTACTACGTGAAGAAGAAGATCTGGTCCGACGTCGGCGGCGAGACGCACGGGCTGCAGCCCGAGCTGCACAAGACCAGCTGACGCCGGACATCATCCCTGCCAGAGGCCCCGCGAGGGGCCTCTTTTCGTTACAGGAGAACCCTGATGGTCAAGGCCGTGCTCGGAGTGATCGGCGGGTCGGGCGTCTACGATCTGCCCGGCCTGGAGGACGTGCGCGAGGAGGCGATCGCCTCGCCCTGGGGCGAGCCCTCGGATGCGCTCCGCATCGGCCGGATCGGCGGGACGCAGGTGGTGTTCCTGGCCCGCCACGGCCGCGGCCACCGGCTGTCGCCCTCGGGCATCGACTACCGGGCCAATATCGACGCGATGAAGCGCGCCGGCGTCACCGACATCGTGGCGCTCTCGGCCTGCGGCTCGTTCCGGCAGGAGCTCCATCCGGGCCTGTTCGTGCTCGTCGACCAGTTCGTCGACCGGACGGTCGGCCGGACCTCGTCGTTCTTCGGCAATGGCTGCGTCGCCCATGTCTCGATGGCCCATCCGGTCGGCCCGGGCCTGCAAGCCCGGATCCTGGCGGCGGCGGAGGCCGAGGAGATCGCGGCCAGGAAGGGCGGCACCTACGTCTGCATGGAGGGGCCGCAATTCTCCTCCTACGCCGAGTCGCTCACTTACAAGGCGCAGGGCTACGACGTGATCGGCATGACCAACATGCCGGAGGCCAAGCTCGCCCGCGAGGCCGAGATCACCTACGCCACCATCGCCATGGTGACCGACTTCGATTGCTGGCACCCGGAGCACGACGCCGTCGACGTGGCCGCCGTGGTGGCGGTGGCCCGCGCCAACGCCGCGAAGGCCGCCCGCCTGGTGAGCCGGCTCGCCCGCGACTTCCCGGCCGAGCGCGAGCCCTGCCCGGCGGGCTCGGACCGGGCGCTGGACGGCGCCATCATGACCGCCCCGACCCACCGCGATCCGGCCCTGATGGCCAAGCTCGACGCGGTCTGCGCCCGGGTGCTGGCCGGCGCGTAGCGGCCTTACGCCTCCATCGACGGCGGTGCCGCCGCACCTATATCCGGCGGCACCTCCATCGATCAGGTCTCGCGCGTGCCCGGATACCTGCCCTTCGCGGGCGCCCTCGCTCTCCCCGCCTTCGTCTGCGATAATTGCGGCTTCTGGCAGCGCCACTTCGCGGCCCCACCGAGCTGCCCGATGTGCCTCGACGCGCGCCATGTCGTGCCGCAAGACGGCTGGCGGTTCCGCGACGTCGCGGAGGCGCAAGCGTCGTTCCCCTGCCATTGGGCCGAGGTCGAACCGGGCGTGTGGAAGTTCTGGAACGAGCCGGTCACCGGCATCGGGCCGAGCGCCTACCTGATCGTCACGCCGAACGGCAATATGGGCTTCGAGGGCTGTCCGGTCTTCAGCGAGGCGGCGCTCGATCACATCGCCGGCTTGGGCGGCATGACGATTCTCGCGGCCTCGCACCCGCACAGCTACGGCGCATTGCCCCAACTCCAGGACCGGTTCGACCCCGAACTGTGCCTTCCGGCGGCGGATTTCACCTGGAGCGCGGCGCTTCAGGTGTCCTGGCCCTACGACGACGTGCTGGAGCCGCTGCCAGGTCTGACACTGCACCGCACCGCCGGCCATTTCGACGGCCACGCGGTGCTGCACGACCGCGCCCGCGGCATCGTGTTCTGCGGCGACGCCCTGAAGTTCGAGCTGAACCCGCAGAATCCCCGCGAGGCGCTGACGATCTCGGCCCACAAGGCCTTCGTGCGCGGCGTGCCGCTGACCCAGGCCGAGCTCACCCGCTACCGCGCGGTCTTCGCCGCCCTCGACTTCCACCAGACCTGGACGCCGTTCGAGCAGGCGGCGAATGTCGGGCGGGCGGAGGTGCTGGCGCTGATCGACGCGATGCTGGCCGGGCGGCCGCACGCCTATCCGGTGCCGGTCGCCGAGCTGCGCCCCGTCGCCTGACGGGGGCTCACAACCCGAACTGCGCCCCCGTATCTCCCGGGGTGACGAGGCTGCGGGCCCGGCTGCGGGCGGGCAGGAAGGGCAGGGCGGCGCAGGACGCGCCGACGCTGTCGCAGAGTCGCTCCACCGCCCGCACGATCTCCGGCGGCCCGGCGACGTGGACGGTATCGCTGCCGCGCAGGGTCGGCAGGTGGGCGGTGACGGGGCCGTGGCGCACATCGGCCTGGCCGCGACGGTCGCGGCTCGCCGCCATCGTGACCTGTTGCACGCCGGTGCCGCGCAGCCAGTCGAGGGCGGGGCGCATGTAGAGGTCGTCGGCATCCGCGGCGCCGGCCACCACCACCATCTCGCGGCCGGTCTCGATGTGGCGCGCCGCCCGGGCGATGGCCCAGATCGGCGCGAAGCCGGTCTCGGCGGAGACCAGCACGAGGCGTCCGGGGCCGGGGCGGTACGGCGTGCCGCCGGCCGGGCCCTTGATCCGTACGGCATGGCCGGGATGCACCGCCTCGCCCAGAGCCGGGCCGAGCGCGCCGCGGTCGCGGCGCAGGTGGAAGACGAGTTCGTTGAGCTCGGTATTGCCGGCGATGCGCTGGGTCGGGCAGTAGGGCCGGGCCGGCAGCCCCGCGAAGGCGACCTCCACGGCCTGGCCGGGAGCGACGTCGAGGGTGCGCGAGACCGTGACCACCACTTCCATCACCGCCCCCGAGAGCGGCGTGGCGGAGAGCAGCGTGCCGGCGCGCTTGGCGGTGCGCAGGACGGCGAGGGCGGACGGGGCAGGGCCCGGCCGGGTGGCGACGCCCTCGCCGAGGCGGGGCCGGGCGCGGCTGGTGTTGCGCAGGCGCGGCAGAACCTCCTGCAGCACGGAATCCTGGATCACGCCGTCGCGGCCGGCCGCCACGTTCCGGGGCAGGGCGGCGTCGAGGGGCGTGTCGCCGGTCGCCACACGGACGGGCTTGCCGTTGACGACGAGCGAGCAGCGGGGGCTCATGGCCGTCTCCGTGCGACTGATCTGGCGGTGGAACGGGACGAGGGGCGAGCCACGCTCTCAGCGCGGCGCGAACAGCAGGCGCTCGACGAGCGAGGCCCAGCGGTCGCGGTCGGCACGCAGGTCTTCCTGCCGGTCCTCGCCTTCAGCCTGCTGGGTCGTCAGCGCGGCGACCTGGGCCCGCAGCTCCGCGGCGGCCTCGCGCTCGGAGCGCAGCACGGCCTTCATCACCTTGTTCTCGGCTTCGAGCGTCGCGACGAGGTCGTCGATCTCCTCGATCTCCATCGCGTCGGGCGGGGGCAGCCGGTAGGGACGGGCCCCGATCCAGCCCGGCGGCAGAAGCAGGCGCCGCACCAGATCGAAATCCGGGCCGCTGCTTTCCTGGCCCGAGATGTCAAACGCCGCCTCGCCCATCGCCGCCTCTCCGCGCCTCGCGCCGTCCGGACCGCACCCCTTGAGGGCGCGCCGCATCCGATCACGGCCAGGCTGACGATGCTGCCGTCATGGTTAAGGAGCATTTAAACCGCACCGTCGCATTCGCGCGATTGACCCGGGGGAGCCGCCGACACACTCTCGCCTCCGTTGCCCGGAGCGGACGGCGATTCGCCCGCCCCGGAACCCACGGAGATCGCGATGCTGGACGGACGACGGGTGCTGATCGTCGAGGACGAGGCGCTGGTCGCCCTGGAGCTGACCGAGATCGTGACCGCCTCGAACGCCCACGCCGTCGGCCCGGCCCGCACCAACCGCGAAGCGCTGGCCCTGATCGACCTCGAGGCGATCGACGTCGCGATCCTCGACCTCAACCTCGCCGACGGCGAGGCGACGCCCACCGCCGAATGCCTGATCGCCAAGGGCGTGCCGGTTCTGATCTGCACCGGCGGCGTCCTGCCTCGGGCGATGCGGCTGATGTGGCCGGATCTGCCGATGCTCAGGAAGCCGCTGAACCCGGACCGGCTGGTGGAGGCGTTGGGGGCGTTGTGTGCGGAGCCGGTGGGGGAAGGGCGAGGGTAAACGCGCTTGCAGCTTCACGGTTAAGATGACCGCCTTGAAGTGGGACTGATCGGAGTCAAAGTAAATTTGTCAAGTTAAGGCACTCCAGACTGGTCAGCTTCTGATCACGCTTAAAATATAATAAGGTTCGCATTTTAGATCACGCCGAAGTTGCAGGTCTTATGCATACATGTAGTCACGATGCATGAGACCTGCGCAATCTATCGCACGACGGCATTGCTGCCGAAGCTTTTCGCGTATTTTGATAAAAAATCTAAATAAAAACGTAATTTCTCACCGATCGGCAGGTTGCCGGTGATAATCTAAAGTTCCAGGTTCGCCGCCATCAAGATTATGATCGTATATCCTTATCTGATCTGACTTAAGAAGGTCAGAAAAATTTTTTAACATGACCCTAGAGCGGCTGCTATCTACGCTATATGCTTCTCGAGCGCTTATTAATATATTGTGCAATGTATGCCTGGGCGCTCGTCTACTCAAGCTTACACCGAGTATTGTTGGAAATATATTTCTGTAACTTTCGATAATTTCACTTTTTGTAGGCATTAAATAAATATAGTTTAGCAAAAATTCAGGTCTCATTATAAATCTTGATTTTCTATTTTCAAGTGTTGTCAATGCAACCCGCTGAACCGTCCTCTCGTGGGTCAGCCACCAGGTTTTGTATCCAAACGGCGTTGGCGCAGTGATCTCACCGATTTCGTGCCTTTTTGAGTAAACCCGTAGAGCATGTAAAGCATCATTATACGCTAGAACGCGAACACGATCGCCCTTAGTCGATAATTTTTTTCTCTCATTGGTTATATTATTTGTTAAACTTTTGAGATCTTCCCTGTCCAATAAAGATAGCATAGTCTTTCGTTCTTCAAATCTCAATGAAAATTTATCGCATAAATACATTCGTAGTGTTTCACGATTTTTGTTTCGTTTAAGATCGTCGTAATCACAGAATTGATTGATGTATGACATCCAACCTTTCGGCTTTCTCCCTACGACATTAATGTCTAATTTAGCATAGAAATATGCCCTAATTATAATTCTATCAATATAAGGGACAAATTCTTCGTCGATCGCAGACTCTACTGGAGCGTAAAAATTTTCGAATTCTAACACCGCGGCACGCAAGTGCGTGAAAACTTCTTCAAATGCCGGCTCGGCCATCACAAGTGTGGCGCCAGATTCTCGAAGTATACGCAGACTATTTGTAATCAACCTTCCGTAATCTGGGAGATGATATTCAGACAATGCTTTTATTATTAGATCTGATCCTACATAAAGGTAAAGTTTTTCCGCCATTCCACTAAAATATTCCACAATCTTCGGATCATTTTTTATAGAAAACAATATAAAATATGTGTTGCTGAGTCGAAGAAGATAGTCATGTTCTACGTTGGATGGATTGTAAATCATAGATCGTAAAATAATTATGATAGCAGATTTTATTTTTATCGAGCTATCAGCTTGCATATTCAATGCGTCAACTTTTTGATCTATAACATTTGTAAGATTGATTTCCTCTATTAAATCATCGTCTTTATCATTAATATATAAACTTAATACCATTCCCTGTTTTCTAAATAATTCCTCAATACATTCCAAGATGGCGGATGATATAATGGGAATTTGCACATGCAAATCAGAAGGCAGCTCTAAACGCAATTTTTCGAAAATCGAATCTGAAACTTTATTTATAATTTCTGCTTCTTTTATGTTTTCCTCGACTAGCTTCTGTCTTTCTTCATACTTTAGCGCATAAGATCCCAGTTTTTTGTGAAAGCTTATTTGTCGGCCAGACCCATTGTGCTTTGAAGAAAGTTTATCAAGTCTATGTTTTATATTTCCTCGTATAAATTGCTTTGCCGCAGGAATAGCACCTTCTATTTTCGCCTGTATTTGATTTTTATCGAGAAATATGCTCTTATCGGGGTCTGTGCCTTCGAGGCTCCACAAGATTAAACTGTCAGTTAGTGATGTAAGCAAGGTAGAATTTCCTCGCCTTCTATTTACCTCTTGTCCTAAGAATGCGCATAGAGCTTTCTCGTCGAATGGAAATTCCCTACTATTTCCAGTTGATCCTACCTCTAGTAAATGTAAAATCGAAGGTCTTAAATAAGAGTTAAATGCTTGGATAGTTTGCGGACTGTCGTTTATGTGTGTCTCTATATATTGTTTTGCCCGAATTCTCACTGTTATATTATGCTTATTTGTATTATATTCTTCAATACTATCGATCTGAGAAATTGGAACGGAGAAATAAAACATAACAACATTAGGAGATCGGCCAAAATCTTTGAGCCTTTTTAGGGTTTGGGCGATTTTTCCCTGAATATCCGTAGTTTTTGACGCCTGCAAAAATGTGCCAGCGCGTGCTTTTGACTCGAATATCTGCTCTACAAATCCGTCCGCGCCACCATCGTGCATTCCTCCTAATGGGACAAAAGTAGTGCCCAATAAAGAGCCATGAAATGTTTGAACAAATTGCTCAAACGCACTAAAATCACACATATCGACGGCATTGCCGCACAAACGATTGTTTACAGTTTGCATATTTTCCTCGCGCTAGAATTAAATTAATTGGCGATTGCATTTCATGCCGTCTTTACACGGCACCGCAAGTGCAAATCAAATGTAATTATACACTGCCTTGCCGGGGCGCGCATTAGAAAAATCGCGTACGATGCGCTTGTTGGTGTCTATGCATCGAACAAGAACAAACGGTTTTGACCGATAAATGGGATTCGGAAGAGGCAGAACGCCATCCTCACGCCGCCTCCGGCGCCGCCCCCACCAGCTGCCGCGCCTGCAAGATCGACATCGGCTCCCCGAACGCGAACCCTTGCGCGTAGTCGCAGCCGATCTCGGCCAGCGCCAGGGCATCGGCCTCGGATTCCGCCCCTTCGGCGACGATCTCCAGGCCGAGTTCCTGCGCCATCCGGACGATCGAGCGCAGGATGCCGGAGCGGCCGTTCGCCATCTGGCGCACGAAGGAATGGTCGATCTTGATCGTGTCGAACGGGAAGCGCTGCATGTAGGTCAGCGCCGAGTAGCCGGTGCCGAAATCGTCGAGGCAGAGCCCTGCGCCGAGCTCGTGGATGCGGGCGAGCATCTGTGCGGCGTATTCCGGGTTCTCCATCACCAGGGCCTCGGTCAGCTCCAGCTTGAGCGAGCCGGGGACGACGCCGGTGCGGGCGAGCACGGTCTTCACGTCGTGCAGGAGATCGTGGCGCAACAACTGGCGCGAGGACAGGTTGACGGACGCGAAGATCGGCGGCTCGACCACCAGCGCCTGCTGCCAGGCGGCGAGTTCGGCGGCGGTGCGCTCGAGCGCGAAGACGCCGAGATTGACGATGAGGCCGGATTCCTCGGCGATCGGCAGGAAGACCTGGGGGGCGACGCGACCGAGCCGCGGGTGGTCCCAGCGCAGAACCGTCTCGAAGCCCGCCACGGTGCGGTCCTCAAGGCGGACGATCGGCTGAAAAAGGACCTTGATCTCGTTGCGCTCCAGCGCCCGGCGCAGGTCGCTCTCCAGCATCATCCGCTCGCCGCGGTCGGAGCGCATGGTCGGACGGTAGACCTCGATCCGGTCGCCGCCCTGGCGCTTGCCGTTGATCATCGCGAGTTCGGCGTTCTTGACCACGTCGTCGCGCTTCACCACCGCGCCGGCCTCGTGCAGGGCGACGCCGATCGAGGGCGTCAGGAAGATCTCGCGGTCGGCATAGGTGATCGGCGTGGTGATCGCCCGACGGATGCTGTCGGCAAACGCAATGATCCGGTCGGGATCGCGCTCGGAGAGCAGGATGATCGCGAACTCGTCACCGGCGACCCGGGCCAGGGTGTCTTGCGGCCGCAGGAGCCGGTTGAGGCGGCGCGACAGGGTCAGCAGGATCGAATCGCCCGCCGAGAGGCCGATCGCGTCGTTGACCTGCTTGAAGCGGTCGATGTCGACCACGAACAGGGTCGGCTTGAGGCGCGGGTCCTGGCTCGCCAGCGCGAGGCCCGAGTCGAGCCGGTCGTTGAACAACTCGCGGTTGGGCAGGCCGGTGAGGTTGTCATGCACCGCGTCGTGCAGCAGCCGCTCCTCGGCGATCTTCGCTTCGGTCACGTCCGCGATGGTGCCGACGATGCGCACCACCTCGCCGTCGGTGCCGATCACCGGCCGCGCCTTGAGGCGGAACCAGTAGTAGGGGCCGGCCGCCGAGCGCAGGCGAAAATCCTGGGAGATGCGGCCGCGGCGCTCCTCGATCACCGTGTCGAGGGCGGCGGAGTAGCGCTCGACGTCGAAGGGATGGAGGAGGGAGAGCCAGTTCGCCTGCGGCCCCTCCAACGCCCCGCGCTTCAAGCCCAGTTGCCCCTCGATCTCGGGCCCGGCGAAGACCCGATCGCCCGGCACGTCCCAGTCGAAGACGACGTCGCCGGCACCCGTGAGCGCCAGCGCCCGGCGCTCGGTGTCGGAGACGAGGCTGTTGCCCAAGCCCCCGCCCGCGAAGGCGTGCTGGAGCACCGTGAAGCCGATCAGCATCACGATCAGCACGAGGCCGCCGATCAGCGCCGGCTGGACGAGGTCGTTGTGGAGCTGGCCGGTGATGGCGAAGCCCGCCGCCACCACCCAGGCGAGCAGCAGGAGCCAGGTCGGGACCAGCAGGATCGCCCGGTCGTAGCCGTTATGGATGGCGAGGTAGACCACCAGCAGCAGGCCGATTCCCGCCACCGTCGCGATCGAGATGCGCGCCACGCCCGCCGCCACCGGCGGATCGATGACGGCGAGGCCCACGAGGCCGCCGAGGAACAGGAGCCAGATCAGCGCGACGTGGCTGTAGCGCACGTGCCAGCGGGCGAGGTTGAGATAGGCGAACAGAAACACGAGCAGCGTCGCACCGAGCACGGCCTCAGCCGACGCGCGGTAGATCCGCTCGGCGGCTTCCGTCACCGGGAAGATGCGCTGGAAGAACCCGAAATCGATACAGGCATAGGCCAGCACCGCCCAGGCGAGGGCGGCGGCGGCCGGGAAGATGATGGCGCCCTTGACCACGAACACGATGGTCAGGAACAGGGCCAGGAGCCCGGCGATGCCGATGATGATGCCCTTGTACAGGGTGAGCCCGGTCGCCTTCTTGCGGTAGGCATCCTGGTCCCAGAGATAGACCTGCGGCACGTTGGGGGTGCGCAGCTCCGCCACGAAGGTGACCGTGGTGCCGGGATCGAGCGTGATGACGAACTGGTCGGCATCCGGGCTCTCGTCGCGCTCGGGGCGGATGCCCTGGCTCGCCGTGATGGCGGCGATGCGCGAGCCGCCGAGATCGGGCCAGACCACGCCGGAGCCGACGAGGCGGAAATGCGGGGCCACGAGAAGGCGGTCGATCTGCTCGTCGGTGTCGTTGGTCAGCGCGAACACCATCCAGTCCGGCCGCGCCCCGGTCTCGCGCGCCTTCACGGCGATGCGGCGGACGATGCCGTCCTTGCCGGGCGCCGTGGAGATCTGGATCAGGTCGCCGTCCGAGCGGTAGCGCTCGATCGCCGGGGTCAGGTCGATGGCCTGAGAATCGAGGGTGACGCGCACGGCCTCGACCGCGCGGGCCTCCGGCGTGGCGAGAAGCAGCCCGGCGAGGGCCGCGAGGCAGGCGAGGACGAGTGAATACGTGCGCAAGCTTCGGCGTCTTCCGACCGGACAGGGACGGCCACGGGGCGGCTCGGGGGAGGTGCCGGACCGTACTGACGCCCAAGCTTGCGGGCAAGGCGGAGGCCTCGGATCTCCCCTGCCGCCCGCGAGCGCGGCCGTCGACGGGCTTCGATCGCTCGCCTTTGCGGCCAAATCAAGTTGGGCGGACGGCATCCCGAGCGGTGCCGGCCGCCGACGCGCCCGCGAGGGGGACGACCTCCCAGCATTCCGGATGGCGCATCAGCTCGCTCAGGAACGCGAAGGTAAGCGCATGGGTCGGGCAATTCGCCACGATGCGCCCGAGGATCGGCCGGCCGGCGAGGGCGAGGTCGCCGACGAGGTCGAGGATCTTGTGCCGCACCGGCTCGTCGGGAAAGCGCGCCCCGCCCAGCACCCGGCCACCGAGCAGGATCGCGACCCGCCCGGGGCGGGCGCCGCGCAGCAGCGGCTCGCGGTCGCGCGGGTGCATCCGCTCTTCCGTCTCCGGGCCGATCGGGCGCCGGTGCTCCGGCCGGCCCAGGGCAGGGACGAGGCCGCTCTCGCGCACGGTCTGGGACTCGAAGGAGCGTGCCCAGAGCCGGTCCCGGGTCGAACCCGGCAGGAGCGTGCGGGCGAGCCGCGTCTTGAGCAGCGTGCGCCAGATCAGCGAGGCATTGCCGAAGCTGCGGCTTTCGGCGATCTCGGCCCGGAACGAGGCGGGGTCGATCGGGCCGGACCAGCGCAGCACGCCGAAACCCGGCAGCCGGTCGGTACTGACATCGACGCTGAAATCGTCGGCCGGCTCGGCGCGCAGGAACCCGTGCAGCCCGTCGACCTGGAAGGGCGCGCGGATGCGTAAGGCCTCGCGCGGCCGCTCCTGCGCCACCCGCCCGGCCGCATCGATCAAGGCGCACCAGCGCGCGGCCGAGCCGTCGAGGATCGGGATCTCGGTCCCCTGCACGGTGATCGCGGCATTGTCGATGCGGCACGCCGCGAGGCTCGCCAGCAGGTGCTCGATGGTGCGCAGCTTGCGCCCCTGGCCGATATCGAGGGCGGTGCTCATCCGGCTCGCGACCCAGCCGGCAATGCCGGCCGGCACATCGGCGGAGATCCCCGAGCGCGGGCAGCGCACGGCGAAGCGTATGCCGTGGCCGGCCGGGGCAGGGCTCAGCGTCACCCGGGCGACCCGGCCGGTATGCAGCCCCGGTCCGCGCACCGACATGGTCCGGCCCAGCGTCGCCTCGTGCCACGCGCTGTCCGTGCCCTCGAACCCCATCGTTTTCGCCCGGCTTGTCGGCGAACGGCCGCCGCCGCCGCCCATGCTGTTCCCCAGGGCCCGACGCGGTCGTTCCGTGGGCGGGACGGCCGAGCGGCCGGTCTCGTCCACCCCGGCTCTACGCCGCGCAGGATCCGCCTCCGGGCGCTCGCGCGCTCGATTGCCGATCGGTTCTAAGGAGGCTGGTCGGGTACCGACACTCGACCGTTCGGCCTAGTTCATGCGAAGGCGACCGCAGACGAGAGGTCCCTCGTCGCTCGGAGCGCCGACGTTTCGACTGTCGATCGCATGCGGATCGCAACGGCAGGTGCGGGGCGGCGATCCTTCCCGACGCACCGCCGATTCGCCTTCCCCCAGAGGGAGGCCGGAACGGCCGGGAGGTGAGGCGACGGACCCCGATCCTGCCGCTGCCGCATGTAAGCGCTCGACCCGGCGCTTTACTGGGCCGCGACAGACACTAACTGTCCGTCGGGAACGACAGGACACTCGCGCTGCCGAGCCGCGGGCCGGAAGGGGGGCACGATGAATCCGCTGATCCGGAAGCTCGAACGGTTCACCCGCCTGAGCGACGCGGACAAGAGCCTCCTGCAGCAGGCCGCCACCGCCCGGATCGTCAATTACGACACGCACCAGGACATCATCGCCGAGGGCGAGGAGCCGACCGACGTCAACCTGATCCTCGGCGGCTGGGTCTGCCGCTACAAGCAGCTCGCCGATGGCGGCCGCCAGATCATGTCGTTCCTGCTGCCGGGCGACCTGTGCGACCTCAACATCTTCCTCCTGCGCCGGATGGACCACGCGCTGGGTACGCTCACCCCGGTGGCGGTCGCCAAGATCTCCCGCGATTTGCTTCAGACGATGCTGAACGCCGACCCGCGCCTGACCCGGGCCCTGTGGTGGGAGGTCCTGGTGACGGCGGCGATTCACCGCGAATGGCTGGTCAATATCGGCCGGCGCACGGCGCTGGAGCGCGTCGCCCACCTGCTCTGCGAGGTATATTTCCGGCAACAGGCCGTCGGCCGGGCGAAGGACGGCCGCTGCGAGTTGCCGATCACCCAGGTCGAGCTCGCCGATGCGCTCGGGCTCTCGGCGGTGCACGTCAACCGGACCTTGCGCGAGCTGCGCCTGTCCGGCCTGATCGACTGGCGGGACAAGGTTCTGGCGATTCCGAACATCGATGCCCTGACGGGGGTGGCCCGGTTCGCGCCAGACTACCTGCACCTCGATTTCGAGGGGGAGCGGTACGGCGCGGCGTGTTAGCGGCGAGCCACGAAAGGGCGTATTCGGTCGAAAGTCCGCTGAAGTCCAGGCGACGGACGACGCGGCCGTCTCCATCGAGGCGATGATGACTGGGCGGCTCGGATCGAGGGGTAAGCCGATGGCCGTCCCCCAGCGGAGCCGTTCGTCAAGAAGTGCAGCACTATCCTCCCCTTGCCGAGCCACAACGTCGGTGCCGGTCGCTCACGCCGAGGGCTCATGAATAGTCGCGTTATTATTTCTTCCATTAAGCGACACAAAAGTATAGATTTTTGATATTTAATTTATAAAAAGAAAATTTTGACAAATTTATTTTTCTATCTAATTTCTATATATCAAAACAACAATGCAAACGGCGGTCGCAATCTCGGAAATAGCATAGCTCAGGCGGCAGAGATATCAAAAATCACTATAGTGTATCATCGTTGTACTCAGATAGGCGGTAAAATTTAAACGTAATAAATTTCGCTCGAACGTGATTTTTTGATTGCGAACCAACCATTCATAACCGTATGATTTGGCGGCCAATCGCTTAATCGAAGCGAAATAAACGGTGAGGGAGACTTCCAATGCGGCTGTCGACCATCATTGCCTGTGTCATCGTCGTAGGCGCAACTGCCGAAGCCAGATCGCAAACTCAGCCTCTGACACCGGAAAGCTACGCCGAGTTCAATCGTATCTTCGGCGCAACGGCTGGGCGCAGGGACCCGACTGCGATCAAGGCCGACCAAGCCAAAACTACCAGGCTCAAATTGCCGGGGTCGGGCAACAATCTGACGTTGGACACGTTCACGCCGCAAAATCTAACCAATAATTTTGTCGCCAGAGCAGATATCGCCCAGACGATTGCAAAATTGTCCACTCCTGCTTCGATCAACTCCCTACTTCAGCTCTCCATTTTGGCGCCAGGCAACAAAACACAGACGCCAGGCGCAAATGATTATTTTAGATTCTGGCATCACGTGTCTCTCGATGCAACCTCTGTCGATCACGTGCCAGGTATCGTCGCAGGCCCCGTCACCTATTACCAGCAAGTTGGCCCGCATCGATCCAGCCGAGCGATGGCGCTCGTCCATCTCGCGATGTTCGAGGCTGCGAACGTTTATTCCGGTGCCTACGACAGCATGATATATGGAGCTGGCCTGGATAGCTTCATCGAGCCGCCTGTTCACGGAGTGCCGTCAGACAAAAAGACCGCGGCCGCGATCCATCAGGCGGCCTACGAGGTTCTTGCATGGCTTTACCCCGGGTTGATCAATTCCCGGATTGCATTACCTCCCATCGACTGTAAAAATCTCGAAGATATCAATCTCGGAATATATGACTTCAACCTCAAAAGTTATCGTCAGTGTGCCGCGGAGATACTAGGTATAAATTCGGCCGATTACCAAGAGGGTGCTCGTATCGGAAGCTCCGTCGCTCAGCGTATCAGGGCATTACGGGAGGATGACGGCTCAAAGCTCACCGAACCCCAATTCGGATCGGCAAAAACCCCTCAGATCAATCCGGTCGACGGAAAGCTGCCGCCGGCGCAATGGTCTCCGGACCCGGTCTCGAAAATCCAGACTGCCCTTGGCGCATACTGGAAGGAAGTCCGTCCGTTCGCGCTTGAGACGGCCGCATCGCTGCGCCCCGGTCCGATCGCGGACACTGTCAAGAACAAGTTGCTCGAATCCAAATTGACGCTTTCCGACGCCCGATCGACGATTCCGTCGCTCGATGCCGTGTATGAGTGGGCGGCCGAGCCGCTCTACGATGCCAAAGGCAACCGCGAGCTGGCGGAAAAGTACCGGGATGGCAGGAGCATCGCACAGTTCTGGGCTTACGACGGCACTGCCGGCTTGTGCGCGCCACCTCGCTTGTACAATCAAATCGTCGATGCAGTCATCGAATCATCAAATATGCCGTCCGGAGCTGATTTTACGCCGATCCAATTGCGTCCAGGCGTTCAAATGACCGAAACCGTCGACCTTCTGCACCTCTATGCATTGGTCAACATCGCGATGGCGGATGCGGCGATCGCAGCTTGGGAAGCAAAATATCATTACCAAGTGGCTCGCCCTGTAACGGTCATCCGTCAGGCGCAGCTCAACGACTCGTCGGACAGCTTTCCGTCGCAATGGTTTCCGCTCGGTGCGCAGGTCAGCAATTCCGATGGCGGACTGAACATCACTCCTCCATTTCCCGCATATCCATCCGGTCACGCCAGCTTCGGCGGAGCCTTGTTCGGCGTTCTCAGGCAATTCTACGAGCCCGGCGGGCAATTCAAATTTGTCTCGGACGAATTCAACGGGTCGAATAAAGATGCACTCAATTATGTGCGGTGCGGCAAAGACGAAAATGGGAATATCACTGATCGGTTTACAAGCAAGAAATTCTGCCAAGATCGCATCATGACGATGACTTGTGCGGAACGAGAGAACGCTGATAGCCGATTGACCATGGGTGTCCATTATATCTTTGACGCGGATACGGGAATCGCGCTCGGAAATCAGGTCGCTCGGGCCGTCGTCACGAAAGTGCTGAAGCGAAAAGCAGGATCGGCTGTGCCGGCCGCGGACTTTTCCGCTTTCGCCTCCGATGGACCTCAAGACCGCAATCAAAAATCTTTGATCTGTCCCGACGTGACGTGGCCGGGTCCGTTGAGCGATCCCATGGACCCGAAGGTCGGGTTCGGTCCCTTCACCGCTGTCGCAGTCAAGCCTCAGTAAAGGTTGCACTGCCGATGCAGCGGTTCCGACCGGTGCATCGGCATCGATCGCAAGCGTCACTGATGACAGGACGGCGAAGACGGGCTCCGGACGCCCCACGGTGACTGAGGGGCACAGTCTTCGCCAGGAACCGTTACAGTGAAGCGCCTTGCCGAAGGCGACCGGATTCCGGCGTCCTGCCCGATCGGTCTCGCTCCCGCCTGCCCGGGTGGGTTCTGCCCATCGACCTCTGCGATCGGAAGCGCCTCACCGCGCCCCACGCTTCAGATCATCCGCGATCAGCAGCGCACTTCGCCCATCCCCGGCCTCCGCCAGGCGGTTGCGGTAGACCTGCAGATTCTCGGTCACCCGCTGGACGTAGTTGCGGGTCTCGGTGAAGGGGATGCGCTCGACCCAGTCGACCGGATCGACGCCCGGGTTGCGGGGATCGCCATAGGCGTCGATCCACTTCTTCACGTTGCCGCCGCCCGCATTGTAGGCGGCGAAGGCGAGGATGTAGGAGCCGCGCCAATCCTCCATCAGCTCGCCGAGATGGGCCTGGCCGAGGCGGGCATTGTAGGCGGGGTCGCTGGTCAGGCGGTCGGTGTCGAAGGCGGCGCTGACCCGGCGGGCAGTGCGCTGGGCCGTCGCCGGCATCATCTGCATCAGGCCGCGCGCGCCGACGCTCGATTGCGCCCGCGGGTCGAACTGGCTCTCCTGCCGGGCGATGGCGAAGACCATGGCGCGCTCGACCTGCGGCACGGCCGAGGAGGCCTCGTAGGTCGGGATGCCGTTGGTCGGATAGGCGTGGCGGTCGAGCGGCAGGCCGCGCTGGACCGCGGTCTTGCCGATCGCCACGAGCGCCCGGGGATCGTTCAACGACATCGCGACGTCGCCGAGCGCGTTCAGCTCGGCCGGGTCTGTCAGGCGCTGGGCGAAATCCATGTAGAGCGGCAGCATCAGCTCCTTGATCCCGGCCGCCGCCAGCAGGCGCAGGGCCCGGACGGCGTTGCGGTTCTCGAAGGCGGTGCGGGCGGTCTCGGTGAGGGTGCTGCAGGGGCGCAGGGCCAGGGAGCCCTGGCCGAGCTTCGCCCGGGCGAGCTGGCCGTAATAGGCGATCGGCTGCGCGCTCGCGCGCTCGTAGAAGGCCCGCGCCTCGATCGTCTGGCCCAGGCTTTCGGCGGCGCGGCCCTGCCAGTAGGCGGCCCGCGCCACCGAGATCGGCGTCTCGGCGATGGCGGCGGCGGCGGCGAAATGCGTCGCCGCGAGGGTCGCCTCGTGCAGGAAGCGCAAAGCGATCCAGCCGGCATGGAACTCGGCCTCGATGCGCTTCTCGACCGAGCGGGCGCTGTGGTTGGCGGCGACCGCATAAGCCGTCTTCGCGTCGCCGGCATCGAGGAGCTTGCGGGCGACGATGCGGCGCTCGATCCACCACTCGTCGGGATCGGCCAGCACCTCGGGGTTGCGCGGCGCCTGGGCGATCACCGCGGCGGCCTCCGCCGGCTTGTCGAGGCGGCGCAGGTACTGGGCGCGGGAGAACAGGTAGGAGGAATCCTGGCGCAGGCTCGGCGGCACGGCGTCGAGGGTCGCCCCCGCATTCGACGCCTTGGCCTCGACGGCGCGGCGGGCCCGCACCAGGGTGCCGTAGGCCTTGCCGGCGTAAGCGGCGGCGCGGCCGGCGGTGTCCCAGTCCTCCTTCATCAGCGCCCGCTCCATGCGGTAGCGGTGATCGATCTCGCCGATGATGCCCGGGAAGGCGTCGAGGACCTTCAACTCGAGGGTGCGGCCGAACGTGTCCTCGCGCCACAGATCGCGGGCGAGGCCGGCGGCGTCCTCGGACAGGCCGTCGGCCTTGAAGGCGAGCGCCAGGGCGAACTTGCCCGGCGCGCTCTGCGGCCGGCGCGCGGCGAAATAGGCCCGTACCACGGACGGGGACTTGCGCTGCGAGAGCAGGGCCTCCTCGGCGCGGCGCCGGACCATGGCGCCGACCGGCCAGTCCGGATTGTCGCGGATGAACGCCACGGTGCGCTCGAAGCCGATGCCGGCCCCGGCCCGGATCGCCACCCAGTCGAGCAGGGCGCGGGCGGCCGGGTCCTTGAGCCCGTCGCGGATCCGGTCGCCCTCGCCGACCTGGCCGCGCCGATAGGCCTCGACCGCGCCGCGGAGCGCCGGCCCGTCGACCTCGGTGCCGAGAACCGGGCGGCCGGGATCGGGAACGGTCGGAACCGGGGCGGGCGGGTTGATCGCCGCGTCCGGGGCGGGGAAGGGGAGCGGCGCTTCCGGATCGGCGGCGGCGAAGGCGGCGGCGGTCGCGGGCAACCGCGCCTCGCCGGCGGCCGCGTTCCGGCGCAGGCCGTCCGCCGGGGCGGCGCCGTCGGCCGGCGTGAAAGCTGTGGACGGGACGAAGCCCTCGGCCTGCGAAAAGCCGTCCTCGCCGGTCCGCTCGACCGCGCGGGCCGGCATCGCCGCGTCGGCGGGCGGAGGAGCGACCGTCGAGCCGCCGAGCGCCGTCAGCGAGGTCAGCGCGGCGCCGGACACCGTGAGGGCGAGGACCGCGAGGCGGCGCCGTCGAGGCGAGAGCAGCATGGTTCCCGTTCCCCTGTGAAGCTCGAATGACCGGACGCCCCATGGTGGGAGCGCCGCGTTAAGAAGCGATTAACCCTGGCGCCGGGCGGTCGCGGAACGTGTGCGGGCGCCGGCGCGTTCGCGCGCGAAGTCCGCGCACACGGCGCCCGCGTGCCCGGAAGACGGCCGTGGGCCGGGGCCGGAGCGTTTGCGCAAGGGCGCCCGAGGCCCTATGTGTCGAACGCCGGACGGCCGCGTTGGTCCCCCGATGGTGGTTCCCTTGGTGACCCTCATGCGGGCCGGCCTCCCAACCAGATTTCCCGGGGGCGCCGCCCCGACCGGGCGAGGAACGCCAGCATGACGTCGACGCCAATCTCGCAGCGCCTGAGGGGCTCGCTCACCGCCCTGGTGACGCCGTTCCGCGACGGCGCGTTCGACGAGCACGCCTTCCGGGCCTTCGTGGCCTGGCAGATCGAGAACGGCACCCACGGACTGGTGCCGACCGGCACCACCGGCGAGAGCCCGACGCTCAGCCACGCCGAGCACGACCGGGTGGTCGAGGCCTGCATCGACGAAGCGGCCGGCAAGGTGCCGGTGGTGGCCGGCGCCGGCTCCAACTCCACCGCGGAGGCGATCGAGCGGTCCCGTCATGCGGAGAAGGCCGGGGCGGACGCGCTGCTCATCGTCACGCCCTACTACAACAAGCCGACGCAGGAAGGGCTGTACCAGCACTTCAAGGCGGTCAACGATGCGGTCGGCATTCCCATCCTGATCTACAACATCCCCGGTCGGTCGATCGTCGACATGAGCGTCGACACCATGAAGCGGCTCTACGAGCTGCCGAACATCGCCGGGGTGAAGGACGCCACCGCCAACGTGGCCCGGGTCAGCCTCCAGCGCCAAGCCATGGGCGAAGACTTCGTCCAACTTTCTGGCGAAGATGCGACCGCCTTGGGATTCATGGCGCATGGCGGCCACGGCACCATCTCGGTGGCCTCGAACGTCGCGCCGCGCCTCTGCGCCGACTTCCAGGAGGCCTGCCTCGCGGGGGATTTCCGCACCGCTCTCGGTCTCCAGGACCGGCTGATGCCGCTCCACACCCACCTCTTTTCCGAGACCAGCCCGGCGCCGACAAAGTACGCGCTCGCCCGTCTCGGACTGATGCGCGAGGAGCTGCGCCTGCCGATGGTGCCGGTGGGCGAGGCGACCCGCGCCCTCGTCGACGGTGCGATGCGCCACGCCGGCCTCACCAACGGCTGAAGCCGACCCTATCTACGCCGGGAGCCCCTTGCGGCTCCCGCCGCCCGCCTCCCGAGGACCTCCGCCGCCCGATGGCCAAGAAACCCGAGTCGAAGAACCGCGTCGTCGCCGACAACCGGAAGGCGCGCTTCAACTACGAGATCACCGACACGGTCGAGGCGGGCATCGCGCTGACGGGCACCGAGGTGAAGTCCCTGCGCGGCGGCAAGGCGACGATCGGCGAGGCCTTCGCCGGCCCCTCCGGCAACGACCTCCTGCTGTTCAACGCCTACATCCCCGAATATCTCGAGGCGAACCGCTTCAACCACGACACCAAGCGGCCCCGCCGCCTGCTGCTGCACCGGCGCCAGATCGACAAGTTCATCGGCGCGACCCAGCGCGAGGGGTACACGGTGGTGCCGCTGAAGATCTACTTCAACGAGCAAGGCCGGGCGAAGGTCGAGCTGGGGCTCGGGCGGGGCAAGAAGCTCCACGACAAGCGCGAGACGGCCAAGGAGCGCGACTGGCAGCGCGACAAGGCGCGGCTGATGCGCGCCAAGGGGTGAGAGGCGGCCCTCCGGCTTGCTTGGCACACGGTAGACGGCTGGTGCGACGCTCGCGATCGCCAGGCATTTCCCACCAGCGACCTCATCCTGAGGTGTCAGTCCATCACCGATGGACTGACACCTCAGGATGAGGTCGCTGGTGGGACTGGCGACGCAACCAGAAACCTATGTCGTGTGCCCCATGTCGTGTGCCTTGGGCCGGCACAACACGCCGCACTGTCTGCCCCGGCCAGCGCCCCTAGCTCAAACGGGTGCAGGCCAGCGCGGAGGCGCCGATGTTCGTCGAGGGGGGATGGCGGCCGCCCTGGGAGCCGCCGCCGCGCCCGCCCCAGCCCCGGCTCACCGGGCGCCAGGAGCGGACACTGATCTGGATCATCGTCCTCAACGTGCTGCTGTGGTTCATGGCGCCGATCGGCGGCGCGACCGTGATCCACGCGGCGCTGGCGATGATGCACTAGGCCCGCCGCCGCAAGCCTGCCGCGCGCCGCCCCGAATTGCCGCCCCCCGACCCCCGTGCTAGCGCCACCGTCCCACCCCACGGACGAAGCGAGCATCATGGCGCGGCGCCCCCTCCTCTCCGGCGACATGCTGCCGCTGCTCCTCCGGCTGTGGCGCGACTGGCTGCGCCCGCATGCCGGTACCCTCGCCATCGTGCTGGTGCTGATCGCGGTGATCGGCGTCGCCACCGGCTTCTACCCGACGCTGATCAAGGCCGCCTTCGACGCCTTCGACGCCAAGGATGCCGGGGCGCTCGCCTACGGCCCCGTCCTGGTGATCGCCGTCACGGCCGTCCGCGGCTTCGCACTGCTCGGCCAGACGGTGCTGACCAACCGGGTCGTCACCCGGATCGAGGCCGACATGCAGGCGGCACTCTACGGCCACATGATCGAGCAGGACCTGGCCCAGCTCGGCCGCGAGAGCCCGGCGAGCCTCACGCAGCGCTTCACCACCGACTTCGCCTTCATCAAGGAGGCGCTGACGCGGATCTCCACCGTGCTCCTGCGCGACGTGGCGATGCTGATCGCGCTCGTCTGCGCGATGATCTGGATGGACCCCTGGCTGACGATCGTCGCCGGGGTGACGGTGCCGTTCGTTGCCGGGCCGATCGCCCGGATCGGCAAGAAGCTGCGCCGCGTTTCGACCTCGACGCAGGAGCAGGTCGGTCTCACCGCGAGCCTGATCAGCGAGAGCCTGGCCGGAATCCGGGTCGCCAAGACCTACGGCCTCGAAGGCTATCTCAAGGGCCGCACCCGCGACGCCCTCGACGAGGTGCGCCGCCTGAAGATGAAGGCCGCCAATGCCCGCGGGCGGCTCGACCCGCTGCTGGAGATCGGCGGCGGCCTCGCGGTCGCGGGCGTGCTCGCCTTCATCGGCCACCGCATCCTGTCGGGCGAGAAGAGCGTCGGCGACTTCACCGGCTACGTCGCGGCGCTCCTGCTCGCCGCCCAGCCGGCCCGGGCGCTCGGCAACCTCAACGCCATCCTGCAGGAGGCGCTCGCCGCCCTCTCGCGCACCTTCGCGCTGATGGACGAGGCGCCGACGATCCGGGAGAAGCCGGGGGCGCCGGTCCTGGAGGTCGCCGGCGGCGAGATCCGGTTCGAGGGCGTGCGCTTCCGCTATCATGACGACGCCCCGGCGCTCGAGGGCATCGATCTCGTCGTGCCGGCGGGCCGCACCACGGCGTTGGTCGGCCGCTCGGGCTCGGGCAAGTCGACGCTCCTGTCCCTGGTGCCGCGGCTCTACGACGTGACCGAGGGCGAGGTCCGAATCGATGGCCAGGACGTGCGCGACGTGACCCTGGCCTCGCTCCGGCGCGCCGTCGCGGTGGTGTCGCAGGAGGTGGTCCTGTTCGACGACACGATCGCGCAAAACATCGCCTTCGGCCGCGAGGGTGCGAGCCGGGACGAGATCGAGGCGGCGGCCGAGGCTGCAGCCGCCCACGGCTTCATCACGGCGCGGGCGGAGGGCTACGATTTCCGGGTCGGGCCCGCGGGCAACCGGCTGTCGGGCGGCGAGCGCCAGCGCATCGCGCTCGCCCGGGCTTTCTTACGCGACGCGCCGATCCTGCTCCTCGACGAGGCGACCTCGGCGCTCGACGCCGAATCCGAGCAGCTGGTCCAGGCGGCGCTGACCCGGCTGATGCGGGGCCGCACCACGCTGGTCATTGCCCACCGCCTGTCGACGGTGCGCGACGCCGACCTGATCGTCGCGATGGAGGGCGGCCGGATCGCCGAGACCGGCACCCACGCGGCCCTGATCGCCCGGGGCGGCACCTATGCGCGGCTACACCGGCTTCAGCTCGCCGACGACCGGGAGCCCGCATCCGCGGCGCAGGCCTCGTGACGCCCGAGCGTTCGGGGGCGGCCGCGATCGAGGCTCCCGCCGGCCGGCGCCTCGCCGCGGGCGTCGGTTTCGCGCTGCTTGCCATCAGCCTGTGGGGCGGCTGGTTCGTCGTCACCCGGCGCACGGTGGGGGCGGGGGGCGTGCTCGGGCCCGCCGACCTCGTGGCGCTCCGCTTCGGCATCGGCGGCCTGCTGCTGCTGCCGGTGCTGCTGTTGCGCCTGCGCGGCCTCGACCGGAGAGCCTTCATCGACGGCGCCATCCTGTACGTGGCGCAGGGCGCGCCCTTCGCGCTCCTGATCTCGGTCGCGCTCCGCTACGCGCCCGCCGGCCACGGCGCGGCGCTCACGCCCGGCACGATGCCGCTCTTCGCCGCCCTCCTCGGCGTGCTGCTGCTGGGCGACCGGCCGGGCCGCCTGGCGCTGGCCGGCCTCGGGCTGATCGCCGCCGGGGCGCTCACCCTGGCGGGCGGCTTTCGCGATTCCGACGAACTGTTCGGCTACGGGCTTCTCCTCACTGCCGCCTTCCTGTGGGCCGCCGGCACGGTGCGGATGCGCCGCTCGCGCCTGACGGCGCTGGAGGCGACGGCGCTGATCTGCGTCGGCTCGCTCGTCACCTATATCCCGCTCTACCTCGCCTCGGGCCTGTCGCACCTTCTCGAGGCGCCACCGGCGGAGGTGGCGATCCAGGCCGTCTACCAGGGCGTGCTGGTGAGCGTCGTGGCGCTCATCGCCTTCAACCGCTCCCTGGCGCTCATCGGCCGGCGCACCCCGGCCTTCACCGCGCTCGTGCCGGTGATCGCGACGCTTCTCGCGATTCCCGTCCTCGGCGAGGTGCCCGATGCTCTCCACGTCGGCGCCATCCTGGCGATCGGGGCCGGTGTGCTGCTGACGACGCGGGGGTAAGGGTGGGACATCGACCGGTACCGCCTTCGGTCGTCATGGACTCTCGGCGGACAGAAAAAGGCGCGGGTTTCCCCCTCTCTCCGCGGGCGGGGAGAGGGCTGTGTCTCCGTTCAGGAGACGCAGCGAGCGGAGGCGCAGCCGAAGCGAGGGTGAGGGGGTGTTTCCGAAGGAGCCACATCCTGAAATACCCCCTCACCCCCGCCCTTCGGGCTCCCTGAGCCCCTTCGGAGCTCAGGCCTCTCCCCGCCCGCGGGGAGAGGAGAAAGCCCGCGCTACTTCTTTATTCAGGACATCTCCGCCGCGCGTAAATCCTGGAACGCCCATGATCCCTACCGCAACAGCGCCCGCGTCGCCTGATCGATCCCCTCCAGCGTAAGCGGGTACATCCGGTCCGAAAAAATCTGCCGGATCATCGCGTTCGACTGCGTGTAGTTCCACTGCGCCTGCGGCACCGGGTTGAGCCAGGCCACCTTCGGGAAGTGGTTCAGCACCCGCTCGAGCCAGACCTTGCCGGCCTCCTCGTTCCAGTGCTCGACCGAGCCGCCCGCCATCGCGATCTCGTAGGGCGACATCGCGGCATCCCCGACGAACACCACCCGGTAATCGGATGGATAGGTGCGGATCACGTCGAGGAGCGGCGTGCCCTCGGTGTGGCGTCGGCGGTTCTCCTTCCAGACCTTTTCGTACAGGCAGTTGTGGAAGTAGAAATGCTCGAAGTGCTTGAACTCCGAGCGGGCGGCCGAGAACAACTGCTCGGCCAGCTCCACATGCCAGTCCATCGAGCCGCCGACGTCGAGGAACAGCAGCACCTTGACGGCGTTGCGGCGCTCCGGCCGAAGCTGGAGGTCGAGGGTGCCGTGACGGGCGGTCTCGCGGATCGTGCCGTCGAGGTCGAGTTCCTCCGCCGCCCCGGTGCGGGCGAAGCGGCGCAGGCGGCGGAGCGCCAAGCGGATGGTGCGCGACCCGAGTTCGGCCGAATCGTCCAGGTCCTTGAAGGTGCGCTGATCCCAGACCTTCACCGCGCGGAAGTTGCGGTTGCCGTCCTGGCCGATGCGGATGCCTTCCGGGTTGTAGCCGTAGGCGCCGAACGGCGAGGTGCCCCCGGTGCCGATCCATTTCGAGCCGCCCTGGTGGCGCCCCTTCTGCTCGGCCAGCCGCTCCTTGAGAGTCTCGAACAGCTTGTCCCAGCCGAGCGCCTGGAGCTGCGCCCGCTCCTCCTCGGTCAGGTATTTTTCCGCCAGCTTGCGCAGCCATTCCTCGGGGATGGCTTGCGGCTCCACCGCCTCGCCGACCGTGACCACGCCCTTGAAGACGCGGCCGAACACCCGGTCGAACTTGTCGAGGTTGCGCTCGTCCTTCACCAGGGCGGTGCGGGCGAGGTAATAGAAATCCTCCACCCGCTGGTCGGCGAGGTCGCGGTCGAGGGCCTCGAGCAGGGTCAGGTACTCGCGCAGCGAGACCGGGACCTTGGCGGCGCGCAGCTCGGTGAAGAAGGACAACAGCATGGCGCCGATCAACGCGCCACGGCGCCCCGCGGTCAAGCCCCTTCGGCCTGGACCGCCGGGGCCTGTCGCCGCGCCTCCGCGGCGAGGTTCCAGACGATGCCGCCGACGATCAGCCCGGCCCCGACGAACAGCCACGGATCGAGCGGCTCGCCGTAGAAGCGCCAGCCGAGCACCGCGATCAGCGGGATGCGCAGGAAATCGAGCGGCATGACCAGGATGGCGTCGCCGCGCCGGTAGGCGCTGGTCAGGCACCAATGCGAGGTGAGCCCGGCGATGCACAGGATCGCCAGCGCCAACGCGTGGCGCCCCTCGAAGGCGTGGGCCGGCACGGCCGGATAGATCCGGCCGGCCACGAGGTTGAGCGGCAACTGGATCAGGTTCATCCAGAACAGGATCGACAGCACGCTCTCGGTCCGGGTCAGCGCCTTGGTGGCGACCGCCGTCAGCGCGAACATCACGGCGGCGGCGAGCACCACGAGGCTCGCCGGCTGCAACGCGGCGACGCCGGGCCGCAGTACCACCAGCACGCCGAGAAAGCCGAGGGCCACCGCCGCGACCCGGCTCGCGGTCAGCCGCTCGCGCAGGATCAGCACCGCGAGCAGCGTGACCCAGGCCGGCGTGGTGAATTCGAGCGCGAAGACGACCGCGAGCGGCAGCAGCGTGACGCCGTAGGACCAGGCGTAGTTGCCGCCCCAATGGACGAGGTTGCGGGCGAGATGCAGCCTCATGCGCCGGGCCGCCAGCGGCCGGCGGCGCAGGAGCGCGACCGCCCCGACGATCGCCACCCCGGCCGCCGCCCGGGCCGCCAGGATGTCGAACAGGCCGAGTGCCGGCGCCAGTTCTCGCACGGCGATGGCGGTGGCCGAGAACGACAGAAGGGCGCCGGCCATCCACAGGACGACGGCGGCGAGATCGGGGAGGGGCTTCACCGCGAGTCTTTTACGGCCAGCGCACCGTCGGCGGCATCGACGACAGGATCGACGCGACGTTGCCGCCGGTCTTCAGGCCGAAGATCGTGCCGCGGTCGTAGAGCAGGTTGAACTCGACGTAGCGGCCGCGGCGCACCTGCTGCTCGTGGCGGTCGGCCTCGGTCCAGGGCGTGGCGAGGTTCCGCCGCACGATCTCGGGATAGATGCCCAGGAAGGCGTTCCCGACCTCGCGGGTGAGGGCGAGGTCGGCGGCCGGATCGCCGGTCCAGTGGTAATCGTAGAAGATGCCGCCGATGCCGCGGGGTTCGTTGCGGTGCTTGAGGTGGAAATACTCGTCGCACCAGGCCTTGTAGCGGGCGTAATCGGCGGCCGGGTGCCTGGCACAGGCCGCCTCGAAGGCGGCGTGGAACGCGACCGTGTCGGGGTCGTCCTGCGTGCGCCGTCGGTCGAGGACCGGGGTCAGGTCGGCCCCGCCGCCGAACCACGTCTTCGTCGTCACCACGAAGCGGGTGTTCATGTGCACGGTCGGCACGTGCGGGTTCCACGGATGGGCGATCAGCGAGATGCCGGTGGCGAAGAAGCGCGGATCCTCCGCCGCCCCGGGAATCTGGCCGCGGAACTCGGGGGCGAACTCGCCATGCACCGCCGAGACGTGGACGCCGCATTTCTCGAACACCCGGCCGCGCAGCATCGCCATGGTGCCGCCGCCGCCCGGCAGACCGGAATGGTCCTTGCGCTCCCAGGGCGTGCGCTCGAAGCGTCCGGGACCGCCGGCCTCGGGGTCGAACGGGCCGGTCGCCTCCTCCTCGATCCGCTCGAGGGCGGCGCAGATGCGGTCGCGCAGGGTCGAGAACCAGGCGGTCGCCTCGGTCTTGAGCGCGGCGATGTCGGGAGCGGCGTCGGTCATGGGGTGTGTCATCCCACGTTGCGGGGCCGAGGCCAAGATCGCAGAGCCGGGCCGATCGATCTCCCCTCATCCCACCCGCACCCTCATCCTGAGGTGCCGCGTAGCGGCCTCGAAGGAGGGCTCCAGAGATCGCCGCGACTCCTGGAGCCCTCCTTCGAGGTCAGCCCATCTTCGATGGACTGACACCTCAGGATGAGGTCGAAGGTGGGACGATGCGAGACCTGCCACTGTCAAGGATCTGGAAGCGAACGGGATTTCAGAGGCTGCCGAGCTGGCGCAGGCCCTCTCCGAGAATCATCCCGGCCGCCACCGCCACGTTGAGCGAGCGCATGCCTGCGCGCATCGGGATGGTCACCCGGGCATCCGCATCGGCATGGACCGCGTCCGGCACCCCGGCCGATTCGCGCCCGACCATCAGGCAGTCGCCGTCCCGGAAAGTATGTGCCGTGTAGGGCACCGAGCCGGCGGTGGTGGCGAGCACCAGACGGATCCCGGCCTCCCGCCGCCAGGCATCGAAGGCGGCGTAGGAGCGATGGCGGGTGATCGCGACGTGGTCGAGATAGTCGAGGCCCGAGCGGCGCAGGTGGCGGTCCGAGACGTCGAACCCCGCCGGCTCGACGATCTCGACCGCCACGCCGAGGCAGGCGGCAAGCCGCAGCATCGTGCCGGTGTTCTGGGGAATGTCGGGCTGGTAGAGGGCGAGGCGCAGCATGAGTCCGGGGGCATCCAGTCGATCGGCCCCTCATACGCCGGTCTTCGGCCTGCGGCATCGCCCCCCGGTTGGCGGATGGGGCGTGCCGCATAGCTGAGGACCCCGTCACCTTCGGGAAGCCCGCATGTTCCTCGACTGGCTCGAGCGCCGCATCGATCCCTTCGCCCCCTTCGAGGAGGCGCGTCGCCCGCCCAACACGGTGGCGGGCTTCGCATGGTTCTACCTGCGGCCGGTGCGGGGCCCGCTGGCGATCCTGTTCGTGGTGGCGCTTGCCGCCGGCAGCGTCGAGGCCTCGCTCTACCTGCTGATGGGCTGGTTCGTCGACATCCTGGCCAAAACCGGCCCGGAGACCCTCTGGCGCGACCACGGCACCGGGCTGATGCTGGCCGCCGCCCTGATCCTGGTGGCGCGCCCGGTCCTGTCCTGGCTGCACGAGGTGCTGTCGAACCAGTTCGTGGTGCCGCAGACCACCAGCCTGATCCGTTGGCGCACCCATCTCTATACGCTCGGCCACGCTCTCTCGTATTTCCAGGCCGATTTCGCCGGGCGGCTCGCCAACCGGGTGACGCAGGTCGGGGTGGCGGTGCGCGAACTCGCCATCGTGGTCATCGACACGCTGCTCTACGTGGCGATCTTCGCGGTCACCGCGGTGAGCCTGTTCGGCTCGATCAGCCCGTGGCTGATGCTGCCGGTCCTGATGTGGATCCTGGCCTATGCCGGGCTCACCGCCTTTTTCGTGCCGCGCGCCAGGGCGCGCTCGCTCAAGGTCGCCGATACCCGCTCGGCCCTCGTCGGCCGCATCGTCGACAGCTACACCAACATCCTGACCGTCAAGCTCTTCGCCCGCGACCGGGAGGAGCGCTCGGCGGTGCAGGCCGCCACGACCGAGCACACCGACGCCTACCTGCACTCGTTCCGGCTCATCACCGCCGTCACCGCCGCGCTGTCGCTCCTCAACAGCACCCTGATCGTGGTGACCGCAGGCGTGGTGCTGGCCCTGTGGTCGCGCGGGCAGATGACCACCGGGGAGGGGGCGGCGGGCCTCGCCCTGGTGCTTCGGCTGATCGCGATGTCGGGCTGGGTGATGCAGACCGTGCGCGGGCTCTTCGAGAATATCGGCGTGGTGCAGGAGAGCATGCAGACCATCGCACTGCCCCACGCCCTCATCGACAGGCCGGATGCCCGCGACCTCGCGGTGACCGGCGGCGAGTTGCGGTTCGAGGGCGTGAGCTTCCATTACGGGCGTGACGATACCGGGATCATCGAGGACCTGACCTTGCGCATCGCCCCGGGCGAGAAGGTCGGCCTCGTCGGCCCGAGCGGGGCGGGCAAGACCACGCTGACCTCCCTGCTCCTGCGCCTGCACGATCTCGAGGGCGGGCGCATCCTGATCGATGGGCAGGACATCGCGCAGGTGACCCAAGGGTCCCTGCGGCGGCAGATCGCCGTGGTGACGCAGGATACCTCGCTCCTGCACCGCTCGATCCGCGACAACATCGCGTATGGCCGTGAGGACGCGACCGAGGCGGAGATCGTCGCGGCCGCCAAGGCCGCGCATGCCGACGCCTTCATCCGCGACCTCACCGACCACAAGGGCCGCGGCGGCTACGACGCCCAGGTCGGCGAGCGCGGCGTCAAGCTGTCGGGCGGCCAGCGCCAGCGCATCGCCATCGCCCGGGTGATCCTGAAGGACGCGCCGATCCTGATCCTCGACGAGGCGACCTCGGCCCTCGATTCGGAGGTCGAGGCGGCGATCCAGGGCTCCCTCGACCGGCTGATGCAGGGCAAGACCGTGCTCGCCATCGCCCACCGCCTCTCGACCATCGCGGCCCTCGACCGGCTGGTGGTGCTCGATCGGGGCAAGATCGTCGAGGAGGGTCGGCACGCCGACCTGGTCAAGGCCGGGGGGCTCTATGCCCGCCTGTGGGCGCGGCAATCCGGGGGATTTCTGGGGAGCGAGGAGGAGCGGGCGGCGGCGGAGTGACGGCCGCCGCGCGCGAACCCTCCTCCCTCTGCGGGGGAGGGTGGCCTGCGGAGCAGGCCGGGAGAGGGGAGCCCCGCTTCCGGAAATAACGAGACCGTTCTGACGGGCGCTTTGTCCTGAAGCGTCGCGCTGCCCCTCTCCCGGTCCTTGCTGACGCAAGGACCACCCTCCCCCGCAGAGGGGGGAGGGTCGAGCGTGGGGACTTTATCGTCGGAGGAAACCGAATGGGCCCTGATTGATTGACCTTCGCCCTGGATCATCGTCATGCAACGAGCCGACGTACGGATCCCAGACCATGGCCAGTCTAAGCGTATCACTCTCACAGCCCATCCCGGGATTATCTGGGATCGGCTGTGAGGCGTCCTCTTACCGCGCGTTGCCGAACGGCTCGAACTTGGTCAGGCCGCGCATCAGCTGGCCGAGGAAGGCCTGCTCGCCGCCGCTGGTCGGCGTGGTGCGGGAGATGAAGTCGAACACCTTGCCGTCCTGCTCGCCGTAGAGCGCCACGCGCTCGACCTTGAAGCCGGCATTGAAGTACACCGCCAGGACGCGCTGGTCCTTCGGGCGCTCGCCGATGAACATCACCGGGCGCTGGGTGTTCTGGCTGATGTAGTACCAGGACTTGTTGCCGACCGTGGAGACGGTGGTGGGCGTGCCGAGGAGCTGGAGCACCTGCTCGGCGCTGGCGCCGGGCCGCACCTGGGCGACGGCGGCATCGTCGATGATGTAGCCGTGCCGGAACTCTTCGCCGATCACGCAGCCCGCGGCCGACAGACCGATCAGGCCGGCCGCGGCGAGGCGGAGGAGCGACGGTGTGAAGCGGCGCGGCATCGAGACCTCGGAAGACATGTGCGGGAAGTGTGTCGGACGGCCTGACGGCAGCCTTGCGCGAGAAGCGACCGCTGCCGTACCCCGGGGTTGTGGCGTTGGCAAGGCACGGCCAAGCTTCGGCCGCGGATGGTCCGTCACGGATGGGACGCGGCGCCGACGGCGCGGACCAGGGCATTTTCCGACGAGGCGAGAACCGGTACGTCGAAAGAAAATGCGGTAGAATCAAAGACCTGGAGCGGCGACCGGTTGCCAGGCGATCGGGCGCCGCTCGAAGTGGGAAGCGAGACTTTACACGATGATGCGAAACCCCTTCCGCCGCGAGGATGCCCGCCGGCGCGCCATCGAGGCGTTGCATATCCGCATCAATGCCGGGGCGCGGGTTCCGGCGCTCTACCTCGATCTCGGCGTGCCCGACACGGTGGAGGGCCGGTTCGAGGCCCTATGCCTGCACGTCGTCCTGGTGCTGCGCCATCTGCGCCGGCTCCCCGCCCCGGCGGCGGACATCGCCCAGGACCTCGTCAATTCGGTGTTCGCGCAGCTCGATTCGTCGCTGCGGGAACTCGGGGTCGGCGATATGGGGGTGTCGAAGCGGATGAAGAAGCTGGCCCAGGCGTTCTACGGCCGCGCCGCCGCCTATGACGCGGCCCTCGATTCCGGCGACCGCGCCGGCCTGGCGGCGGCGCTCGCCCGCAACGTGCTGGCCCGGGACGAGCCCGACGCGGCCAAGGGGCTCGCGGCCTACGTGGCGGCGGCGGATGCCGCGCTAGCCGGCACGGACCTCGACGCCCTGATGGCGACCGGCCCGGTGCTGCCCGATCCGGCGGGCTTTGCCGACCACGCGGCCTGACCGAAGGCCGTTCTCGCGAAGGCCGTTCCCACATCGGGAGGGCTGTCCGAGGAAATCCCATTGAAAATCGAACGCGGGATCCCCTCTCCCATGTGGGCTAGCGGATTCACACTTCTCCTTCGAGAGCTAACCCTTTGTAAATATGCGCGCTTTCCCCTCCCCCTTGTGGGGAGGGGTTATGGGGATCGAAGATCCCGCGTGGGGGTGGTGCAGGAGGCACCGCTGCGCTCTATCCGACACCACCCCCACCTCCAGCTCCTCCCCACAAGCTTGAGCGATCTCGGGCAAGCCCGAGATCGCCTGGGGAGGAGAGGCGCGCGACCTTCACCGGGAGAAGCTCTCGAACCGAGAAGTGTGAACACGCTAGCCCACACGGGAGAGGGGAGACGCGCCACGTCTCTCGCCGGACAGTCCTGCACACCGCGGGAAGCCCTTGCACCGCGGCGCGCCGCGACGCATCTCCAGGCGAGCCGGGCCCGACCGCGCGAGCGCCCCTCCGGGCCGCTGCGCCCGTTTCCTCGCCCCCACTCCCAGGATCCGAGAAGGAGCCCTTGATGACCCCCGACAGCGTCGGCCCGTTCTCCCGCCCGATCCTGGTCGAGCGCACCCTGAAGACCGGCCAGCCCGTCACCGTCGAGGCCAACGAGGAGGAACGCGCCGCGCTCGCCCGCGATTTCGGTCTGCCGGGCATCACGCGGCTCACCGGCACCTTCCGGCTCTCGGGCTCGCTGCACCGGCTCCAGGTCACCGGCACCGTCGAGGCGGCCGTCACCCAGACCTGCAGCGTCACCCTGGAGCCGTTCGACGGCACCGTGAGCGAGGAGGTCGACGTCGATTTCGCCGCCCCCGACGCCTTCGCGGGCACGCCGGCCGAGGATGCCGACATCCCCGACCCGATCGTCAACGGCCGCATCGACCTCGGCAGCCTCGCCGCCGAGTTCCTGGCGCTCGGCCTCGACCCGTACCCGCGAAAACCCGGCGTCGCCTTCGAGCCGCCGGCGGAGGACGAGGAGGAGAAACCCTTCGCGGCGCTCCAGGGCCTCAAGGGCCAGAAGCCTGGGCAAGAATCCGGGAACGACGGCTGAGGACGGCCGCACCACGAAAAGACTTCAGAATTCGTTTGCGGCTTGGGCCCGGGTCGCTATTTTCCGCCGCGCCGCGGACCCCCTGTTCGCGCGTCCCCGGTGGATCCGAGAGGCTGTTCGACACCCCCATGTCCCAGAGAGTGCGCATCTCGCTCGACGCGATGGGCGGCGATCACGGCCCCTCGACGGTCGTGCCCGGTGCGGGGCTCGCCCGCGAGCGCCACCCCGAGACGACCTTCCTGATGTTCGGCGACGAGGCGGTGCTCACTCCCCTGGTCGCGGCCGAGCCGCGCCTGAAGGGCGCCGTCGAGATCCGCCACACCACCGTGGCGGTCGCCATGGACGAGAAGCCGAGCCAGGCGGTGCGCTCCGGCCGCGGCAAGTCCTCGATGTGGAAGGCGATCCAGGCGGTGCGCGACGGCGAGGCCGAGGCCGCGGTCTCGGCCGGCAATACCGGCGCCCTGATGGCGATGTCGAAGATCTGCCTCAAGACGATGTCGCACATCGAGCGGCCTGCCATCGCCTGCCTGTGGCCGACGGTGCGGGGCGAGAGCGTGGTGCTCGATGTCGGCGCCACCATCGGCACCGATGCCAACCACCTCGTCGACATGGCGGTGATGGGCGCCGCGATGGCCCGCATCGTGTTCGACCTCGACCGGCCGACCGTGGGGCTCCTCAACGTCGGCACCGAGGAGATGAAGGGCAACGAGGCGGTCAAGGAGGCCGCCCGGATGCTGCGCGAATCCGACCTGACGGGACTGGCCTATCACGGCTTCGTCGAGGGCACCGATCTCGGCCGCGGCACCGTCGACGTGGTGGTGACGGAAGGGTTCACCGGCAACATCGCGCTCAAGACCGCCGAGGGCACGGCCAAGCAGATCGCCGCCTACCTCAAGGGCGCGATGGGCCGCACCCTGATGGCGAAGATCGGCTACCTGTTCGCCCGCGGCGCCTTCAACGCGCTGCGCGAGAAGATGAACCCGAGCCGGGCCAATGGCGGCGTGTTCCTCGGCCTCGAGGGCATCGTCATCAAGAGCCACGGCGCCGCCGATGCCGAGGGCTTCGCCGCCGCCATCGACCTTGCCTACGACATGGCCCGCCATGACCTGATGCGGACGATCCGGGAACGCCTCGACGCGACGCCGGCTCAGGCCTCGGCGTAAGGAGGACGCATCATGACCCGCCTTCGCTCGGTGGTGCGGGGCTGCGGCTCCTACCTGCCGCGGAACACCGTCACCAACGACGACCTCGCCGCCCGGGTCGACACCTCGGACGACTGGATCATCCAGCGCACTGGCATCCGCCAGCGCCACATCGCCGAAGCGGACGAGACCACCTCGGTGCTCGGTATCAAGGCGGCGGAGCGCGCCTTGCAGGATGCCGGGATCGACGCCTCGACGATCGACCTCGTGATCTGCGCGACCTCGACGCCGGACCACACCTTCCCGTCGACGGCGACGCAGATCCAGGCCGGGCTCGGCATCCGGACGGGGGCCGCCTTCGACCTCCAGGCGGTCTGCGCCGGTTTCGTCTACGCGGTCGCCACCGCCGACAAGTTCCTGGTGACGGGCGCTGCCACCCGCGCCCTCGTCGTCGGTGCCGAGACCTTTTCGCGCTTGCTCGACTGGGAGGACCGCACCACCTGCGTGCTGTTCGGCGACGGCGCCGGCGCCCTGGTGCTGGAAGCCCAACCCGGCGAGGGCCATTCCGGCGACCGCGGCGTGCTGACGAGCCAGCTCCGGGCCGACGGCCGCCACCGGGAAAAGCTCTACGTCGATGGCGGGCCCGGCTCGACCGGCACCACCGGCAAGCTGCGCATGGTCGGCAAGGAGGTCTTCCGCTTCGCCGTCGGCTCGGTGACCGACGTGATCGCGCAAGCCTTCGAGGCCACCGGCACCACCGCCGACGACCTCGACTGGTTCGTGCCGCACCAGGCCAACCGGCGGATCATCGAGGCCTCGGCCGACAAGCTCGGCATCGCCCGCGAGAAGGTGGTGCTGACGGTCGACCGCCACGGCAACACCTCGGCGGCCTCGATTCCGCTGGCGCTCGACGCGGCCTGCCGGGACGGCCGGATCAAGCGAGGCGACCTCGTGATGATCGAGGCGATCGGCGGCGGCTTCACCTGGGGCAGTGCCCTGATCCGCTGGTAGGCGAGACGGGTAGACCCACAAAGTATCCGGGAACCCGCCCGACGCCCGGTTGACCCGGCGCGCATCGCCGATTAGCGTGCGCGATCATAGACATACGTTAGTTCGCGATTCAGCCGCCGGGGGAGCAGCACGATGGCAGGCAAGACGGTCACGCGGGCCGATCTGAGCGAGGCCGTCTACCAGCGGGTCGGCCTGTCGCGGACGGAATCCGCAGCCCTGGTGGAGACGGTCCTGTCGGAGATCTGCGGCTGCCTCTCTGCCGGCGAGACCGTGAAGCTGTCCTCCTTCGGCTCCTTCGTGGTGCGCGACAAGGGCAAGCGGGTCGGCCGCAACCCCAAGACCGGTGTCGAGGTGGCGATCGAGCCGCGCCGGGTGATGGTGTTCAAGCCCTCGAACGTGCTCAAGGCCCGGATCAACGGCGACGCCGCTCCGGACGAAGACGACAGTTGAGCCCGCCCGGGCACCGCGCGGGCTGATTCAGGATCGGGCCGATGACCGGGATGCCGATCGAGGACGAGGACGTCTCGGAGCCCGGCGGCGCCGACGCCTCCAGTCGCGCCCTTCTGCCTGAGAAAGAACCCGGTGCCTTCCGCACCATCAGCGAGGTCGCCGAGGACCTCGACCTGCCCCAGCACGTGCTGCGCTTCTGGGAGACGCGCTTCACGCAAGTGCGCCCGCTCAAGCGCGGCGGCAACCGGCGCTACTACCGCCCCGACGACGTCGACCTCCTGCGCGGCATCCGCCGCCTCCTTTATGGGCAGGGCTACACGATCCGCGGCGTCCAGCGGATCCTGCGCGAGCGCGGCATGCGCTTCGTCCAGGCCGTCGGCCGCGGCGAGCAGGTCGCCCCCGCCTTCGTCGAGTCCGACCACGAGCCGGAGCCCGAGACCGCCCCGCCGCCGCTGGGGCGGGCGGACCGGGCGAGCCTGAACGCCGTGCTCGATGAGTTGCGGGCGTGTCGGCGGCAGCTGGCCGGTTTGCGTCCTGCGAGTCTTTCAGACGACTGCGAGTGACATGCAATCCGGAAGATCCCTCCTGGATTGCATGTCACCAGCCCGCGACGGTGAAGCTGCGCTTCACACACTTGAGCGAAGCCGGTTTCCGCATCGCGAACGCGATTGCGCAGCAATCGCCGAGCGATCAATCGGACACCGCACGAGATTTCGTCGGAGTGGCCTTCACGGCGCTATCTGGTAGACTGGTGTCCCGCGCCGAACGCCGAAGCCGACATAGAGGTGCAAGGTGGACGTGAAGCAAGCTGTCGCCAAGGCAAAAGATTATCTCTTGAACGTATTCGCCGACGAGCAAATCTCCGACATAAGGCTCGAGGAGGTCGAATTCGATCGGTTGGACAATGCCTGGCTGATAACGCTTGGCCTCCTGCGACAGCAGCGTATGCCGGGCATTGTCACGGCTCTGACGGGCGCGACCGCTCCGGTATACAAAAGAGATTACAAGCTTGTTCGTATGCCTGATAATGAAAATGAGGTGCCGTCCATCAAGATTCGCAGCCTCGGCGGTGACTGATGCGAACCATCGTGCTTGACACGCAGCTTATCGTTTTGCTTGCGGTCGGCTTAACATCGGCAGACATTATTCACAAGCACAAAAATTTAAGCTCTTTTACGATCGCTGATTTTGATTTGCTCATACAGCTTCTTGGTAGCGATCCAAAGCTGATCTTGTTGCCAAATACGGTTTCGGAGGCCGCCAATCTGCTGCGGCAGCACCGCGATCCAGAGCGAAGCCGCATCATGGATGTGTTCAAAACCGTGGTGCATAAACATCAAGAGCATTATATCACCAGCAAGGCGGCGACATCGAGACAAGAATACAGGCGTCTCGGCGTCGCCGATGCAGCGATTCTCGAATGCTGCACGGATAGGCACGAGATTCTGACCGCAGATGCAGATCTGCACGTGACCGCATCCGCGCTCGGATTACGGTCTACCAACTTCAACCACAAACGGCACGAATTTGGCATCCTTTGAAGCTATGCTTCTGGACCTCGAGCCGAAGCGACCGTTCGCTGCGATACCGATTCTGTATTTCTGCCGCGCTCCCGAACCGAACCACCGAGCCCGCGTTCCTCGCACATGGCCGACCCTCGCCGCCACGCTTCCCCGACCACCGAGCTGATCGCCCGGCTGATGCGCATCGTCCGCACCTGCCCGGAAGCGACCGCCGACGTGCTCGAACTGGTGCTGCTGGTGAGCCAGATCGAGGCGATTCCGGTGGTCGACCGCGATTATCGCGATGCGAAACGGGTGATCGCGCGGCTGCGCCAACCGCTCTGGGACATGACGCCCGACCAGCGCCAGGTGCTGCGCCAGGCCGCCGACACGATCCGCGACGCCTGCCGCCTGCGCGAGAGCGATATCCCGACGGACGCGATCGGCGATGCCGGCGAGCGGGCGCGGATCGAGCGCGGGCTCGCCTCGGCCCTTGCGGGCGAGTTCACGCCGGCGCAGATCGCACGGGTGACCGGCGCCGCCCTGGCGGTGTTGCAAGCGGCGACGGGCGACGAACCCGGGGAGAGCTAGGATGATCGGCGACTATCCGGTCGAGGGGCGCGGCTATTGGATCTGGCTCAGCGGGGTGGCCCTGCTCGGGCTGTTCAACCTGTTCGTGATGCTGGTTCTGCACTGACGGATTTACGCGCCGGAAACACGCCCCCGGCCCTCGACGGCACCGGGCCCGCTCCCCACATGCGGCCGGCATCCCCTTGGAGAGCCTGAAGCCCCATGACCAGCAATTTCCGCCCGACCCTGGCGCTCGCCGTCCTGATGGCCGCCGGGCCCGTGCTGGCCGCCGGCCCCGCTTTCGCGCAGGCCGCCAAGGTGCGCGAGCATTCCGTCGCCTCCGGCAAGCAGGTCCGGCTCGTGATGGTGCCGAACCTGAAGAAGGATTGCTCGCTCGGGCCGCAGCCCGAATTGAAGGTGACGAGCCCGCCCAAGAACGGCGCCCTGATCCAGCGCGCCGGCAAGGTGAAGACCCCCGCCACCTATCGCTGCCCGAACGCCGACGCCAACGTCCAGGCCCTGTTCTACGAGAGCAAGGCGGGCTTCACCGGCACCGACGAGGTGACGGTGGAGATCAAGGGCACCGACGGCAACGTGAGCACCCAGACCATCAAGCTCACCGTCGGGCCCGCGGGCTCCAAGGAGGGCCCGAAGGACGCGCCGAAGGACGGCGCGAAGAAAGACACGACCGACCTGTGACGGCGGTCGACACGACGATCTGACCCGGGATCCGAAACGAAGCGGGAACGGCGGCCTCGCGGCCGGCGTTCCCCTAGCGTCTCGCGGAGCAGACGACGACGCTCCGAGGGGTGTGGAAAAACCGGAACGGGCGTGTCCTTTACGGCACAGGGCCGGTCGCGCACCGGCTTTGGCATTGGCGGATCTGCAACTTTCCCGGCCGCCGCGGCACGCGCCTTGCCCGCAGCCGGCCTGCATACAGGCTCCTGGCCGCCTCCGCATCCCTCCGAACGTCGCCGCGCTGCGACAAACATGGGGATATCGATTGCATCCGAGGCGGGACAGGATGATCCTGGCGATGTCGTGAGGGTCCGGAATGCCAATGCCGTCAGCGAGCGACCTCTTTCAAACTTTCGCGCGCAGCTACGAGTCCCGTCGGGACGCGGAGCTGTCCCTGTCCGAATATCTCGAAGCCTGCCGTGACAATCCCCTGATGTACGCGAGTGCGCCGGAGCGCATTCTCGACGCGATCGGCAAGCCCGAGTTCATCGACACGGCGCGGGACCCGCGCCTGGGCCGGATCTTCATGAACCGGACCATCCGCACCTATCCCGCCTTTTCCGAGTTCTACGGCATGGAGGAGACGATCGAGCGGATCGTCTCGTTCTTCCGCCATGCCGCCCAAGGTCTGGAGGAGCGCAAGCAGATCCTCTACCTGCTCGGGCCGGTCGGTGGCGGCAAGTCCTCCTTGGCCGAGCGGCTCAAGGCCCTGATGGAGGTGCATCCCATCTACGTGCTCAAGGCCGGCAACGAGATGAGCCCGGTCTTCGAGAGCCCGCTGGTGCTGTTCGACCCCGAGACGATGGGGCCGATGATCGAGGAGCGCTACGGCGTGCCGCGGCGGCGCCTGACCGGGCTGATGAGCCCGTGGTGCCTCAAGCGCCTCGACGAGTTCGGCGGCGACATCTCCAAGTTCAAGGTCGTCAAGGTCAACCCGTCGCGCCTGCGCCAGATCGGTATCGCCAAGACCGAGCCGGGCGACGAGAACAACCAGGACATCTCGTCCCTCGTCGGCAAGGTCGACATCCGCAAGCTCGAGACCCTGAGCCAGGCCGATCCCGACGCCTATTCCTATTCGGGCGGCCTCAACCGGGCGAACCAGGGCATCCTCGAATTCGTCGAGATGTTCAAGGCGCCGATCAAGATGCTGCACCCCCTGCTCACCGCGACGCAGGAGGGCAACTATGTCGGCACCGAGAATATCGGCGCGATCCCGTTCACCGGCATCATCCTCGCCCACTCGAACGAGGCCGAGTGGCAGAGCTTCAAGACCAACAAGAACAACGAAGCCTTCATCGACCGCATCTACGTCATCAAGGTGCCGTACTGCCTGCGGGTGACCGAGGAACAGCGGATCTACGAGAAGCTGGTCTCGGGTTCCGAGCTGGCCACCGCCCGCTGCGCCCCCGGCACGCTGGAGATGCTGGCCCGGTTCTCGGTGCTCTCGCGGCTGCGCGAGCACGCGAATTCCAACGTCTTCTCCAAGATGCGGGTCTATGACGGCGAGTCCCTGCGCGAGGTCGATCCCCGCGCCCGCTCGATGCAGGAATACAAGGACACCGCCGGCGTCGACGAGGGCATGGACGGGATCTCGACCCGCTTCGCCTTCAAGGTGATGGCCGCCACCTTCAACCACGACACCACCGAGGTCTCGGCCGACCCGGTCCACCTGATGTACGTCCTCGAACAGTCGCTGCGCCGCGAGCAGCTGCCGCCTGAGACCGAGAAGCGTTACCTCGAATTCATCAAGGGTGAGCTGGCGCCGCGCTACGCCGAGTTCATCGGCCACGAGATCCAGAAGGCGTACCTCGAATCGTACCACGATTACGGCCAGAACCTGTTCGACCGCTACATCGACTATGCGGACGCCTGGATCGAGGACCAGGACTTCAAGGATCCGGAGACCGGGCAGCTGCTCAACCGCGAACTCCTGAACCAGGAGCTCACCAAGATCGAGAAGCCGGCGGGCATCGCCAACCCGAAGGATTTCCGCAACGAGGTGGTGAAGTTCGCCCTGCGCTCGCGGGCCCAGCATGGCGGGCGCAACCCATCCTGGACCTCCTACGAGAAGATCCGCGAGGTGATCGAGCGGCGGATGTTCAGCCAGGTCGAGGAACTCCTGCCGGTGATCTCCTTCGGTTCGAAGAAGGACAGCGAGACCGAGAAGAAGCACGGCGAGTTCGTCGAGCGGATGAAGGACCGCGGCTATACCGAGCGCCAGGTCCGCCGCCTGGTCGAGTGGTACATGCGCGTCAAGCAAGCCGGCTGAACCGCGATCGAACCACCACGGCCCGCGGGTTCGTCTTCCGCGGGCCTGCCACCAAGGAGCGGTGGCGGGGACTATGCCCGATACGGTATGATGGCGCGATCGGAGAGCGCGAAGCGGATGCACATCATCGATCGACGCCTCAATCCCGGCGGCAAGAGCCTGGCGAACCGGCAGCGTTTCCTGCGCCGGGTCCGCGACGTGGCCCAGCGCGCCGTGCGCGAGGCGGCCCGGGACAAGGACATCAAGGATCTCGGCAAGGACGGCAACGTCACCGTTCCGGTCGACGGGGTGCGTGAGCCGAAATTCACCCGCAACCCCTCGACCGGGATCAACGACCACATCCTGCCGGGCAACAAGACCTATATCGAGGGTGACCTGATCGAGCGCCCGCCGGGCGGCGGCGGGGGAGGGGGCGGCAGCGGCGAGGGCAGCGACGGCGGGGCCGACGGCGAGGACACGTTCCGCTTCGTCCTCACCCGCGAGGAATTCCTGGAACTCTTCCTCGAGGATCTCGAACTGCCCGACCTCGCCAAGCGCCGCCTCGCGGTGGTCGAGACCGCGACCCTGCGCCGGGCCGGCTACACGGTGTCGGGCTCGCCCGCCAACCTGGCGCTCGGGCGGACCCTGCGCAATTCGCTGTCGCGGCGCATCGCGCTGAAACGGCCCAAATCCGTCGAGATGGAGGCCCTGGCAGACGAAATCAGGGCGCTGGAGGAGAGCCAGCCCGACGCGGTGGTCCTCGACGAATTGAAGGCCGAGCTGGAGCGCCTGCGCACCCGCTCGCAGCGCATCCCTTACGTCGACCCGATCGACCTGCGCTACCGGCGCTTCGAGCCCTATCCGCGGCCGGTGGCCCAGGCGGTGATGTTCTGCCTGATGGACGTCTCGGGCTCGATGACCGAGCACATGAAGGACCTCGCCAAGCGGTTCTACATTCTGCTCCACATCTTCCTGACCCGGCGCTACAAGCACGTCGAGATCGTCTTCATCCGCCACACCGACCACGCCAAGGAGGTCGACGAGGAGACGTTCTTCGGCTCGCGCGAGACCGGCGGCACGCTGGTCTCCTCGGCTTTGGTCGAGATGAAGCGGATCATCGCCGAGCGCTACAATCCCGAGGACTGGAACATCTACGCCGCACAGGCATCGGATGGCGACAACGTATCGAGCGACGGCGCCACGTCGCAGGACCTCTTGCGCTCGGCGATCCTGCCGGCCTGCCAGTACTTCGCCTATCTCGAAGTCGGCGACGAGGGCGGGCCGCGGGCGGGCTTCGTCGAGCACCGCACCACCTTGTGGCGCACCTACGAGCCGGTCTCGAAGACCAATTCGGTGCTGGCCATGCGCAAGGTCAACCACCGCCGCGACATCTACCCGGTCTTCCGCGAGCTGTTCGCCCGCAACAAGGCCGGGCAGGAGGCCGCGTCACCGTGACGACGCGCGGTCCTTGAGTCCGCGCGATTCGAGTTCAGGATTCGCATCCCGCCGGGGGATGCGTCCCAGGCACCGGGAGGTCCGACGCCCGATGAGTTCCGCCACCTTCGGCGCGCGGCCCGCCGGCCCGGCCGTGATCGTCAAGAACACCCCGCTCTTCACCGGCAACGACTGGGATTTCGACACCATCCGGCGCATCCACGACGCCTGCGAGGCGATCGCCGGACCCGAACTCGGTCTGAGCTGGTACCCGAACCAGATCGAGATCATCACCGCCGAGCAGATGCTGGACGCTTACGCGTCGATCGGCATGCCGTTGTTCTACAAGCACTGGTCGTTCGGCAAGCACTTCGCCCAGCACGAAGCCGGTTATCGCCGCGGCTTGATGGGGCTCGCCTACGAGATCGTCATCAATTCCGACCCGTGCATCTCCTACATCATGGAGGAGAACACGGCGACGATGCAGACTCTGGTCATCGCCCACGCCGCCTTCGGCCACAACCATTTCTTCAAGAACAACTACCTGTTCCGGCAATGGACGGATGCGGAAGGCATCCTCGACTACCTCGACTTCGCCAAGACCTTCATCACCCGGTGCGAGGAGCGCTACGGCCACAATGCCGTCGAGGCCGTGCTGGACGCCGCCCACGCCCTGATGAACCAGGGCGTGCACCGCTACCCGCGCAAGAAGCGCCCCGACCTCTCCTCCGAGCAGCGCCGCGAGCGTGAGCGCCACGAGCACCAGGAGAGGATGTACAACGACCTCTGGCGCACCCTGCCGGCCAAGACCCAGTCCGGAAAGCCGGACCCGGGGGCCGAGCGGCGCCGGGCGCTCCTGGAATTGCCGCAGGAGAACATACTCTACTTCCTGGAGAAGGCGGCGCCGCGGCTGCAGCCCTGGCAGCGCGAGATTCTGCGCATCGTCCGCCACGTGGCGCAGTATTTCTATCCGCAGCGCCAGACCAAGGTGATGAACGAGGGCTGCGCCACCTACAATCACTACCGGATCATGACCCGCCTGTCGGAGACCGGGCAGATCAACGAGGCGGCCTACCTCGAATTCCTGCAATCGCATACCAACGTGATCCGCCAGCCGACCTACGACGACCGGCATTACGGCGGCCACAACCCTTATGCCATCGGCTTTGCCATGATGACGGACATCGCCCGCATCTGCACCGAGCCGACCGAGGAGGACCGGGCCTGGTTCCCCGACATCGCCGGCAGCGGCGACGCGATGGAGGTCCTTCGCGATGTCTGGGCGAATTATCGCGACGAGAGCTTCATCGCACAATTCCTCAGCCCGAAGCTGATGCGCCAGCTGCGGCTGTTCCACGTCACCGACGATCCGGACAAGCCGGAACTCCGCGTCGAGGCGATCCACGACGAGCGCGGCTACCGGAAGTTGCGCCGGGCCTTCGCGCGGCAATACGATGTCGCCTGGCTCGATCCCGACATCGAGGTTGTGGATGTCGACCTGGAGGGCGACCGCAAGCTGATCCTGCACCACAAGGTGCTCAACCGGGTTCTGCTCAACAAGGACGACGCGATGCGGGTGCTCCAGCACCTCGCCGATTTGTGGGGCTACGACGTCCTGATGAAGGAGGTCGATACCACGACCGGCGCGGTCCTCAAGGAGCACACCGCCAGCGCGCGGCCGACTTTCTTCTGAAGAATCGTCCGTTACGACCTCGACATGACGACCACCCTCCACGTCATCCCGGGTTCTCAGCTACGTCGAGCCCCGTAATGACGTAGAGGGTGACAGCAAGGACGGTGAATTCCACCCTCTGCGTCGAGGAACGGCCTCGGACCCTTCAGCTCCTCGCCTGCTCGCGCACGGTCCGGGCCGCCTCGACCCCGGTGCGGGCGATCAGCGCGGGCAGGTCGTCGGCGGCGATGCCCTTCGCCGCGAGGTCGGCCCGCAGCCGGTCGGCCAGGGCCTCGTCGGGTGTCCGGCCTGCCGGGGGAGGGGTCGCGCCCGCCTCGACCAGGCGCCACTTGTAGGCCTCCGCCTCGCTGCCGGTAAGGTGCAGGCGTTCGCACATCCAGGCGGCCAGCATCTTGTTGCGCCGCGCGAGCGCCAGGAAGCGCAGTTCCTCGTCGAGGGCGAACAGAGCCTCGGCGGCCCTTTCCCGTTCGTCGAACAGCGTGGTCATGGGGTGATCTCCGCGGACGTGCTGCCCCCTGACGGAAAGTGGCATCGGCCGCCCGTGTGAACCAGGGTCTGCCCCATCACGAAGCCCGTGATCACGAGAGGAACGAAGGCGGCGACCGGGACGTTGCCGGGGCACATCGGTACCCCACGGGAGCATGACCATGGCCGACGACAAGAACCTCCGGGCGCTCTTCCTGCACCAGCTCAAGGACACCTACTTCGCCGAGAACGCGATCCTGAAGGCGCTGCCGAAGATGGCGAAGGCCGCCCGCTCCGAGGAGCTGCGGGGCGCCTTCGCCGTCCATGTCGAGGAGACCCGCGAGCAGGTGAAGCGCCTCGATCAGGTGTTTCGGATCGTCGGCGAGAAGCCCGAGGGCGTCACCTGCAAGGCGATCCAGGGCATCATCGCCGAGGGCGAGGAGGTGATGCAGGAATTCTCCGGCAGCGAGGCGCTCGATGCCGGCCTGATCGCCGCCGCGCAGGCCGTGGAGCATTACGAGATCACCCGCTACGGCACCCTTCTGGCCTGGGCCAAGCAGTTGGGGCTCGGCGAGGCCGAGAGCCTGATCAAGGAGACCTTGGTCGAGGAGGAGAACACCGACGAGCTCCTGTCCGAGCTCGCCGAGGAGGCGGTCAACCCGGCCGCCGCGTAACCGCTCAAAGCTCCCATGCGTTCTCCGGTGGGAGGTGACGCCATGCCGGAGATCGCCGGGATCCTCGAGACGGTCCTCTACGTCGACGACCTCGCGCGGGCGGCCGCGTTCTGGGGCGGGCCGATGGGCCTGCCCTGCCTCCACGAGGACCATCGGATGCGGGCCTACGACGTCGCCGGGCGCGGCGTCCTGCTGCTGTTTCCCCGCGGCGGCTCGCTGCACGCAATTCCGACGCCCGGCGGGACCATTCCGCCGCATGACGGATCGGGCCCGCTGCATCTCGCCCTGTCGATCCCGGCCGATGCGCTGGAGGAATGGGAGCGGCACCTCGCGGCACACGGCATCGCCATCGAGGGCCGCACCACCTGGCCGCGCGGCGGCGTCAGCCTGTACTTTCGCGATCCCGACGGTCACCTGGTGGAACTGGCGACGCCGGGATTATGGAAGGGCTATTGATCCGTCCCCTTCGCCGTCCAGTGCTGCCCGTCATAGGCGAAACGCTCCGGCTGGCAGGCGAGGGCCGAGAGGCCGGCGAGCGCCGGGTCGGCGATGGTGATGACGCAGGTCGGAATCTGCGTCATCCGGTCGGCGAAGGGCGGCTTGTGCTCGAAGGCCTGCCGGAAGGCGCCCTCGTTCAGCACGTCGAGGATCCGGGGCACGATGCCGCCGCCGATATAGACCCCGCCGGTCGCCAGGAAGGTGAGGGCGAGGTCGCCGCAGAGCCGCCCGAGCAGCTTGGAAAACACCCGCAACGTGCGCTGTGCCGCCGGATCCTCGCCCGACATTCCGCGCTCGGTGATGTCCTTCGGGTCCAGCTCAGCCCCGCCGAGCCCGGCATGGAGCCGGGTGAGGCCGGGGCCGGAGAGGAGCGATTCGACGGTGATGCGGCCCTCGATCCGGGAGAGATGCGGCCAGAACGCGAACTCCTCCGCGTCGCTCGGCCCGAAATCGGTGTGGCCGGCCTCGGTCGACACGATGGCGAGTTGCTTGCCGTAGGGCACGAGGCCGGCGGCGCCGAAGCCGGTGCCGGGGCCGAGCACCAGGCGGGCGCCGCCGTCGGGGCAGAGGGTCGGGCCGATCTGCTCGAGGATCGAGCGGTCGCGCCCGGCCGGGTCGAGATCGGCGGCGCCGGCCGCGACCGGCACGTAGTCGTTGACGATCCGGCAACTCGCGAGGCCGAAATCGCGGCCGATCCGCTCGCCCTCGATCACCCAATGGGCGTTGGTGAGGTGCACCGCCGGCCCGTCGACCCGGGCCGCCACCGCCAGGATGGCGGAGCGGGGCGGGGCAACCTTGCTTTTCGCCAGGGCATCGCGAATCGCCGCGCTCGGATCGGGATAGGCGGCGGTCTTCTCGTGGGCGAGCACCACCGGCTCGGCCCCCGGTTTCTCCTGCACGGCAAAGCGCGCATTGGTGCCACCGATATCGCCGAACAGGACCGGGAACTCGAACATGGCCGCCGCCTCGCCTCCGGAGCACTCACGGTGCGGTTATAGCGCCGCAGCGGTCCCGGTCGACGGGTTCACTCGCCTTCCATGCGGCCGACCTGCTTCATCGCGTGCTTCAGGGCGAGCAGGCGCCGGTCGCGGTCGCGAAAAAGCTCGGCCGGGTCGCGCCCGCCCCAGTCGAAGAAGCCCTTGCCCGCCATCACGCCGGTGCGCCCCTGCGCCACCAGTTCGTCGACCGCGTCCGAGCGGGTGCGCGCCGGCGGCGGGCTGTAGCTGGCATTGGCGAGCGCGTGGCGCAGCAATTCGATGCCGGTGAAATCCGCCTTGGCGAGGTGGCCGAGGATCGGGATGCGCAAGGCCAGCCCGTGGATGATGGCGTCGTCGATCTCGCGAGCCGAGGCCACGCCCTCGTCGAGGAGGTGATAGACCTCTGCCGAGATCGCGGACTGGATCCGGTTGGCGACGTAGCCGGGGATGAAGCGCTTGAGCACGATCGGCACCTGGCCGAGGCCCAGCACCAGCTGGCGCGCCTCCTCGATCACCGCCGGATCGGTGTGGGGTCCCGGCACCACGTCGACGAGGTCGACGATGTAGGGCGGGGTGTACCAGTGCATCACCAGGGCGTTCCGCTGCCGGGCCTCCGGGATCAGCGGGAAGACGTCGAGGTAGCTGGTGTTGCTGGCGATCCGGGTGTCAGGCGTACAAAGCCGGTCGAGCTCGGCGAACAGGGTACGCTTGGCCTCGGGATTCTCGGTGATCGCCTCGATGACGAGGCTCGCGCCCGCGACGGTTGCGGCGAGATCGGGTTCGAGGCGGATGGCTTGCGCGGCGCGTTCCGGCGTCCAGTCGGCCGAGACGGCGCCGGCCTCGCGCAGGGTGTCGAGGGCCGAGGCGATCAGGCCCGGCACCCGCTCCAGGGTCTCCGGCCGGCTGTCGGTCAGCCGCACCCGGTGCCCGCCCAGCGCCAGCACGAGGGCGATGCCGTGCCCCATCAAGCCGGCCCCGATGACCGCGATCTCGCTCATGGTATCCTCCCGTATGGATTGTTTGTCGTGGGTTCGAGATTCCGCGGTCACTCTATCATCCCACCTGCAACCTCATCCTGAGGTGCGAACGCAGTGAGCCTCGAAGGAGGTCTCCAGAAGCCTCCACGATCCCTGGAGTCCTCCTTCGAGGTCAGTCCATCGATGATGGACTGACACCTCAGGATGAGGTGAGAGGATGGGAGGAGCCCTTCGATCTCGCTCACACCGTGGCGATCGGCGTCGTCGGCGAGCCGACCGCTCCCGGCAGCCGCAGGGGCGGCGCCGTGAGGAGGAAGCGGGAGCGCCCGTTCGCCCGCAGCCAGGTCGCGAGCGGGGTGAGATGCCACAATTCGCCGAGATTGACCCCGAGCCGGAACAGGCAATGCTCGTGGAGAGGCAGGGTGGCGCAGCAGCCGTCCCCCGGTAGGGCCGGATGGACCTCGACGGCGTAGTTGTCGGCGATCAGCGCGCAGAGCCCCGAATCGGTGATCCAGTTCAGGAGCTTGCGGTCGCGTCCGTCGAGGCCGGCGCAGAGGTCGTGGACGACGGCCGGATCGGGATTGCGGTTCATGCCGAGCAGCCGTTCGGCAAAGCCCGTATGCAGGCAGACCATGTCGCCGGGCTCGACCACGACCCCGTCGGCGTCGAGGATGCGGCGGAGCCGATCGTAGCCGACCGCCACCCGCGCATCGCCGAGATGGGCGTGGAGATCGATCAGCACGCCCCGGCCCTGCATGCCGCGCTCGGCCAGCCGCTCGATGCCGAGCGCCTGGGCGCGGGAGGGGGCGCCCGCCTCCTCCGCCGTCGCCGGTCCGGTGATGTCCGAGCCGGCCCGGAAGCCGTTATAGTAGACCGGGCGCGGGGTGCCGTCGCCCTCGACGTCGAACAGCGAGCCGACATGGGCGAGGCTGTCCCACTGCGTCGAGTATTGCAGGTGCAGCACCGCGAGGTCGTCGCTGATGACGTCGGTGGCGTCCGGCACCTCCTCGCAGACCGGGAAGTTCATGTTCGGCCGTCCGCTCGCCCGCACCGTCGGGCGGATTTGCGGTGCGTGGCGGCGGGGGTTCAGCACGTTACCGCCCGGGAAGTCGAGGGGCAGGCTGAGGCAGAAGGTCAGGCCCTCCCGCACCTCGGCCGCGCCCTGGCGGACTTTCTCGGGGGTCAGCAGGTTGAGCCGGCCGAGCTCGTCGTCGGGGCCGAAATCGCCCCAGGTCGAGCCCTCCGGGCGGCGGCGCCAGCGCAGGGTCATGAATGTAGCCCTCGCCGCTGGCGCTGCGAGGGCGGTCCGCCGCCCGCGCGGCGGCGCGCTGTTGCGCTCGCCGATGGCCGGGGGCCGTTCGATTGCGGTGTTCCGGCCATCGGGGTCATTTCTTCACCAGGGGGCAGCGGGAGGCGGACAAGGGCTGGAAGGCCTGATCGCCCGGAATCGTGGCGACGCGCTTGTAGAGGTCCCATGGCCCCGTCGATTCTTCGGGCTTCTTGACCTCGAACAGATACATGTCGTGGATCATGCGGCCGTCCTCCCGGATGCGCCCGCCCCGGGCGTAGAAGTCGTCGACCGGCATCTCGCGCATCGCCGTCATCACCGGCGCGGTCTCGTCGGTGCCGGCCTTCCGGACCGCCTTCAGGTAGTGCATCACCGTCGAGTAGACGCCGGCCTGGGACATGTTCGGCATCTTGCCGACACGCTCGAAATACCGCTTCGACCAGGCCCGGGTCTCGTCGTCGAGGTCCCAGTAGAAGCCCTCGGTGAGGAGCATGCCCTGCGTTGCCTTCAGCCCCAGGCTGTGCACGTCGCTGATATAGACCAGCAACCCGGCGAGCTTCTGCCCGCCTTGCGTCAGGCCGAACTCGGCGGCCTGCTTGATCGCGTTGGTGGTGTCGGCGCCGGCATTGGCGAGCCCGACCACCTTGGCGCCCGAACCTTGCGCCTGGAGCAGGAAGGACGAGAAATCGGCGTTGTTGAGCGGGGCCCGCACGCTGCCCAGCACCTTGCCGCCATTCGCCTTCACCACGGCGCTCGCGTCGCGCTCGAGGTCCTGGCCGAAGGCGTAGTCGGCGGTGACGAAGAACCACGAATCGCCGCCCGCCTTGACGGTGGCAAGCGCGGTGGAATGGGCCAGCGCGTAGGTGTCGTAGGCCCAGTGGACCGAGACCGGGGAACAGGCCTCGTTGGTGAGCCGCACCGAGCCGGGACCGTTGAACACGATCACCTTGTTCTTCGCCTTGGCGATGTCGGCGGCGGCGAGCGCGGTGGCGGAGGCGGCGACGTCCAGGATCGCGTCGACGCCGCCGGTATCGAACCAGGCCCGGGCGGTGGCCGCGGCGATGTCCGGCTTGTTCTGGTGGTCGGCGACCACGACCTCGATCGCGGCGCCCAGCACCGTGCCTCCGAAATCCTCCACCGCCATGCGGGCCGCCGCGGCGCTGCCGGGCCCGGTCACGTCGGCATAGGGCCCCGACATGTCGAGCAGGAAGCCGAGGCGCACGACACCGTCGGAGATCCTGGCCGAGATGCCTGCGGGGGTCTTCGGGGGATTGCCGGCAGGCGCCTGCTGCGCGCAGGCCGCCCCCTGCCACACCACGGCCAGAGCCGCCGCCAGAAGCGTTGTCCTCACCCGGTCCGTCCTTCGTCGAAGACGTTCGTTCGTGCGGTACGCCGTCGAGGGCGCCCGGGTGCATGGTCCGGACAAGGGGGCCCGGTTGTCAACTGCGGAGGAAGCGGCCGGTGCTGAAAAACCGGTATGGCCCCGATGCCGTCAGGCCGCCGGCCCGGCTCCCTCCGCAGCCCCGAGCCAGGGCTGGGCGTTCACCATCCCGACCCGCCAGCCCGCCCCGTCCGGGCCGGCATAATGGTCGAGGCGGGTGAGCGAGCAATTGTCGATCGCGAAGGCGAGGCCGCCCTGGGCCCCGAGATTCAGCGCGAGCGCGATCGCCGCCCGGATCGTGCCGCCATGGGCCACCGCCACGATGTCGCTGCCGCGATGCTCGGCGGTGAGCTCGGCGATGGCCGCGTTCACCCGCGCGCACAGCTCCGAAAAGCTCTCGCCCCCCGGCGGGCGCTCGTCGGCGGGGGCGAACCAGTAGCTCGCGGCTTCAGGCTGGCGCTCGGCGAAGAAGCGCGTCCGGTCCTGGCCCTGCCACTCGCCGAGATTCTGTTCGGCCAGGGCCGGCAGGGCCGTCAGGCGGGGGACATTGCCGTCCACCGTGAAGTCGCCGGCCTGCCACAGGGCCTCGGCGGTCTGGCGGGTGCGGCCGAGATGGCTCGCGACCCAGACCGCGCCGCGGGGCAGGACCGGAGCGAGGCCGGAGAAGACGTGGGCGTCGCTGCAATCGCACGCGATGTCGCTGCCGCCGTAGATGCGGCCGCCATCGCTCCGTACGGGGGCGTGACGCACCCACCACCAGCGGGTGCGGACGAAGGAGGTGGGGGTCGAAGCGCTCATGCTCCGTCATAGCGCGAATTGCCACGCCGGCGAACACTCCCCATAGCTGCGGCACCCGAGACGGAGCGAACGGATGGACGAGGCGGAGAACGGCATGATCTACGGCGCGGACATCCCGTTCGCCCGGCTCTGCGGCATCGAGGCGCTCGCCGTCGTCGAGGGGCGCACGCGGCTGCGACTGGAACTGGGACCGCAGCACGGCAACAACCTCGGCATCGCCCATGGCGGCATCCTCTGCACCCTCCTCGACATCGCGATGGGCACGGTGGCCCGGCTCACCGCCGGCCGGCCGGTGGTGACCCTCGACATGCAGACCCGCTTCCTCTCGCCCGGGAACGGGGTGCTCGTGGCCGAGGGGCGGGTGACGCGGGCCGGCCAATCGATCCTGTTCTGCGATGCCGAGATCCGCGACGAAGCCGGGCGGGTGGTGGCGACCGCCACGGGGGTGTTCAAGCCGGTCGGCGCCAAGGGGTAGGCGGAGTCTCGGCATCGGCCGCAGATGTTTCTCGGATGTTGCGGGTTCCCCTGGCGGCGCCGGGAGCCATGTTCGCGGGCACAGGTCGGTTTGCGAGCCGGAAGGGCCTCGATGACGCGTTCCCTCAGCCCCCGCACCGCCCCCGGCGGCGTGATCGAAACCGACGTGTCGGCCCGGCTCGACCGGCTGCCCTGGGGCCGGTTCCACACGCTGGTGGTGCTGGCGCTCGGCATCACCTGGGTGCTCGACGGGCTCGAGGTGACGCTGGCGGGCGCGCTCGCCGGTGCACTGAAGGCGAGCCCGACGCTCCGGTTCTCCAATGCCGAGATCGGGCTCGCCACCTCGAGCTACCTCGCCGGCGCGGTGCTCGGTGCCGTCGGATTCGGGTGGCTGACCGACCGGCTCGGGCGGAAAAAACTCTTCTTCATCACGCTCGCGGTCTACCTCGCGGCCACCGCCGCCACCGGCCTGTCCTGGAACCTGTGGAGCTTCTGCGTCTTCCGCTTCCTCACCGGCGCCGGCATCGGCGGCGAGTACACGGCGATCAACTCGACCATTCAGGAACTGATCCCGGCCCGCGCCCGCGGCTGGACCGACCTCGTCATCAACGGCAGCTTCTGGCTCGGCGCGGTGCTCGGCGCCGGCACCTCGCTGGTCGTGCTCGACCCCGCCCTGTTCGGGCCGGATCTCGGCTGGCGCGTCGCCTTCTGGCTCGGCGCGTTCCTCGGGCTCGTCATCCTGTTCTTGCGCACCTGGATCCCCGAGAGCCCGCGCTGGCTGATGACCCATGGCCGGCACGAGGAGGCCGAGGCGCTGGTCGCCGGGATCGAAGCGCGCTTCCGCAAGGAGGGCCACGTCCTGAGCGACGGCCCGTTCCCGAAGGCGCGGCTGCGCCAGCGCAGCCACACGCCGCTCTCGGAGGTGGTGTCCGCGCTCAAGGCCTACCGGCAGCGGGCGGGGGTGGGGCTCGCGCTGATGTCCGCCCAGGCCTTCTTCTACAACGCGATCTTCTTCACCTACGCGCTGATCCTGATCGACTTCTACAAAGTGCCGGCGGACGGGGTCGGCTGGTACATCCTGCCCTTCGCCGCCGGCAACTTCCTGGGGCCGGTGCTGCTCGGCCGTCTGTTCGACACGCTCGGCCGCAAACCCATGATCGCCTTCACCTACGGGATGTCGGGCGTGCTGCTGGCCTTGAGCGGCTGGGCGTTCCAGCAGGAGATCGTCACCGCGACGACCCTGACCTTATGCTGGATGGCGGTGTTCTTCTTCGCGTCGGCTGCGGCGAGTTCGGCCTATCTCACGGTGAGCGAGGTGTTTCCCCTCGAGATCCGGGCGCTCGCCATCGCGCTGTTCTACGCGGTCGGCACCTCGGTCGGGGCGGTCGGGCCGGCCCTGTTCGGGGTGCTGATCGAGGGCCATTCGCGCAACGCCATCTTCGGCGGCTACCTGCTGGCATCCGTGCTGATGATCGCCGCCGGGGTGGTGGCGGGAATCTGGGGCGTGGCGGCGGAGCGGAAGTCTCTGGAGGATGTGGCGCGGCCGTTGGCGGCGGAGGAGTAGGCGCGCAGACCGAACACGCAGGGGACGGCTCAAGCTCGGCCGTTCCGGCACGAGAGACGCGTCACGATCGCGGCTCTCGTTGAGCTTGCCCAGATCTTTGATTGTGCCGCATTTTCTTCGACGAACCGGTATCCGCTTCGTCGGACGATGCTCTATTCTCATCAGGAAGTTGCACTGGCGCCGCGTGACGGAAGCGGGCACTGTCGTCACTTGCCCATCAGACGGCGCGATCGGCAGTTGAAGTCAGGCAGTCATTGCAAAAAATTATACGCAACCGGGAGGAAACGTCATGCCGGCTCCGACCACGCAGAATTTCTTCGACGCCTCGAACTGGGTCTACGGCTATAGCGACAGCAACGCGCTGCCGCCGATCCCGGTCGGCTTGACGCCGTTCTATTACAAGACCGATCAGTTCGATTCCGGCCTGCTTCCGAGCGGGTTTCACGGCGCGGCCTTCCTCATTCCCGGCGTCCCGCCGCAGGTGATCATCGCCTTTGAGGGCACCGACGTCTCGGGCCTCGACACGAGGCCCGACTTCCTGCTGGCGCAGCTCGAAGCGGATGTGAGCCTCTTCGTCGGGGTCGTCCCGCAGGCCTTGCGCGACGCGGCGGCCTTCACCCAGGAGGTGCTCACCGCGGCGAACGCGCAAGGCATCCAGGCCGGCCAGGTCCACCTCACCGGCCATTCCCTCGGGGCCGCTGCGGCGTCCTACGCCTCGACGCGCACGGGCCTCGACGGGACGACCTTCGCGGCGCCGGGGCTTCCCTCCAACGCGGTCCCGTTCGGCGGCGCCGGCACCCTGACCAACTACGTCGATTACGGCGATCCCGTCGGGAATTACAGCGCCACCCCCAACAATATCGAGGACGGATTCCTCTATTCCAACGCGATCCGGCGCGTCGGCGATCCGCGCTACATCGGGGACATCCTGGATTCCGGGCTCCTCGCCGCCGCCGCGGCGTCGGCGGCGCCGGGCAATCCCGATCCGGTGCGCGCCGCCGGTCTCGTCGGGCTCGGGGCCCTGGCGGCGGAGTATCATCCTCTCACGAATTACGGCGAGGACCTGAACCTCCTCCTCACCGATACGCCCGTGCTGGCCGATGGCAGCCGGATCGTCTCCGGCAAGGACTATGCCCAGTTCTACGGCGACATCATCGACCGGAATTTCCTGGTCGGCGATGCGTTCTACGCCATCCACAATCCCGACGTGCGCGAAGCGGGCATCGATGCGGAGCGGCATTACGACCAGTACGGCTGGCGCGAGGGCCGCGACCCCGACGCCTTCTTCTCCACCACCGGCTACCTCGCCGCCAATCCGGACGTCCGCGCGGCGAACGTCAACCCGCTGCAGCATTTCGACCAGTATGGCTGGCGGGAGGGGCGCGATCCGTCGGCGGAGTTCGACACCGGGCTCTATCTCAAGAACAACCCGGACGTCGCCGCGGCCGGGATCGATCCTCTCGCCCATTACCTGCAATACGGCCGGGCCGAGGGCCGGGAGATCGACGCCGCCATCGGCCCGGCCGCCTCGTTCATCCACGGGTCGTTCGACGCCGAATATTATCTCCTCGCCTATGACGACGTGGCGGCGGCGGCTCTGCGCAGCGGCGGCGATACGCTCGACTACGCCTACCGGCATTACGAGCAGTATGGCTGGCGCGAGGGGCGCGATCCGAACGCGCTCTTCGACACCAAGGGCTACCTCGCCGCCTACGGGGACGTGAAGGCGGCCGGGATCGACCCGCTGATGCACTACGACGTTTACGGCTGGAAGGAGGGCCGCGACCCGTCGAAGGGATTCGATACGACGGAATACCTCGCGGCCTACGGCGACGTCGCCCAGGCGCGTATCGATCCGCTGACCCATTACCTGCAATACGGCGCCCTCGAAGGGCGCTCGACCTTCGGGGATGGCACGTTCGGCGCCGGCGCCACCGGCTGAACGGACCGGCTCCGTCCCCCCGCGGCGGGGGGCGGCGCTACCGCAACAGATCCCCGACTCCCGCCCAGATCCCCGCCGCCACCTCGCCCGCCGGCACCGCCCGCGCCAGCCCCGCCGCCTGCCCGGCCCAGGCCTGCATCCGGCCGATGTCGCCCGCCTTCACCGCCGCCTCGCGCATGCCCTGCGTCAGGCCGCGCTGGACCGGGTAGGGGGCGGGCGCCGGGGCATCCGGCTCTGCCGCCGCCGCGACGTAGTCCGTCGCGAGGCTGCGGCCGGTGCGGCCGCTGAAGGCGCGGGTGAGCCGCGTGTCCTCGGGGCGGGCGCGGCCGAGGGCGTGGCTCCAAGCGGCGGGGATCCCTGCCTCGGGGCAGCGCAGGAAACCGGTGCCGACCTGGACGGCGCTGGCGCCGAGGAGCATGGCCGCCGCGGCCCCGCGGGCATCGACGATGCCGCCGGTGGCGACGACCGGGATCCTCACCGCATCGACCACCGCCGGCAGCAAGGCCATCAGGCCGACCGCGCGAGCCTCGGCCTGCCCGGCCAGGAAGCTCCCGCGATGGCCGCCGGCCTCGGCGCCCTGGGCCACCAGTGCGTCGGCGCCGGCTGCCTCGGCGGCCAAAGCCTCCGCCACCGTCGTGACGGTGGCCCACCAGGCGATCCCGCGCGCTTTCAGCCGCGCCACGACATCCGGCGGGTAGAGCCCCATGATCGAGGAGACGATGCGGGGCCTGGCCTCGATCACCGCCGCGCACTGGGCCGCGAAATCGGGCGGCGCGGCGTCGCCGGCCTCCGGCGGCACCGCCGGGCCGAACCGGCCGAGGAAGGTGCGCAAGGCCGCCTCGTGGTCGGGGTCGCGGGCGGGGGCGGGATCGGGAATCCACAGGTTGATCTGGAACGGGCCGGCCTCCCGCACCGCATCGGCCCAGGCCAGGATCGCCGCGGGCTGCATCAGAAGCGCCCCGCAGGCCCCGAGCCCGCCGGCCCGCATCACCGCGACCGAGAGCGCCGGCGGGCAGGCCCCGGCCATCGGGGCGAGGAGGAGCGGCCGGCGCAGGCCGTAGGCGGCGGCGAAGGCGTCCGCGCGGGCAAGCGCAGGGTGGCGGGCGGACAGGGTGGCCGACATTGCGGGGCTCCGACCTGAAAACACTCTCCGGCCGCATCGGACACCGGGCGTCCCCCGGCCGCAAGCGTCCACCGCACGGGTGCCACGCGGGCGACGCAGCGTCCGCCGATTGACTTCGCACCCGCACAACGCCATATGGCGGATTGCAGCGTCAGCGGCCGATCGCGGTCCGCTCGAGAGGGCTGCGTGACGGATTTCGCCGCGGCACCTGCGCGGCAGGCCCGGCCCTCTCTTAATCGCTCGTCCCTCGGATCGCCCCATCACGCGGGTGGTCTCCTGACATCGGATCGCGATGAAGGCCGCGCCTTGCGCGCGCCTTGCGGCGATCCCGCTGCCAAATACCAAGAAGATTCACTTGACCCAGTTCACCGATTTCGGCCTCGCGGCGCCGATCCTGAAGGCGCTCGCCCAGGCCGGCTATGTCACGCCGACCCCGATCCAGGCCCAGGCGATCCCGCCGGCCATGCAGGGCAAGGACCTGTGCGGCATCGCGCAGACCGGCACCGGCAAGACCGCCTCCTTCGCGCTGCCGATCCTGCACCGTCTCGCCAGCGAGAGCCCGTCCAAGCCCGCGCCGCGCCGCGGCTGCCGCGTGCTGGTGCTCGCGCCCACCCGCGAGCTCGCCAGCCAGATCGCCGACAGCTTCAACGAGTACGGCCAGTTCCTGAAGCTCACCACCACGGTGGTGTTCGGCGGCGTCACGATCGGCCGCCAGGAGCGGGCGCTCGCGGGCGGCGTCGACGTGCTGGTCGCCACCCCGGGCCGGCTGCTCGACCTGATCGACCGCCGCTCGCTCACCCTCGACGGCGTCGAGTACCTCGTCCTCGACGAGGCCGACCAGATGCTCGATCTCGGCTTCATCCACGCCCTCAAGCGGATCGTGAAGCTGCTGCCGGCCCAGCGCCAGAGCCTGTTCTTCTCGGCCACCATGCCGAAGAACATCGCCGGCCTCGCCGACCAGTACCTGAAGAACCCGGTCCAGGTCGCGGTGACCCCGGTCGCCACCACCGCCGAGCGGGTCGACCAGAAGGTCGTCTTCGTGCCGACGGGCTCGAAGCAGTCGCTGCTCGCCACCATCCTGCGCGACGAGGCGATCGACCGGGTGCTGGTCTTCACCCGCACCAAGCACGGCGCCGACCGCGTGGTGCGCGGCCTGGAGCGCGACGGCATCGGTTCGGCGGCGATCCACGGCAACAAGTCGCAGCCGCAGCGCGAGCGGGCGCTCGCCGCCTTCCGCGCCGGCACCTGCCGGGTGCTGGTGGCGACCGACATCGCCGCCCGCGGCATCGACGTCGACGGCGTGTCCCACGTCGTCAACTTCGACCTGCCGAACGTGCCGGAGGCCTACGTTCACCGCATCGGCCGCACCGCACGGGCCGGCAAGGACGGTCTGGCGATCTCGTTCTGCAACGACGAGGAGCGCGCCTACCTTCGCGACATCGAGCGCCTGACCCGCCAGAAGGTGCCGGTGATGGCGATCCCCGAGGGCTTCGTGCCCCCGAGCCGCGAGGAGGCGGCGCAAGCGGTGGCCGAGGCCGAGCGCGACCGTCGCCAGCCCGGCTCGGGTCCGCGCGGCCAGCGCCCCGGCGGCGGTCGCCAGGGCCAGCAGCCCGGCGGCCAACGCCAGGGCCGCCCCGGCGGTGGCCAGGGTCAGCCGCGCCACGGCGCCGGCCGGCCGCAGGAGCACCGCGAGCCGCGCGCGCATGAGGGTCGCGGCGGGCAGGATACCCGCGGCGGGCAGCATGAGGGCCGTCAGGGTCGTCCGCAGGGCCAGGGCCGTCCTCAGGGCGGCCAGCGCGCCGACGGCAACCGCCAGCAGCGCCCGGCGGGTGGGGCCAACCGCGACGGCCGCTCGATCGGCTGGCTCGACCGCGCCCCGCGCTGATCGGCCCGATCCGCGTTGAAGACTTCGAGGCCCGCGCTTCTGGACAGGAGCGCGGGCTTCTCGCGTTCGGGGGCTACTTCAGCGCGGTGCGATCCGCCAGCGGATCGTCACGCCGGCGGAGAACGTCACAACCGCCGGCGGGATGATCTGGGCGACGCGTGAGCGCGGCATATCGGCGTAGCCGTCCGGCGGCGAGGCTTCGCCGTCGGTGATCTCCGTGATCTCCACCAGCTTCAGGTCCGCGGCCTCGGCGTAGATACGCGCCTGCTCGCGGGCATCGAGCACGGCGGCGCGCCGTGCCTCGTTGAGGGCCTGGCGCTCCGAGGCGACCGCGTAGGTGACCTTGCGGACCTCGACGATTCCGCTCGCCGCCAGCCGGTTGACCGCGTCGTCGACGCTTCCGACGGATGGGACGGTCAGGGTCATTTCCGTGATGGCGGTGAACGGCTGATCCGGCGGCTTCGGGTTCGGGTTGTCGGCCGTGCGGTACGGCTCGGATGCCCGGTTCAGGCGAAAGACGCTCTTCTCCACCGTCACGCCGGCGGTCTCGAGCGACTTGAGATTCTCCTGCGTGCGCCGGGTCGGTTCTCGATGCGCGTCCACCGCGCCGTCGAGGGTCTTTCCCCGGGTGACGATCGCGATGTCGACCCGCGCGAGATCCGGCTTGCCGGCGAACTGGCCCGTCCCGCGGACGGAGAGGACGTTGCCCCGTCGCGGCGCCTCTGACGCATCCTGAGCGGAGGCCGGCACGATCATGACCATCAGCAACGGCAGCACGGTGAATCGCATGGGGACCGATCTCCGCCGGGACAGCGACCCGTCGCGCCCGGCCGGAGACAGGGACGTCCGACATGACGGCGGGATGATGACGGCTCCTCAGGCCCTCGCACGCCCTCCTGCCTCTCGGCGTTGTCGTCCATCCGCACGGCCCCATCTGTTGCCGTGACACATCATGGCAGGAGACCGGCGATGCGCTTCGAACTCTATCGCGACGGCAAGGGCGAGTGGCGCTGGCGCCTGCGGGCCGAGAACGGCGAGGTGGTGGCCGATTCGGGCGAGGGCTATGTCCGCCGCGAGGATTGCGAGCACGGCATCGCGCTCGTGAAGGGCGCGACCAACGCCCGGGTCGTCGACATGACGCTCAAGATGGCCTGACGGCGGCAGCCGACTTCATGCCGCCTCGGACCCGAGCGTCCGGATGTCGGCACCAGCTGCGAGCGCTACCGACGCGTCGAGGATTTCCAGGGCGACGAGCCGGCCGTCCGCGTCGAAGTCGAGGATAAGGCCGGGCCTGACCTCCTCGCTCTCGACGACCTGTGCGTCGGCGAAACGCACGTAAAGAGCGTCGGCTTCGTCGTCATACCGCAGTTTCACGTCACTCGCCTCCGCCGGTCCAGGAACGTCGTCACAACGATGCAGCCCTCGGGCACTGGTCTGTATACCACGCAAAGGATGCGACCGCCGCATTCTGGAATCGCCGCGAAGGCCTGGAGAAGGGTCGGGTCCCTTACATCCGACTCGATCTGGTCGGGCTGACGGACCGTTCGTTCGACCCACTCGGAATCCAAACTCCGTTCCCCCATCACCGTTCGGGCATGGGCCGTGTACGTGAATTGCATCTGCCGATCGTCTCCTGGCGGGACAGCCACGGACCGACAGTAGCAACACGTTGTTAAGCATCGACCAACGTTTGGGGCGCTCGTCCGACGCGATCCGCGCACGGGAAGGCGCAACGCTTTTCCGCTCCCGTGCGTTTCTGCCGTCCATGCCTCCCTTCGGAGGCCCGCACGAACGAGGGACCCACGTGCTGAAGACCGTGATGCTGGCCGCTGGCCTGATCCTGGGTGGCGTTGCCGCCATGCCGCAGGGTGCCACCGCCGCTCCCCTGACCGAGACCGCCGCCGCGCCCGACGTCTCCGCGGTTCCGACCGCCTGGGCCCAGTACGGCTATTACGGCCGCCACCGCCATTGGGGACCCCGCCACGGCTATTACGGCCACCGTCGCCATTTCGGCCCGCGCTACGGCTTCGGCGGCCCGCGCCACTGGGGCCACCACCGGGGTTGGGGACCTCATCGCGGCTGGGGCCACGGCCCGCGCGGCTATTACCGCGGTTTCTGAACCGTTGCGCCCGCCGGCCGCCCCATCCGGGGCGGCCGTGCCATAGTATCGCCCCATCTATGACCTTGGCTGTAAGGGCTTGGCCGTTCCGGCGGCCGGGCTTGGCGTCACGAGCGGGTCCAGTCAAAGGGCGGGCCCGCCCCACAACCAAGGGGAACCGGAATGTCGCACAGCATCGCGGAGCGCCGTCGGCGCGTCGAAGCGCAGCTTCAGGACTACGAGCGGACCCTCGCCGAGATCCGCTCCTCGGCGGGCCTTGGGGCCAACAGCCGCGCCCTCCAGCTCCAGCATGCCCGCCTGATCTCCCAGGCGCGCACCGAGCTGGCGTCGCTGGACGTCGAAGAGGCCAGCCTCTAGAGAGCTTCACGATCGCGTTGCAATCGCGAAGCTCTCTAAGTCCTTGTTATGCCGCATTTTCTGCGACGAACCGGTTTCCACTTCGTCGAAAAATGCTCTAGCAGCCGAAATCCTCCGGTCCCGCGGTCCTGCGCGGGACCTTTCCTATGCGGCTTTCTCGAGGAGAGTGCGGGCCGCGTCGTACAGGTCTACGACATCCTCCGGATAGATCCGCATCCCGGGCGCCGCCAGCTCCGCCCGCGACCACCAGCGATGCTCGGCCAGGGCCTCGATCTCGTCGGGCGTCCAGCCGTCGCGGGAGAGGGGAGCGGGTCCGGCCCGCATCGCGAAGAAGCGCTCGCGCGCACTGACCCACTCGCCGTTCATCAATTGCATCGTGAACCGGCGCTCGCCGATCTCGGGGGCGGCCGCCGGGCAGGTGAGGCCGGTCTCCTCCCGCAACTCCCGGATCGCCGCCTCCAGGAAGCTCTCGCCCGGCTCGACGGCGCCGCCCGGCGTCGCCCAGTACTCGCTCCCGGCGAGCGCGCCTTTGCGGAAGGCGAAGCGGAACAGGAGCAGCTGGCCCTCGCCGTCGAGGACGAGGAGCCGGGAGGCGGGGCGCTCGCGCATCGTGGCCTAATGGTAGGGATCGGCCGCGTCGCGCAGGCCGTCGCCGAGGAAGTTGAAGGCCAGCACCACGATCACCACCGGCAGGATCGGCGCCAGCAGCCAGGGATGGAGCTGCACCGCCGCGAGGTTCTGGGCTTCGTTGAGCAGCACGCCCCAGCTCGTCACCGGGGTGCGCAGGCCGAGGCCCAAGAACGACAACGCCGTCTCGCCCAGGATCATCGAGGGGATCGACAGGGTCGCCGAGGCGATCAGGTGGCTCATGAAGTTCGGGATCAGGTGGCGGGCGATGATCCGGCTCTTCGAGGCCCCCATCAGCTCGGCGGCGCGGACGTAATCCTCCTCGCGGAGCGCCAGCAGCTTCGAGCGCACGGCGCGGGCGAGGCCCGGCCAGTCGAGGAGGCCGAGGATCAGCGTGATGCCGAAGAAGACCAGGATCGGGCTCCAGTTCGGCGGCAGCGCCGCCGAGAGCGCGAGCCAGAGCGGCAATTCGGGCAGCGAGCGCAGGATCTCGATCACGCGCTGGATCAGGTTGTCGACCCAGCCGCCGAGATAGCCGGCGAGCCCGCCGAAGAACAGCCCGAGGGCGAAGGACACCGCGATGCCGACGAGGCCGACGGTGAGCGAGATCCGGGTGCCCGAAATGATCCGCGAGAGCAGGTCTCGCCCGAGCCGGTCGGTGCCGAGCAGGAACATCGTCCCGTCCTTCGGCGGGCAGACCAGGTGCCAGTCGGTATCGACCAGGCCCCAGAAGGAATAACCCTCGTCGCGGCAGAAGAAGCGCAAGCGCTGCACGACCGTGCGATCGACCGTGTACTTGCGCTGGAAGCTTTCGATGTCGAAGGTGAAGTGGTAGGGATGGGTGTAGGGCCCGACCCATCGGCCCTCGTGGAACAGGTGGATGGACTGGGGCGGCGCGTACAGGTAATCGCCGTGGCGCTTGGCCGGGTTGTAGGGCGCGATCACCTCGACAAAGGGGATCAGCGCGTAGAAGACGATCAGGATCAGCCCCGCCGCCACCGCCACCCGGTGCTTGCGGAACTTCCACCAGGTCAGGCGCCAGGACGAGGCACGGTCGACGGCGCTGCTCTCCGCGCCCACCGGCTCGGTGCGGCCGGGGTCGAAGGGGGCGGTATCGACGAAGTGGTGCGGCCGGTCCCGCAATTCCAGACTCATCGACCGTCCCCTCCGAGGCGGATGCGCGGATCGAGCCAGGCGAGCAGCAGGTCGGAGATCAGCATGCCGATCACCGTGAGCATCGCCACGAACATCAGGATGAAGCCGGCCAGGAACTGGTCCTGGCTCTTGAGGGCGGCGAGCAGGATCGGCCCGACGGTCGGCAGGCTGAGCACCAGCGACACCAGCACCGAGCCCGAGATGAGATGGGGCAGGAGGTTGCCGATATCGGCGATGAACGGGTTCAGCGACATCCGGAACGGATACTTGATCAGCGCGCGGGTCGGCGGCAGGCCCTTGGCGCGCGCCGTCACGACGTATTGCTTGCCCAGTTCGTCGAGGAGGTTGGCGCGCATCCGCCGGATCATCGCGGCGGTGCCGCCCAGCCCGATCACCAGGGTCGGGACGACGAGATGGGCCATGAGCGAGCGCACCTTCTCCCAGGTCCAGGGCAGGCCCGAATAGGCGCTGTCGTAGAGCCCGCCGATCGACACCCCGAACCAGCGGTTGGCGTAGAACAGCATCACCAGCGCCAGCAGGAAGGACGGCGTGGCGAGCCCGATATAGCCGACGAAGGTCGCCACGTAATCGCCGATCGAGTATTGCCGCGTCGCCGAGTAGAGGGCGATCGGGATCGACACCAGGTGGACGAAGATCACCACCGCCAGGTTGACGACGAGCGTCAGCCAGAGCGCGTCGCCCACCACCTCGCGCACCGGCCGGTCATACTCGAACGACCAGCCCCAATTGCCCTGGATCAGGCCGTTGAAGGCACCTTCCGGGTTGGGCCAGAGCCCGATCCAGCGCAGGTACTGCTCCCAGACCGGGCGGTCGAGGCCGTATTGCTGCATCAGGAACTGCGCCTTGGCGACGGACGCCGCCTCGCCCTGCGAGCGCAATTCGGCGATCTGATTAGTGAGGAAGTCGCCCGGCGGCAGCTTGATGATGACGAAGACGAGGGCGGAGATGATGAGCAGCGTGACCGCCATGGTGAGGAGGCGGCGGGCGAGGTAGCGGATCACCGCGAGGCCTCCTTCGGGTTCGGCCCCCAGAAGAACTGGTCCATGCGGTAGATCCCGATCAACGCGGTCGGCTTCCAGCTGTAGGTCTGCTTGTCGGGCACGTTGAGGAGCCGGGTCTTGGCGACCACCGGCTGGAGCGCGCCCGAGACGGTGCCGATCACCCACTGGTTCTCGGCCCGGTTCTGGAGCATCTCGCCCCAGATCTTGGCCTGCTCGGCATTGTCCGCGGTCGCCATCCAGCGCGCGTTGAGGTCGATCAGCACCTTCGCCGCGGGGATGTCGCAGGGCTCGCCTTCCTTGCCCCGCGTCTCGACGTACTGGCCCCATTTCGGCCAGGCATAGGTGTCCTGGTGGACTGGCGCCAATTCGTCGGGCGACATCTCGGCGGTCGGCATCGCCAGATCGAGCCCTTGCGCCGCCACCATCACGGCGGCGCCGGAATAGGCGCGGTTGCGCAGGACCGTGCGGTCCTGCGGCTTGACGAACAGCTTGACGCCGATCTCGCGCCAGAATTCCGAGATCAGGGTCAGCCCGTCGGTGAGCATGCTGCTCTCGCCGTCGGTCTCGACCACGATCTCCAGTTCGCGCCCGTCGGGCAGCAGGCGGATGCCGGCGCCGTTGCGCTCTGTCAGCCCGATCTCGTCGAGGAGGCGGGAGGCCTGCGCCGGATCGTAGTCGGCGTAGAGCGTGCGGTATTCCGGCTTGTAGAGCGGGCTCTTCTCGATGACCGTGTCGTTGCCCTCGGTGCCCAGCCCGAACAGCAGGGCGTTGTTGAGCGTGCGCCGGTCGATGGCGAGCGAGAGCGCCCGGCGGTAGCGCAGGTCGCGGTTGAGGGTGCGCCAGACCGGATCGGTGACGGTCAGGTTGGGGTAGAGCGCCAGTTCCGAGCCGCGGGCGGTGGGCCAGAGATGGGTGCGGTAGCCCTTGGCGCGCTCGCCCTCGCGCAGGATCGGGATGTCCTCCATGTTGAGGCCGCGAAACAAGAGGTCGGCCTCGCCGGCATTGGCCTTGGCGGCGAGCAGCCCGCCGGCCGCGACATCCATGAAGACCTTGTCGATATAGGGCAGTTGCTGTCCGTTGGCGTCGACCCGGTGGTAATAGGGGTTGCGTACGAAGACGAAGCGGGCCGCCGGCGCGGTGTTGGTGACGCGCCAGGGCTGGAGCGTCGGCAGGTCCGGGTTGGTCTGCTCGAACATCGCGTCGAGCCGGTTGTGGAGCGCCGCCCAGCCCTTGACCTTCGCCTGCTTCACCAGCGGCTCGATCTCGGCCTTCGGCGTGTAGCGCGGGTTGAACTTCTTCAGGTAATGCGCCGGCCGGTAGATGAAGGGATCGCGCGGCGAGGCCAGTTCCGGCAGGAAGCGTGGATTCGGCTTGTCCCAGGTGAAGCGGACATGCCGCGGATCGATCACCTCGAAGCGCGGCGGCTGCCCGTCGACCATCATGAATTCCGGCGGGCCGGACGGGCTCAGATCCTTGCTGAGGGCGACGTCTTCCCACCAATAGCGGATGTCCTCCGCCGTGAACGGCTGGCCGTCGGACCAGCGATGGCCCTCGCGCAAGGTGAAGGTATAGATCCGGTCGCCGTCGTTCTCGAATTTTTCGAGGATGTCGGCCTTGATCGCGAGGCTTTCGTCGTAGCCGACGAGGCGGGTGTAGCTGTAGGTCGAGATGTAGCGGATGTCCCGGGCCTTCGAGACCAGGGTGACCACGTCGCCGCCGGGTTTGCCGATCTGGCGGCCTTGGGTGGTGGACTCGACGACCAGGGGTTGCCTGGGCAGGCGGTCGGAGGGGGATTCGGCCGCGAGGGCAGGGGAGGCAAGGAGCGGCAGCAGAACGGACAGGACGGCGCCGCACCACCAACCCTCCCCCCTCTGCGGGAGAGGGTGGCCCCCGGAGGGGGCCGTGAGAGGGGCAGCGCGACGCCGATCCAGCGGGCGCCCTTCAGAACGGCTCAGAATTTTCCGGAGGCGGGGTTTCCCTCTCCCGGCCTGCTCCGCAGGCCACCCTCCCCCGCAGAGGGGGGAGGGTTCAACAGCCGTCGCGTTCTTGAATAGACGTCGGACCCCAATCGTCATGTCCCGTCCCTCCCGTGCAGGCGCACCCAGGTGAGGCGGGTGGGCGAATAGCCGGTCGCGGCGTGCAGGTCGTCGAAGGCGTGGGTGGCGGCGATCGCAGCACGCGCCGCTTGCGCCTCCGGGTCGTCCGGCCGGTAGATGAATTCCCGGCCGTTGCGACGCCAGCGCACCGGCTCGCCGGTGCGGGGTGCGGTCAGCATCGCGATGGTCGGGAAGGCGGGGCCCCCGTGGGCGTGGAGCCGGTGGGCCGCCGCGTCGTCGTCGAAGATCAGCCGCGTCAGGCCGCGCTCGCGGGCCTCCAGCACCCGCCGGGCCTGGCTGATATGGTCGTCGAAGAACCCGACCGCCCGGTCCGCCTCGAGACGCGGCAGGCGCGCCGCCGACCAGTCGCCGCCGTGGTAATGCGCGCGGGCATCGCGGTAGCGCAGGCCGGACAGGTCGGGATCGAAGCAGAAGATCTCGGCCTGCGGGCAGGCCTGGCGCATCACCCAGGTGGTGAGGCCGCGAAACACGCCCGATTCGACGATCACCTCGGGGTTGAGCGCGCGCATCAGCACGTAGAGCTGGAGCGCGCCGTTGAAGCCGTTGCCGCCCCGCTTCTGCGCCACCGGGGCCGTCGCGATCAGGTCCCAGAAGGTCGCGACGGCAGGCCCCGCTCCGCCGGGCAGCGACAGGCCGGAGGCGGCGAGGTCGGCATCGAGACGCGCGGCGGCGCCTGCGATCAGCGCCTCGGTCTCCGGACCGGAGAGCGGGCGATGGTTCCAGTCGGACACCGCCGGGACGAGGTCGTAGCCGAGCCGGTCGAACAGGCGGCCGAGGAAGCGGCGGCGCAGCCGCTCGACGAAGGGGTGGGGACGGAGGGCGGCGCCTTGGGACATCGGGGTCTCTTGGAAAAACGGGGTCTCTTGGAAAAGGTCGTCTCTCGGAAAAAGGTCAGGCGGCCTGCCGGAGCACCTGCCCGGCGACCCGGACGCAATGCCCGGGCTCGATCTCGGTCATGGTCCCGGCCGCGCCGCCGGTGAGGCGGTAGGGCTCGGGCCAGCTCGCCGGATCGGAGAAGCGGTCGCTCATCAGCAGCTTCAGGTCGAGGGGGTGGTCGAGATCGGGTTCGGGCACGGCGGCCAGAAGCGCCCTCGTGTAGGGATGGGCGGGGTTCTTGAAGAGCGCCTCCTTCGGCGCCTCCTCCACGATGTAGCCCCGGCACATGACGGCGATGGTGTCGGCGATGTAGTCGACCACCGCGAGGTTGTGCGAGACGAACAGGTAGGACACGCCGAGGCTCGCCTGGAGGTCCTTCAGCAGGTTGAGAACTTGGGCCTGGACCGAGACGTCGAGGGCCGAGACCGGCTCGTCGCAGAGCAAGACCCGGGGCTTGAGGGCCAGTGCCCGGGCGATGCCGAGGCGCTGGCGCTGGCCGCCCGAGAAGGCGTGCGGGTAGCGGCGCAGCGAAGACTGGTCGAGCCCGACCATGTCCAGGAGTTCCTTGGTCCGCTCGTAGCGCTCGTCCGAGCTGCCGACGCCGTGGATGCGCAGGGGCTCGGTCAGCAGTTCGTAGACCGTCATCCGCGGGTTGAGCGACGAGAACGGGTCCTGGAACACGAACTGCACCGCGCGGCGGAAATCCTTCAGCTCCCGGTCCTTGAGGGCGAAGACGTCGCGAGGCCCGCGGCCCGACCCGTCGTCGAAGGTGACGGTGCCGGCATCGGGGCGCAAAGCCCGCATCACCACCTTCGAGAGGGTGGTCTTGCCGCAGCCCGACTCGCCGACGAGGCCCAGAGTCCGGCCCGGATGCAGGCTCAAGGAGACGCCGTTGACGGCGTTGATCGTGCGGGTCTTTCCCTTGAACCAGCCCGAGCGCAGGGTGAAGGACTTGCGCACCCCCTCGATGGCGAGAAGCGGCCCGGCCGGATCGGGCCGATGCGGCTCGCCGGCCTTGCGGGCGAGCACCGCGCTCTTCACCTCGCGGATCGGGGTCAGGCGCTCGCCGGGCGCCATGTGGAAGCGCGGCACCGCCCGCATCAGCGCCTTCAGGTAGGGGTGGCCGGGACGGCGGAAGATCTCTTCGCGCGAGCCCGCCTCCATCACCCGGCCGCGATACATCACCACCACGTCGTCGGCCATGTTGGCCACCACCCCGAGATCATGGGTGATGAGCAGCATCGCCATGCCGGTCTCGGCCTGCAGCTCGCGCATCAGTTCCAGGATCTGGGCCTGGGTGGTCACGTCGAGGGCGGTCGTCGGCTCGTCGGCGATGAGGAGGGCGGGCTTGGTGATCAGCGCCATGGCGATCATCGCGCGCTGGCGCAGCCCCCCCGACAACTCGAACGGGTAGGTGACGAGCGCCCGCTTCGGATCGGGGAATCCGACACGGTCGAACACCTCGACCGCTCGAGCCTTGGCCTGGTCGGCCGAGACGTCGGCATGCAGCCGCAGGGCCTCGGTGACCTGATCGCCGACCGTGTGGAGCGGCGACAGCGAGGTCATCGGCTCCTGGAAGATCATCGCGATCCGCCCGCCGCGCAAGGCTTGCATCCGGGCGGAATCGGCCTTCAGCATCGCGATGTCGGTGCCGCCGGCGGGACCGGACGGGTCCTGGAGGCGTATGCCGCCGCCGGTGATCCGGGCGACCTTGGGCAGGATCTGCAGGATGGCCTGAGCGGTGACCGACTTGCCCGAGCCCGACTCGCCGACGAGGGCCACGGTGCGGCCCGCCGGCACGTCGAGGGACAGGCCGTCCACCGCCCGGAACGAGCCGGTATCGGTGGTGAAATCGACCGTGAGGTCGCGGATCGACAGGAGCGGTGCCGTCATCCTGGTGCCGTGCGGTCCTCTCGGGGGGCATCCCCGGGTCTTCAAGGGAAGATAGGGTCCGTTTGTGACACGGGCGACGGCGGGGGCGCAAACAAAGTGGCGGCCCGCGATATTCGCGAAGCCCGATCTATCGCAACATGAGTCGCGAGACGGTCGAGGAGGCGTTCGCAGAACTCCCAGGTCGCGTCGTCCTGCACCAGATGGTGGGTGAGGAGCCCGACCGGGCCGCCCTCCGCCACCGCCCGGGCGGCGCGGGCGATCACCCAGGCCGGGTCGGCCAGCCCGCCACCGGCGCGCCAGGCGATCGGATCGATCGCGGCGTCGGCCTGCACGAGCCCGGGCACCGGGGGCAGGGGGCTGGCCGCCGAGAGGCCGCGGTACCCGAGAGCCGGCAGGACCTCGGGGAAGGCGGGGGCGATGCGGTTCCAGGGCGGGACCAGCACCGGCAGCAGGCGGGGGCCGAGGCGGGCTGTCGCGAGGAGCAGGGCTTCCGCCGCGTCGGCCTTCAGCGCGGCGAGGGGGCGATGCGGGCCGAACTCCGCCGTCTTGGCCTCGATCGGGGCGTGGTTGGCATGGGCGAGGCCGTGGACCAGGAGATCGACCCGGGCCTCGTCGGCGAGACGCGCCGCCAGCGACGGCGCGGCCCGGGCCGGCACCGCCGCGAGCGCCATCGGCCAGCCGGTCCGGGCGGCGAGCGCGAGCAGGCGGTCGAGGGCGGGGGTGTGGGCGACCGCGTCGTCGTCGCGCCACCAGAGAAGGGTGGTTCGGCCTTCGTCCGTGGCGCGGGCGAGGGCGTCGATCAACGGATTCAAGTCGAGATTGGTGGCAAGGAAGGGCACTTTCCCCTCCCCCTTGTGGGGAGGGGCTAGGGGTGGGGGTGGTGCCGGATAGAGCATTGCGGTGCCTCCTGCACCACCCCCACCCCTGACCCCTCCCCACAAGGGGGAGGGGAAGAGTGTCATCCGGCCACGTTGGACATCTGCATCGACGCCAGCCAGCATCCCCTCGACGATCGCCACGCTCCGCCGCGCCCCGTCGCGGGCGATAGCGTGGTCCGTGGCCCGCAGGGGTGCGGCCAGGACCGCCTGCGCCAGGCGTTCCGCCGTCAGCTCGCTCTCCGGCAGCACCCGCGCGAGGCCGTGGGCCGCCAGGGTCTCGGCGCGCCGGCGCTGCTCGGTCTCCTGGCCGGCCTCGAACGGCACCAGCAGGGCCGGGCAGCCCCCGTGCAGGAGATCTAGCACCGTGTTGTAGCCGGCCTGGCTGACCGAGAGGGCGGCCCGCGACAGCAGGGCGCGGAAATCGGGCCGCGCCCGTTCGACGACCGCGTTCGCGGGCGCGGCCGCCGCCAGTGCCGCGAAGGCGGGCTCGGGCACCGCACGGCCGACGAGGATGCGCCAGGACAGGGCGGGGGTGAGGTGTGCGGCCGCGACCGCCGCCTCCTGCAGCGGCAGCCCGGCGGCGCTGGAGCCGCCGGAGACCACGATGCCGGAGCGGGGACCGCCCGGCGCCGGGACGGTCTCGGCCTCGTCGACGTAGCCGGTATAGCGCAAGCGCGCCGCCACCGTCGCCTCGACCGGCCAGGAGGCGTCCAGCGGCAGGAAGGCCGGATCGCCGTGGACCAGAACGGCGTCGTAAGCCTCGAGGCGGGCATGGGTGGCGGCGATCCGGTCACGCCGGCTCGGGGTCGCCAGGATGTCACGGATCGAGGCCAGCAACAGGGGGCGCGGCGAGGCCGCCAGCACGACCGCGACCAGGGTCTCGAATTCCGGCGCCAGCACCCGGCGGCCGAACGGGTAGAGTTCGGTGATGACCGCGTCCGGCGCGGCCTCCGCGACGGCGGCGAGCAGGGTCTGGCGGCGGGCCGCCAGGCGCTCCGGTGTCACCGGCGTGCCCTCCGGGTCGAGGAGCGCCGTGAAGGCGGTGCCGGTGATCCGCACCGGCGGCAGCTGCACCAGGCGGATGCCGTCGAGGCGCGGCAGCGCTACCGGCATGCCGCCGGAGACGAGCGTCACGGTGTGGCCGGCCTCCGCGAAGGCCCGCGCCAGGGACGCCGCCCGGGTGAGGTGCCCGGCCCCGAGGAGGTGGGTGACGGCGATCAGGATCCGGCTCATGCGCGCTCCCGGAGCAGGGGGCCGAGCGCCGCGCGCAGGCGGGCGGCGGCGGCGATCAGGCCGCGTTCCTCGCGGGCGAAGGCGAGGGCGGCGCCTTGCATCGCCGCGAGGGTCCCGGGCGCCCCGGCGAGGTCGCGGATCGCGGCGGTGAAGGCCGAAACGTCGCCCGGCGGCGTCACCCGGCCGGTCACGCCGTCCCGCACCACGTCCGGTACCCCGCCGTAGCCGCCGGCCACCACCGGGCAGCCATGGGCCTGCGCCTCCAGCAGCGCCATGCCGTAGGCCTCGTTCACGGCCGGCCAGACCAGGAGGTCGGCGGCGGCGTAGAGGGCCGAGAGGCCGGCGGGCGCCACGGTGCCGTGGCGTCGCACCCGGTCGCCGAAGGGGGCGAGCAGGGACGCGACTTCCGCTGCCGCCGGGCCGTCGCCGGCCACGTCGAGGGTCCAAGAACGATCGCCGAGCTGCGCCAGCGCTTCGGCGAGAAGGCGGTAGGAGGCGAGCTTGTCGCCCTCCCGCATCATCGCGACGGTGAGGAGGCGCAGGGGGGCGGGCGAGTTCGCGATGGACAGGGCCGTTCGGGGAAGAACGAGGCGCGGGGTCTCTCCTCTCCCCGCGGGTGGGGAGAGGGCTTCATCGACCTTGTCGTCGATGAAGTGAGCGCAGGCGAAGCCGGAGCGAGGGGGTCTCGACGGATGAGACTCCTCCGGAAATTCCCCCTCACCCTCGGCTGCGCCTCGCTGCGTTCCCTGGACGGGAACACAGCCCTCTCCCCGCCCGCGGGGAGAGGAGATCCCGCGCCGATCTCGGCTCGGCTCGTCGACGGAACAAGGCTGCACGGGCAGCAGCCAGTCGCCCGGATCGAGAAACGGCGGCAACTCGGCGAGCACCTGTCCCCTCGGCCGCGCCGCTTCCAAGGCCGGCCGGTCGCGGCGGTTCATGACGAGGATCAGGTCGGCGGCGTCGAGGGCCGCCTCGGCGCCGGCATGGCCGAGGGCGTGCGGGCCATGGGCGCGCCTCGGCGCCCGCGAGCCCTCCGCCACCACGTAGGGGATGCCGAGCGCCCGCGACACCGCCGGGCCGATCCAGTCCGGCGCCTTGTAGTAGACGTGATAGGTGAACCACAGGGCGGGCGGATCGGCCCGGTAGGCCGCGACCAGGCGCTCGGCCTCCGCCAGGGATTCCGCCTTCAAGCCCGGATGCCGCGTCCCGTCGGCATCGCGGGTGCGCAAGCGGCTGGCGAGATCCGGCGCGAATCCGGCCGCCGCCAGCGCCCGCAGGAGCAGCCGCGCCATCGTGCGCTCGCCGGAGGGCACCGGGTGATCCGGGGCCTTGAGCGGAGCGTAGAAGGCGACCCGGCTCATCGCCCCGCGGCGTCCCGGAGGAGCCGGGCCACCGTCTCGAACCCGGCCTCGGCGCCGAATTCCGCCCGCAGGCGGGCGAGCGCCGCCGCGGCGAGGTGCGCCCGCCCGGCGGGGTCGCGGGCGAGGAGGTTGATGGCGTTCGAGAGCGCCCCCCAGTCGCCCGGCGGCACCAGCCGTCCCTCGACCCCGTCGCGCAGGAATTCCGGGATGCCGGCGAAGTCGGTGGCGATGACGGCGAGGCCCTGCGAGGCCGCCTCCATGATGACGTTGGGCAGCCCGTCGCGGTCGCCGGAGGGAGCACGCTTGGCCGGCAGCACGAACAGGTCGGCCTCGCGCATCAGCGCCACGACCTCGGGCTGGGGCTTGGAGCCGAGAAAAATCACCTTCTGCGACAGGCCGAGGGCGGCGGCCTTGTCGCGCAAGGATGCCAGCGCCTCGCCGCTGCCGATATGGGCGAGGCGCCAATGCAGGTCGGGGGGAAGGGCGGCGAGCGCGTCGAGGAGGTCGTCGAAGCCCTTCTTCGCCACGGCCCGGCCGACGGTGACGAGGCGCAAGGGATCGGCCGGGTCCGAGCCGTCCCGGGCCGGGCGGCTCTCCGGGGGCGCAGGAAACCGCGACAGGTCGAGGCCGTGATAGACCAGGGAAACCCGGCCCGGATCGCCCGCCACCTCGCGCAGCCGTGCGGCGCCGGACGCCGTGCAGGTCACCGCGAAGGCGAGCCGCGCATCGTCGAGCTTCTCCGCCAGTTCCCAGTCCGGCGTGGTCCAGATGTCCTTGGCGTGGGCGGACGCACTCCAGCTCCGCCCGCTCAGGAGGGCGGCGTAGCGCGCCACCGAGGCCGGGGTGTGCAGGTAATGCACGTGGATGTGGCCGATCTCCGCCGGCAGCTCGCGGGCGAGCACCAGCGCCTGGCCGAGTCGCCGGCCGCGATTGGGCGTGCAATCGCGGGCGAGGTCGCGCCGGACGAGCTTCAAAAGGGGCCACAGACCCGGCCGCCCCAGGGCCGAGAGGGCGCCGCGCAACACCCGCCACGGTGCCTGGTAGAGATATTCCGGCAGGTAGGCGACGGGGGCGCGGATCTGCCGGTGCATCGGGTGCACGGCGCCGTCATGCGGCTGGCGCAGCGACCAGATCGCGAGGTCGAGGCCCCGCGCCTCGAGCCCCAGAAGTTCCTGGGCGATGAAGGTCTCGGACAGGCGCGGGTAGCCCTTGACCAGGACGGCGATGCGGAGCGGAGGCATGGATCAGGGTCGCTTACTCGGCGGCCACGCAACGGGTGTCGGCGGCGGCGGCGAGGCGGCGGATCGCCGTCAGGCCGTCGAGGAGGCCGGGGATCGGCCGGGCCGACGGGGTCGGCCGGTCGGGCAGGGTGTCGAGGGCCGCGGCCATGCGGCCGGTATCCTCGTCCTCCCCGGGCTCGATGACGCCGACGAGGCCGAGCCGGGCGGCGGCCCGCGCCCGGATCAGCTGCTCGCGCCGGGGCCGCACCCGCGGCAGGATCAGGGCCGGGCGGTCGAAGGACAGGATCTCGCAGAAGGTGTTGTAGCCGCCCATCGCCACCACGCCGGCGGCCCGGCGCATCAGCCGCTCCAGCCGCGCGTCGAAATCGAGGGAGGCGAGATGCGGATGGGCCGCGATGCGGGCGCTCAAGTCGGCCTGCTCGGCGGGCGGAAAGAACGGGCCGAACACGACCAGCGCCCGGTGGGCGATGGGGTGCGCCTCGTAGGCCCGCACCACCGCCTCGACCAGCTCGACCCCGTCGCCGCCGCCGCCCGGCGTGACGAGGAGGAACGGCTCCTCGGCCGTCTCGTCCGGCAGCGCTGCGTCGGGCGCTTCGCGGCGGAGATAGCCGGTATAGGTCAGGCGCTCCGCGACGCCCCCCGGCAGCGCCAGCCCGTCGAGGGGGGCGTAGATCTCCCGCAGGCCGTAGACCCAGAGCGAATCGTAGAGCGGCAGCACCGCGAGCGCGCCCTTGCGCTCCCATTCGGGCGCCAGCAAATCCGGATCGTCGAGGACGTCGCGCAGGCCCAGCACCAGCCGGCAGCCCCGGGCCTTCAGGCGGTGGAGCGTCGGCAGCACCTCGCCGTGGAAGCCCGCCGGCTCCTTGTCGACGAGGAAGAGGTCGGGATCGAAGCGCTCGGCGACGTGGCGGATCAGGGCGGCGCGGGTCGCCACCACCTCGCCGAGGCCGTGGCCGGGACCGAGGCTCTGGTACTCGCCGCTGGCGAGCTTGGTCACCCCGGGCAGGCGCCGGCAGCTCACCCCGGGGGCGAAGCGGAAGGCGTGGCTCACCGGCGAGCCGGACAGGATCACCACCCGCCGCTCCGGCGCCCCGGCCACCAGGGCGTGCGCGATCGCCCGCGCCCGGCGCAGATGGCCGAGCCCGAACGTGTCGTGCGAGTAGATCAGCACCCGCTGCGGGGAGCCGCCGGGCAGAGGCGAAACGAAGCTCATCCGCCGGACATTTCGGTCCGGGACGGCAGGGAGGCCCGTGCGGACACGGCGGGCCGGGTGCGGCTCAACGGTATCGGCATCGGGTTCTAGGACCTCCCGGGCGCGGGAGGCCAGACTAGCGCATCCGCCCCCGGTGCGGCTACCCGGGTGGCGCAGTTATGGCCAGGCTTGTGGCGGCGCAGCATCGTCGGGCAGGGTGGCGGCGCATTTGCAAGGGCGGGCGCCGGCCGTCGCGCCGCCCGGCCCCGTCGACGGAAGCCCCCGAGAGTTCCCGATGCCCGAATGCCTCGTCTTCCGCGTGCCGACCCGCCACCCCGCCGACGTGTCGGGGCTCGAGGCCCTGCTCGAGGCCGGCACCGTGGCTCCCGACGAGATCGTGGCTTTGTTCGGCAAGACCGAGGGCAATGGCTGCGTCAACGATTTCACCCGGCCGCTCGCCGTGATGGCGCTGGAAGCGGCGCTGGCCGCCCGCCTCGGCGTCTCGCCGGCCGTGGTCGGCGCCCGGGTCGCCCTCGTGATGTCCGGCGGCACCGAGGGCGGGCTCTCGCCCCACCTGCTGATCGTCGCCCGGCGCGAGGGGCCGGCCGGCGAGGTGAAGGCGGCCGATGGCAAGGCGCTCGCGGTCGGCACCGCCTTCACGGACGACTTTCTGCCCGAACAGATCGGCCGCATGGCGCAGGTCCGCGCCACCGCCGCCGCCGTGCGCCGCGCCATGGCGACGGCGGGCCTCGCCGACGGGGAGGACGTGCATTTCGTGCAGGTGAAATGCCCGCTCCTCACCAGCGCCCGAATCCAGGAGGCCGCCGCCCGGGGCGAGCCTGTCGCCACCCATGACACCTACGCGTCGATGGGCCTGTCCCGCGGCGCCTCGGCGCTCGGTATCGGGCTGGCGCTCGGTGAGATTCCCGAAGCAGCGCTCGACGATTCCGTCATCGGCACCCGCACCGACCTCTATTCCGGCCGCGCCAGCGCCTCGGCGGGGATCGAGCTGATGCGCAACGAGGTCATCGTGCTCGGCAATGCGCCGGGCTGGAGCGGACCCTTGCGCATCGCCCATCGGGTCATGCGCGACGGGATCGATTTTTCGGCGATCCAGGGGGCTCTGGCCGATCTCGGCCTGCCGACGGGCGGCCAGCTCCCGCCCGAGGCGTCCGAGCGCGTCGTCGCCCTGCTCGCCAAGGCCGAGCCGACCGGCGACGGGCTGATCCGCGGGCAACGCCACATCATGAACGACGACAGCGACATCAATGCCACCCGCCACGCCCGCGCCCTGGTCGGAGGCGTGGCGGCGGCGGCGATCGGGCGGACGGACCTGTTCGTGTCGGGCGGCGCGGAGCACCAGGGGCCGGATGGCGGCGGCCCGGTGGCGGTAATCGGGCGAGTGGGGGTGTAGCGCACCGGCTCGGCCGGCTTCAGCGCCTGCGGCCTGCCGACTGCTTCTCGCAATTGCTCCCACCCACGACCTCATCCTGAGGTGTTAGCCGATTGAAAATCGGCTGACCTCGAAGGAGACCTCCAGGAGTCACAGTGGTTTCTGGAGCCCTCCTTGGAGGCTCACTCCGTTCGCTCCTCAGGATGAGGTCGTGGGTGGGAAGGATTGCGTGGATTCGAACGGCATTGATGAACGGACTCACGGGAACCGCTCACCCCGGCGGAATCACGTCGATCTGGATGCCGCTGTAATACGCCGCCAGGTTCGCAATATCGGCATCCGACAGATCCTGCGCCGCCACCGACATGACCTCGTTCTTCCGGGTCCCGTTGCGGAACTCGGTCAGGGCCTTGACGAGGTACGGCTCGACCTGGCCGGCGAGGTTCGGCGCGTCGGGCAGCTTCGAGAGGCCGTCGAGACCGTGGCAGGCCTGGCACGAGACCGCCTTGGCCCGGCCGGCCTTGGCGTCCCCGGCGGCGGCCGGCGCGGTGGCGGCGACGAGCAGCAGGAGGGCGAGGGTGCGGGTCATCGGCATCTCTTGGGGCGTCTCCTGAGGGGGAGGGGGCGGCACCGGCCGCCCCCTCTGAGAAAAACCTACTTCTCGTAGGAGATGCGGTAGATCGCGCCGGCCGTGTCGTCGGAGACGAGCAGCGAGCCGTCGGGCAGAGTCGCGACGTCGACCGGGCGGCCGAGATACTCGCCGCCCTCGGTCAGCCAGCCCTCGGCGAAGGGCTCGGGCTTGCCGGCGGTGCCGTCCTTGTTGACCGGTACGTACATCACCCGGGCGCCGATCGGCGTGGTGCGGTTCCAGGAGCCGTGCTCGGCGGTGAAGATGCCGCCGCGATACTTCTCCGGGAATTGCTTGCCCTTGTAGACGATCATGCCGAGATCGGCGGCGTGGGGCGGGAGTTCCGCCTTCGGCGGCACGACGTCGGCCGGGACCTTGTCGTCCTTGTACTCGACCGTGCGGACGCCGCCGCCGCCATACCATGGGAAGCCGAAATTCTGGCCCGGCTTGGTGATCTGGTTCAGTTCGCCCGGCGGCTGGTCGTCGCCCATGCCGTCGACCTGGTTGTCGGTGAACCACAGCGTCTTGTCGGGCGCGAAATCCATGCCGACCGAGTTGCGGATGCCGGTGGCGTAGACCTCGCGGTTCTTGCCGTCGGCATCCATGCGGATGATGCCGCCGATGCCGGTCTTGGCGTAGAGGTCGGCCTTGTCCTTGGGCGGCACGTTGTAGGGCTGGCCGAGCGAGACGTAGAGCTTGCCGTCCGGCCCGATGCGGCACATCCGGGCGGTGTGGTTGTAGCTCTCCTCGCTAGGGGGGATCAGCTCGCCCTGCTTGACCACCACCACCGCCGGGCCGTCCGTGCCCTCGTAGAAGAATTCCGCGGCCGGGAAGGCCAGCACCCGGTTCTGCTCCACCACCGTCAGCACGCCGTCGCGGGAGAAGCAGACGCCGTTCGGAATCTTGAAGTCGACGCCGGGGGCGTAGACCTTGACCTCGTCGGCGACCCGGTCCTTGTCGCGGTCGGTGACCGTGTACATCTTCGACTTGCGGGTGCCGACGAAGACCACGCCGGCATTCGGGCCGACCGCCATGGCGCGGGCATCCGGCACCACGGCGTAGAGCTCGATCTTGAACCCGTCCGGCAGCTTGATCTTCTGCAGGGTGCGGTTGATCGCGTCGGCGCGCCGGCCGGTCTGCGGGATCGGCGGCGGCTCGGCGACGCCGGTCTGCTTGAAGCTGCCGAGCTTCTCCAGGTTGTCGACCTTGGCCTTGGTGTCGCCCGCGGTCGTGTCCTGTGCAAGCGCTGCTCCTGCCGAGGAAAGACTTGCGAAGGACACGCTGGCGGCGAGCGCCGCCATCAGGAAGGGCTTCATCTCGTGTCTCCTCCGGTGCCGGCCGTTCGAGCGTGGCCGAGCTTGTTGCCCGCCATTTATGGCGTCGGGCCCTGTCGGCGGCAAGCGGAGCAGGCAGCCTATCCCGTTCGCCGACCCGCGTTTTTCAGCCGCGCAAGGCCGGCGGCAGGGTCCGGTCGAAGCCGGTCACGGCCTCGTAGGCCGCCGCGATGGCCAGCAGCCCCGCCTCGTCCTGGTTCGGGGCGATGAGCTGGAGCCCCATCGGCAGCCCGGCCGGGTTGAGGCCGACCGGCAGGCTGATCACCGGGCATCCGGACATCGTGCCCGGCACCACCACCTCCATCCAGCGGTGATAGGTGTCCATCTCGCGCCCGTTGATGCGGCGCGGCCAGGTCTCCCCGGCATCGAACGGAAAGACCTGCGCGGCGGGCAGGGCCAGCACGTCGAAGCGCTCGAACAGGCCGCGCACGCACTGGTACCAGGCGGTGCGGGTGACGCTAGCAGCGTGCAGGTCGAAGGCCGTGAGCCTCTCACCCTGCTCGACCTCCCAGACCGCTTCCGGCTTCATCTGCGCTCGCTTCCCCGGATCGCGCCAATGCGCCGCGAGGCCGGCACCGATGATCCCCTGGCGCAAGGTCACCCAGGCGCGCCAGATCGCCTCCGGATCGAAGGGCGGCAGGACCGGCTCGACTACGGCACCGTGGTCGGAGAAGACTTTCAGGCCGGTCTCGCAGAGGTCGAGCACGCCGGGCTCGAAGGCCAGGTGCCCGCCGTAATCGCCGATCCAGCCGATGCGCAGGCCCTTCAGCTCACGCGGCCGGATGGTGGCGAAGCCGGCGGGGTTCTGGCGGATCGCGTTCGGCGTGCGCGGATCGTCACCGGCCTGGACCGAGAGCAGCAGGCCGAGATCGGCGGTGCAGCGCGCCATCGGCCCGAGGACTCCGAGCTGGGGCAGGAAGACCTCGTCGGTGCTGTTCGGAATCCGGCCGGCGGCGGGGCGCAGGCCCAGCACGTTGTTCCAGGCGGCGGGGTTGCGCAGCGAGCCGCCATGGTCGCTGCCATCGGCGAGCGGGACCATGCGGAGCGCCAGCGCCACCCCGGCCCCGCCGCTCGAGCCGCCGCCGGCCTTCGCCGGGTCGTAGGCATTGCGGGTCGTGCCGAAGACCGGGTTGGTGCTGTGCGAGCCGAGGCCGAATTCCGGCACGTTGGTCTTGCCGATCAGGATCGCACCGGCGCTTTTCAGCCGCGCGACGTGGATCGCATCGGTCTCCGGCACGGTGTCGCGGAAGAGCGGGGATCCTTGCGTGGTGCGGATCCCGGCCGTCGCCGAGAGGTCCTTCACCGCGTGCGGCAGCCCGTGCAGCGGCCCGCGCGGGCCGTTCGCCGCCAGTTCCCGGTCGGCGGCCTCGGCCTCGGCGAGCAGGATATCCGGATCACGCTGGGAGACGATCGCGGTCACCGACGGGTTGTGGCGGGCGATCTGGTCGAGATGGGCCTGCATCACCTCGCGGGCCGAGACGGCCCGGTCGCGGATCGCCCGCGCGAGATCGGTGGCACGCATCATGACGAGATCGGACGGAGGCATCGGGGGTTCCTGCACGGTCGCGGCAGCGGAGCACGGGAGCGGGGGCTGGACAAGCGCCGCGCATGGGCAGGCCTCCGCTGCCCCGTGCATGGTTCACGCTCCGCGCAAATCACATCACACGGGAAATCGATCTGGCATAAACGCCGACAAATCTCCGCGTCATACCAATGGCCCAGGATGCTGACGCATCGGGCCATTGATCCAACTCGAATTTTCGATTTCAAGCCAGAGGCTTGGCGAAAATTCGAGAACGGAACCAAAGGTCGTTTCCAACGACCGTTGGTATCATTCCGGGGCCGCGCAGCGGAGCCCGGAATGACGCGGAGGGCTCGAGATCGGCCGATCCTCGCCAGACACGAAAATCAGCCGAAGCCTGACCATAAAAAAGGCTCGGCGCACGAGGCGCCGAGCCGGCCTGATGGAGCTTTAACTTATTATTGGGTCAGCTCGTTACCGGTATAGTCGATCCGGCCGTCGCTGCCCTTCTTCCACATGTACATCACGTAGTCGGGACGGGTGATGTCACCCTTCTTGTCGTAGGCGATGTCGCCGATCACGGTCTTGAACGGCTTTCCCTCATGCATGTAGGCCGCGACCTTCTTGCCGTCGGCCGACTTCGTGGCCGTCATGGCGTCCTTCAGGATCTGGACGGCGGCGTAGGAGTAGAGGGTGTAGGCTTCCGGGTCGATGTTCTTGGCCTTGAAGGCCGCGACCACGTCCTTGGCGTTGGGGTTCTTGCGGGCATCCGGCGCGAAGGTCATCAGCGTGCCGTCGGCGCCGGGGCCGGCGATCTGGGCGTATTCCTTGTCGGTGATGCCGTCGCCGCTCATCAGCGGGGCGTTGAGGCCCTGGTCGCGCATCTGGCGCACGATCAGGCCGGCCTCGGTGTGCAGGCCGCCGTAATAGACCACGTCGGCCTTGGCCTGCTTCAGCTTCGAGACGAGGGCCGAATAGTCCTTCTCGCCCGGGTTGATGCTCTCGAACAATACGTCCTTGCCGCCCTTGGCCTTCAGGGCCTTCAGGGTCTCGTCGGCCAGCCCACGGCCATAGGGCGTCTTGTCGTTGACGAAGGCGATGTTCTTACCCTTGAACTTGTCCGCCAGGTAGGCGCCGGCGACCGCGCCCTGCTGGTCGTCGCGGCCGCAGGTGCGGAAGGTGTTCCACAGCTTGCGGTCGGTGAATTTCGGGTTGGTCGAGGCCGGGGTGATCTCGACGATGCCGGATTCGGCGTAGACGTCGGAGGCCGGGATCGAGACGCCGGAGTTGAAGTGCCCGACCACGGCCTTCACGCCCTCGGCGGCGAACTTGTTGGCGACCGAGACGCCCTGCTTCGGATCCGACGCATCGTCACCGACGACCAGGACGATCTTCTGGCCGTTGATGCCGCCGGCCTTGTTGATGTCCTCGACGGCCTGCTCGGCGCCGTTCTTGAGCTGGGCGCCGAAGGCGGCGTTGGGGCCGGTGATCGGGCCGGCCACGCCGAGCTTGATCTGGGCCTGCGCCGATCCGGCCCAGGCGACGGTGGCCGCGAGGGCGAAGCCGGCCAGTAGCGTGCGCTTCATCTCAATACTCCTCTGGATCGACGGTCACGGCGGGCTCGCAGGCCCTTTCGGCCGGGAAACCGGGGCGTGGGGACCCCGGATCGGTTGCCGGGGCGATGAACGCTCCGGATCGCCCGCATCCTGCACCCGTCGCGGGGCGCAGGAACAGGGGGCGTGGGGCTTAAGCCTTCGCCCGCCAGGAGAGCGGGCCGCTGCGCTCGTAGAGCCAGCGATACTGCGTCGTCATCTGCCGGGCGCGGGTGGCACGGTAGCCGGCCGAACCGATGATCAGTAGCACGATCGTGTCGACGACGTAGTAGTACGGCGACAGGAGCGTGCCCCCGAACAAGGCGTAGTGGATGAAGCGCACGGCAAAGCCGAGCAGCAGCAGCGAGACCACCGCCTGCCAGTACGGCTTCCAGCCGAGCGCGATGCCGCGGCCGATCATCCAGGCCATCCAGCCGCCCATCACCACGGTGACGAGCAGGAAGAGCCAGATCGTGCTCTCCTCGTGGAGGAATCCCTGCATCAGTGCCGTCCCCCTTCGAGATAGGCGGCCTTCACCGACGGGTCGTCGAGGAGTTGCTTGCCGGTGCCCGACATCGTGATCGTGCCCGTCACCATGACGTAGCCGCGATGCGCCAGCTTGAGGGCGTGGTAGGCGTTCTGCTCGACGAGGAAGACCGTCATGCCGTCGCGCTCGTTCAGCTCCTTGATGGCGGAGAAGATCTGCTTGACGATGAGCGGCGCCAGGCCGAGCGACGGCTCGTCGAGCAGCAGCAGCCGCGGCCGGCTCATCAGGGCGCGGGCGATCGCCAGCATCTGCTGCTCGCCGCCCGACATCGTGCCGCCGCGCTGGTAGAGCCGTTCCTTCAGGCGCGGGAATATCGCACAGACCCGCTCCAGGTCCTGCTCGAAATGGGCGCCGCCATTGACGGCGGCTCCCATCTGCAGGTTCTCGTAGACGGTCATGCGCGGAAAGATCCGCCGCCCCTCCGGCGATTGCGCCAGGTTGAGCCGGGCGATCTCGTGGGTGGGCATCTTGGTGATGTCCCGGCCCGCATAGGTGATGGTGCCCTCGCGCGCCCGGGGGGAGCCGAAGATCGTCATCATCAGGGTCGACTTGCCGGCGCCGTTGGCGCCGATCAGCGTGACGATCTCGCCCTCGTTGACGTCGAGATCGACGCCCTTGAGCGCGATGATGTTGCCGTAATAGGTCTTCACCCCGCGCACGGTGAGGAGGGGGGACCGGGACCCGGCTTGCCGGGCGCGGGTCTCGTCCACCAGGACGTTGATGCCGGCGACGCTCACGGGGTGCTCCGGGCGGCGGCGAATCCGGCGCCGATGAGGAGGCTGCCGCCGACGCGGTTCATCAGCCGCACCCGGGACGGCTTGGCGAAGAACCCGCGGGCCTGGGAGGCGGCGAGGGCGTTGAGGAAGGCGAGGGCGACGAAGGTCACCTCGAACACCACCATCTGGGTCAAGAGATCCCCTTGCGGATCGAGGAATTGCGGCAGGAACGCCACGAAGAAGGTCAGGCTCTTCGGGTTGAGCGTGGTGACGAGCCAGGAATGCGCCACCATCCGCAGGGCCGGCGCGCCGGAGCGCGGCGCGGCCTGGAACTGGCTGCCGGCCCGCCACAACTTGATGCCGAGCCAGACCAGGTAGGCGGCACCGCACCATTTCAGCACCGTGAACAGGGTGGCCGAGGCCGCGAGCAACGCGCCGAGGCCCAGCAGCGACAGCGTCATGGCGGTCAGATCGCCGAGGGCGACGCCGATCGCCGCCGGCAGGGCGGCCCGCAGGCCGCTGCCGATGGCGTAGGACACGACGAGGAGAATCGTCGGGCCCGGAATGACCAGCAGGATCGCCGAGGAGGCCGCGAAGGCGGCCCAGGTTGTGAACGTCATACCCCCACCTCCGCCTCGACCTGCTCCACCTCGTCGTCCTCGACGCCGAGATAGGCGGCGATGACGCTCTGGTCGCTCTGGATCTCCGAGGGCGTGCCGTCGGCGATCTTGGTGCCGTAATCGAGCACCACGACGTGGTCGGAGATCTCCATCACCACCGACATGTCGTGCTCGATGAGGAGCACCGAGGTGTCGTAATCGTCGCGGATCGCCCGCAGGAGATCGTTGAGCAGCAGCGATTCGCGTGGGTTGAGGCCGGCGGCCGGCTCGTCGAGGCAGAGCAGGACCGGGTCGGTGCACATCGCGCGGGCGATCTCGAGCCGACGCTGGTCGCCGTAGGGCAGGGCGCCCGCCGGATCGTCGGCCCGGTCGATCAGCTGGATGCGCTCCAGCCACGCCTTGGCCCGATCCAACGCCGCCTTCTCGGCCCGGCGATAGGCCGGCAGGCCGAGCAGCCCCGCGATGGTGTAGCCGGAGGCCAGCATCAGGGGATTGTGCTGCGCGACCAGCAGGTTCTCCAGCACCGTCATGCCGGTGAACAGGCGGATGTTCTGGAAGGTGCGGGCGACCCGCGCGTTCCGGTTCACCGCGTAGCCCGGCAGCCGCTCCAGCAGGAACTCCGCGCCGTCGCGGTGGCGCAGGGTCATCATGCCTTCCGTCGGCTTGTAGAAGCCGGTGATGCAGTTGAAGACCGTGGTCTTGCCGGCGCCGTTCGGGCCGATCAGCGCCGTGATGTCGCCGCGGCCGACCTTGAACGACAGGTCGTTGACGGCGACGAGGCCGCCGAAGCGCATGGTGACGTGGTCCACCGTCAGGACCGGATCGGCCATGCGGGGGGAAGCGAGAGAAGCGGAGGACATCGAGGTCGACATCAGCCGTGGCCCTCCTTCACGAGGGAGCCCGAGATGCGCTTGCGCTCCTTGAGCACGATCGAGGGCGCGCGTTCCGAGATCAGGCCGCGGGGGCGCCAGATCATCATGATCACCATGGCGAGGCCGAACAGCAGCAGGCGGTACTCGTTCGGATCGAAGCCTTCGCCGAACACCGCCTTGAGGAAGCCGAGGTTGCGCAGCATCTCCGGCCCGCCGACCATCGCCACTGCGGCGACGGCGACGCCGATCTGCGAGCCCATGCCGCCGAGCACCACGATCGCCAGGATGATCGCGCTCTCGAGGAAGTTGAAGCTCTCGGGGCTGACGAAGCCCTGGCGCACCGCGAAGAACGAGCCGGCGAAGCCGCCGAACATCGCGCCGAGCGCGAAGGCCGTGAGCTTGGTGTTGGTGGTGTTGATGCCGAGCGACCGGCAGGCGATCTCGTCCTCGCGCAGGGCCTCCCAGGCCCGGCCGATCGGCAGGCGGCGAAGCCGCAGGGTCACGCCGTTGGTGATGAGGGCGAGTGCCAGGATCAGGTAGTAGAGGAAGATCACCCGGTGCATCGGGCTGAAATCGAGCCCGAACTTCGCCGCGAACCCGTCCTCGTCCGCGGTGAACGGCACGCCGAAGAAGGTGGCGCGGGGGATCGACGAGATGCCGGCGGCGCCCCCTGAGAAATCGGTCCAGTTGATGAGGACGAGACGGATGATCTCGCCGAAGGCCAGCGTCACGATGGCGAGGTAGTCGCCGCGAAGCCGCAGGACGGGGAAGCCCAGCACCATGCCCCAGAGGCCCGCGAACAGGCCGGCGAGCGGCAGGCAGACCCAGAACGACAAGCCGAACACCGTCGACAGCAGCGCGTAGGAATAGGCGCCGACGGCGTAGAAGGCGACGTAGCCGAGATCGAGCAGGCCCGCGAGCCCGACCACGATGTTGAGGCCCCAGCCCAGCATCACGTAGGTGAGGATCAGGATGCCGAGGTCGATCCAGTAGCGGGATTCGCCGAGGCCCCCGGTGCCGAGCACGGCGAGCAGCGGGAAGGCCAGTGTCACGCCGAGGAAGGCCGGCAGGGCGTAGGTCGACAGCCTCTGCGAGGCGTTCGGCTCGGCGTGCACCGCCTCCGTCGCCTGGACCGGCGAGGGGGTCAGCGCCCGGCGGGCGTCGCGGTTGGCGAGGATCAGCCTTTGCGCGAGGCGTCCGACGAAGACGATGCCGCACAGGATCGCGACGAGGCCCCAGCGCGGCACCAGGTCGAGGGCGGAGGTCTGGCTCAGATCGGTGCGGAAGGCGACGATCGGAAAGCAGAGGCCGAAGGTGACGAGCGCGAACAAAGCCGCGTCCTTCACGATCGCCGCCATGTCGGTGGCGGCGCGGTCGGCGGCGTTGGGCGCCGGCAGGGTGTTGGCCGGGTTCGCCATCAGACCTTCTCGACCTCGGGCCGGCCGAGGATGCCGGACGGCATGAAGATGAGCACGATCGCGAGGATCGAGAACGCCGCCACGTCCTTGTACTCGATGGAGAAATACGCAGACCAGAAGGTCTCGACGAGGCCGATGAGCAAGCCCCCGAGCACCGCGCCGGGCAGGCTGCCGATGCCGCCGAGCACCGCCGCCGTGAAGGCCTTGACGCCGGGGGTGAAGCCGTCCGCGAAGGACACGACGCCGTAATAGAGCAGGTACATGGTGCCGGCGACGGCAGCGAGGGCCGCCCCGAGCACGAAGGTCAGCGAGATGGTGCGGTCGACGTCGATGCCCAGCAAAGCTGCCATCTTGCGGTCCTGCTCGCAGGCGCGCTGGGCCCGGCCGAGCGGCGTCTTCTGCACCAGGTACCAGAACCCGGCGAGAAGGAAGACCGTGGTCAGCATGATGATGATCTGCTTGTAGGAGAGCGCCACGGCGTAACCGTTATCACCGGTCCACAGCGTGATCACCTCGCGCATCATCGGTGGGGTCGGCTTGTTGCGGGCGCCCTGCACCACCTGGACGAAGTTCGACAGGAAGATCGCGACGCCGATCGCCGAGATCAGCGGCGCCAGGCGGAACGAGCCGCGCAGCGGCCGGTAGGCCACGCGCTCGATCGCCCAGCCCCACAGGGCGGTGAGCACCATTGCGCAGATCAGGACGATCAGCAGCGCCAGGGCGATCGACGAGATGCCGAGCCAGGTCGTGACGATCAGGAAGGTGATCAGCGCGATGAAGGCCGAGAGCATGAACACGTCGCCATGGGCGAAGTTGATCATGCCGATGATACCGAACACCATCGTGTAACCGATGGCGATGAGGCCGTAGATCGACCCCAGCGTCAGCCCATTGATGAGCTGCTGCGCGAAGACCTCCATGCGGTCACGTTCTCCATTCGCGGGCTTGTCGCCCGGGCCTCCCTGGCCGTGCCCCGTCATCCGGGTGTCACGACCGTCCCTTGGCGCGAGGCTTAGCAAGCACCGCACCACTCGACAATCCGGAGTTGCCGGGCGGGTGTGCGAAAGCCCCGCTGGCCCCGACGCTACGGCTCCGCTACCCTCCCCGGGAAGCCCGTTTGACCACGAGCAAGGGGGGAGCGCCGCCATGGCGATGACGATGACCGGCGAGGTGCTGCTGCCGGCCGACCAGCAGACCGTGTGGGAGAAGCTGAACGACCCCGAGGTGCTCAAGCGCTGCATCCCGGGCTGCGAGACCCTGGAGAAGGTTGGGGACAACGAGCTGCAGGCGTCGGCCAAGATCGCGGTCGGTCCCGTGAAGGCGACCTTCAAGGGCAAGGTGACGCTCACCGACATCGACCCGCCGAACGGCTACCGCATCACCGGCGAGGGCCAGGGTGGCGTCGCGGGCTTCGCCAAGGGCGGGGCGGTGGTGCGGCTGGAGCCCGCCGAGGGCGGCCAGACGAAGATGACCTACGACGTCGAGGCCAGCGTCGGCGGCAAGATCGCTCAGCTCGGCGGCCGCCTGATCAACGGCGTGGCGAAGAAATACGCCGACAACTTCTTCGACACGTTCGCCAAGGAGGTGCAGGGCGGCGAGGGGGGCGAGACCTCGGCGGCCTGACGCCGCTTTCGATCGCCTGCGATCAATTTGCTGCGAGGCGAATCGGCAGAATGCCCGAAACCGGGCGAAAACGGCCGGTTTGCGCGCCAAAAAGTCGGAGCGCCGCGCCTTGACCGGCGCTTCCGGCCGGTTGACACTCGAATTCGAGCGATTCCAGAAAGGCAGGCCGGCCCGGCCACCATGAGCGACAGGGTCCGACGGACAGGACCCGCGGGTTTCGGCCAAGAAGCCTTTGGGGCAGGAGGAGGACGTCACCCATGAGCGCTGTCAGCCTGACGGTGAACGGCAAGGCCGTGACCGCCGACATCGATCCGCGCACGCTGCTGGTGCAGTACCTGCGTGAGAATCTCCGCCTCACCGGTACCCATGTCGGCTGCGATACCAGCCAGTGCGGCGCCTGCGTGGTCCATCTCGACGGCGAGGCGATCAAGGCCTGCACCGTGCTGGCGGTCCAGTGCAATGGCCGATCGGTCACCACCATCGAGGGCCTGGCGTCGGGCGGCGAGCTGCACCCGATGCAGGCGGCCTTCCGCGAGCATCACGGCCTCCAATGCGGCTACTGCACCCCCGGCATGATCATGACCGCCGTGGATCTGGTGCGCCGCAAGGGCAATTCCCTCGACGAGCACACCATCCGCGACGAGCTGGAAGGCAATATCTGCCGCTGCACCGGCTACCACAACATCGTGAAGGCGATCGCGGCGGGCGCCGGGAACATGGCGGCCGAGCCGCAGAAGGTCGCGGCGGAGTAGTGCGACGCTTCTGAACCCTCCCCCCCTCTGCGGGGGAGGGTGCCCGGCGGAGCCGGGCGGGAGAGGGGGCGACGCTTCCGGAGAGGTCGCGCCTCGATGAGGAGCGCCCCCTGGATCAGCGTCGCGCTGCCCCTCTCCCGGCTCGCTTCGCTCGCCACCCTCCCCCGCAGAGGGGGGAGGGTTGAAACCTGCGCTTTACGAAAAATCCGTCCGCGCCATCCGGACCGACAACAAGACGCCATCAAGAACGAGGCCGGCCCCGCGGCGCCGGCCCGCGAGGCCAGATCCGGGAGATACACGCCATGACCGCCACGGGTATCGGCGCCTCGGTGCGCCGCAAGGAAGACCAGCGCTTCATCACCGGCAAGGGCCGCTACGTCGACGATTACAACCGTCCGGGCCAGGCCTACGCGTATTTCCTGCGCTCCCCCCACGCCCATGCCGAAATCCGCGGCATCGACATCTCGGCCGCCGCCGCGATGCCGGGGGTCGTCGGCATCCTGACCGGCGAGGATTTGGCGGCCGACAAGGTCGGCGGCCTGATCTGCGGCTGGATGATCCATTCCAAGGACGGCACGCCGATGAAGGCCGGGGCGCATCCGGCGCTGGCCCAGGGCAAGGTGCGCTATGTCGGCGACCACGTCGCGGTGGTGATCGCCGAGACCCTGGCCCAGGCCAAGGACGCCGCCGAGGCCATCACCGTCGATTACGACCTGCTGCCCGCCGTGGTCGAGACCGCGAAGGCCGCGGGCGCCGCCACGGTGGTGCACGACGTTGCCCCCGACAACACCGTCTTCAACTGGCATCTCGGCAACCAATCCGACGTCGAGGCGGCCTTCGCCCGTGCGGCGCACGTCACCAAGCTCGACATCGTCAACAACCGCCTGGTGCCGAACCCGATCGAGCCCCGCGCGGCGGTCGGCGAGTACGACGAGGCCGAGGAAGCCTTCACCCTCTACACCACGAGCCAGAACCCGCACGTGGCGCGCCTCGTGCTCTCGGCCTTCATCGGCATCGCGCCGGAGAACAAGCTGCGGGTGGTGGCGCCGGATGTCGGCGGCGGCTTCGGCTCGAAGATCTTCATCTACGCCGAGGAGACGATCTGCGTCTGGGCGGCGAAGAAGGTCGGCCGGCCGGTCAAGTGGACCAGCGACCGCACCGAGGCGTTCCTGTGCGACGCGCACGGCCGCGACCACGTCACCCATGCCGAACTGGCAATGGACGAGGGCGGCAAGATCTTAGGCCTCAAGGTCCACACGATCGCCAATCTCGGCGCCTATCTGTCGACCTTCTCGTCGTCGGTGCCGACCTACCTCTACGCGCCGCTGCTATCCGGCCAATACAACATCCCGGCGATCTATTGCGAGGTCGACGGAGTCTACACCAACACCGCGCCGGTGGATGCCTATCGCGGCGCCGGGCGACCGGAGGCGACCTTCGTCATCGAGCGGCTGGTCGAGGTCGCGGCGCGCGAGTTGAACCAGGACCCGGCGAAGTTCCGGCGCAAGAACTACATCAAGAGCTTCCCGCACCAGACGCCGGTCATCATGATGTACGACGGCGGCGACTATTCCGCTTCCCTCGACAAGGCGCTGGAGATCGCCGACCACAAGGGCTTCGCCCGGCGCCGGCGCGAGAGCGCCCGCAACGGCAAGCTTCGCGGCATCGGTTTCTCGTCCTACATCGAGGCCTGCGGCATCGCGCCGTCGCAGGCGGTCGGGTCGCTCGGTGCCGGCGTGGGCCTGTGGGAATCGGCCGAGGTGCGGGTGAACCCGACCGGGTCGATCGAGGTGCTGACCGGCTCGCACAGCCACGGGCAAGGGCACGAGACCACCTTCGCCCAGCTCGTCTCCGACCGGCTCGGCGTGCCGATCGAGAGCGTCACCATCGTCCACGGCGACACCGACAAGGTGCAGTTCGGCATGGGCACCTACGGCTCGCGCTCCGGCGCGGTCGGCATGTCGGCCATCGCCAAGGCGATCGACAAGGTGGTGGCCAAGGGCCGCAAGGTCGCGGCCTACGCGATGGAGGCGGGCGAGGACGACATCGAGTTCAAGGACGGCCGCTTCTCGGTCGCCGGCACCGACAAGTCTCTCGCTTTCGGGGAAGTGGCGTTGCAGGCCTACGTCGCCCACAAGTTCAGCGGCGCGCAGCTCGAGCCGGGGCTGAAGGAGGGGGCGTTCTACGACCCCACCAACTTCACCTTCCCGGCCGGGATGCACATCTGCGAGCTCGAGGTCGATCCGGATACCGGCGTCGTCACGATCGAGAAGTTCACGGCGGTCGACGATTTCGGCAACGTCATCAATCCGATGATCGTCGAGGGCCAGGTCCATGGCGGTATCGCGCAGGGCGTCGGACAGGCCCTGTTCGAGGGCGCGCTCTATGATGCCGACGGCCAGCTCGTCACCGCGAGCTTCATGGATTACCGCATGCCGCGGGCGGCCGACCTGCCGTCGTTCGAGGTCGGCATGACGGTGACGCCGTGCCCGTCGAACCCGCTGGGCATCAAGGGCTGCGGCGAGGCCGGCGCCATCGCGGCGCCTGCCGCGGTGATGAACGCGCTCACCGACGCGCTCGGCCACGAGAACATCGCGATGCCGGCGACCCCGCTGGCGGTGTGGCGGGCAGCGCAAGCCAGCCCCCACCTGCGCCCGGAAGCCGCGGAATAAGATCAAGTCTGGAGAGCCCCATGTACGCTTTCGCCTATCACCAGCCGACCAGCCTCAAGGAGGCCGTCAGCCTGCTCGCCGGCGAGGATGCCAAGCTCGTTGCCGGCGGCCACACCCTGATCCCGACGATGAAGCAGCGGCTGGCCGCCCCCGGCACGCTGATCGACCTCGGCAAGGTGCCGGACCTCGTCGGTATCGAGCGCAGCCCGCGCTCGATCACGATCGGCGCCATGACGACCCACGGCGCGGTGGCGGCGTCCAACGACGTGAAGGAGGCGATCCCGGCTCTCGCCGAGCTGGCGGCGCTGATCGGCGATCCGGCGGTGCGCCACCGCGGCACGATCGGCGGCTCGGTCGCCAACAACGATCCGGCGGCGGATTACCCGGCGGCGTGCCTGGCGCTCGGCGCCACGATCAGCACCAACAAGCGCAAGCTCACGGCAGAAGAATTCTTCACCGGCCTGTTCGAGACGGCGCTGGAGGAGGGCGAGATCGTCACCGGCGTCTCGTTCCCGATTCCCCACAAGGCGGCCTACGAGAAGTTCCGCAACCCGGCCTCGCGTTATGCCCTCGTCGGCGTGTTCGTGGCCAAGCGTCCGAGCGACATCCGCGTCACGGTGACCGGTGCCGGCTCGAACGGTGTGTTTCGCTGGACCGAGGCCGAGGAGGCTTTGGCCAAGCGCTTCGCCGCGAAGTCGCTGGAGGGGATGTCGCCGTCCGCGAGCGGCCTCAACAGCGACATTCACGCGGATGCCGATTACCGCGCGCACCTGATCGGCGTGATGGCGCGGCGCGCCGTGCAGAAGGCGGCGGATCGGTAAGGCGCGACGCGCGCGTGAGAATCCTCCCCCCTCTGCGGGGGAGGGTGCCCCACGGAGTGGGGCGGGAGAGGGGCAGCGCGGACGGTGCCGGACTTGGCGCCCTTCATGACGGTCGCGACTTCTCCGGAAGCGGCGTCCCCTCTCCCGGCCTGCTCCGCAGGCCACCCTCCCCCCGCAGAGGCTAGCGTGTTCACACATCTCGGTTTGAGCGCTTTCCCCTCAAAGGTAGCGCGCCTCTCCTCCCCCTTGTGGGGAGGAGCCGGAGGTGGGGGTGGTGCCAGATAAGGCTCAGCGGTGCCTTCTGCACCACCCCCACCCCTAGCCCCTCCCCACAACTTGCAGCGATACCGGGCAAGCCCGGGATCGCCGGGGGGAGGGGAAGCGCGCTTACCTTCAATGGGTTAGCATTCAGAGGAGAAGTGTGAATCCGCTAGCCCGCAGAGGGGGGAGGGGCTGGATCGGCGGCGTTCCGCTCCAATATCCCACCACTTGAATACCATCGGCGGACGCGACCGCCCCCGCGAGAAGCAGCCCCCGCCACGATGAATCTCCCCACCTCCATCGACGCCACCCAGGCGCTGCTCTCCTCGGCCGGCTACGTCGCCGACCGGGCGCTCTCCACCGTGGTGTTCCTGTCGCTCAAGCTCCAGCGCCCGCTCTTCCTCGAAGGCGAAGCCGGGGTCGGCAAGACCGAGATCGCCAAGGTGCTGGCAAAGTCCCTCGGCCGGCCGCTGATCCGGCTGCAATGCTACGAGGGGCTCGACGTCGCGGCGGCCGTCTACGAGTGGAACTATGCCGGCCAGATGATGGCGATTCGCCTCACCGAGGCCGGTGGTGCCGTCGACCGCGAGCGGCTGGAATCCGAATTGTTTTCCGAGCGCTACCTGATCCGCCGGCCGCTGCTCCAGGCGCTGGAGCCGGGCGCGGGCGGGGCGCCGGTGCTGCTGATCGACGAACTCGACCGCACCGACGAGGCCTTCGAGGCGTTCCTGCTCGAGGTGCTGTCGGATTTTCAGGTCACGATCCCCGAACTCGGCACGATCCGCGCGCCCGAGCCGCCGCTGGTGATCCTGACCTCGAACCGCACCCGCGAGATCCACGACGCGCTCAAGCGCCGCTGCCTCTATCACTGGGTCGATTACCCGGATGCGGAGCGCGAGCTGCAGATTCTGCGCACCCGCCTGCCGCACGCGCCCGAGGTCCTGTCGCGCCAGGTGGTCGCCTTCGTGCAGGCGATCCGCAAGGAGGACCTGTTCAAGGCGCCCGGCGTCGCCGAGACGCTGGACTGGGCGACCGCGCTCGTCGAACTCGACGCCATAGCCCTCGATCCGACGCTGGTCATCGACACGCTCGGCGTGCTCCTGAAGTACCAGGACGACATTCAGGCGATGCAGGGCGGGCGCGCCAAGGCGCTGCTCGACGCGGTGAGATCGTCGGCCGGATGAGCGACGCGCCCGCAGGCTCCGGCCGGCTTGCCGACAACATCGCCTATTTCGCCCGGGCCCTGCGCGCGGCCGGCGTGCCGGTCGGGCCCGGCGACGTGATCGACGCCGTCGAGGCGGTCGAGGCCGCGGCGATCGGCAGCCGCGAGGACTTTTACTGGACCCTGCACGCCGTGCTGGTGCACCGGCGCGAGCACTCGACGCTGTTTGCGGAGGCCTTCCGGCTGTTCTGGCGTCGGCGCGACCTCATCGAGAAGATGATCGCCCAGATGTCGCCGGTGGCCCCCGACAAGGCGCCGCCCAAGCCCCCGACTGCCGGGGCGTTACGGGTGCAGGACGCCCTGTCGCCGAAATCCGAGCGGCCCAAGCCCAAGGTCACCGAAGAGGATCTCACCACCGTCACCCTGTCGGTGTCGCAGGCCGAGGTGCTGAAGGCCAAGGACTTCGCCCAGATGAGCGCCGAGGAGGTGGCCCAGGCCCGCCGGCTCATCGGCTCGCTCCGGCTGCCCGACGACGCGACCCGGACCCGGCGGTTCGAGGCGCGCCCGCGCGGGCGCATCGATCCCCGCCGCAGCTTCCAGCGCACGGTGCGGGCGGGCGGGGCCATCGATCTCGCCTTCCGGGCGCCGCGGGAGCGGCCGCCGCCGATCGTGGCGCTCTGCGACATCTCCGGCTCGATGGCGGAGTATTCGCGTCTGTTCCTGCATTTCCTGCACGCCCTGTCCGAGCAGCGGCGGGTTCATAGCTTCGTCTTCGCGACGCGGCTCACCAACATCACCCGGGAACTCACCCGCCGCGATCCCGACGAGGCGCTGGCGCGGGCCAGCGCCCGGGCGCAGGACTGGGAGGGCGGCACCCGCATCGCCGAGGCGCTGCACCTGTTCAACCGGCACTGGTCGCGCCGGGTGCTCGGCGGCGGCGCGGTGGTGCTGCTGTTCACCGACGGGCTGGAGCGCGAGGTGACGCCGGAGCTGACCCACGAGATGGACCGCCTGCGCCGCTCCTGCCGACGGCTGGTCTGGCTCAACCCGCTGCTGCGCTTCGAGGGCTTTTCCGCCCGGGCCAGCGGCATCCGGGCGATGCTGCCGCATGTCGACGATTTCCGGCCGATCCATAGCCTGTCGGCGATGGCGGACCTCTGCCGCGCGCTCGGCGCGCACCAGCCGCGCGGCCGCGAGCCGAAGGCATGGTTGCGCGAGGCCGGCTGACACCTAACTGTTGTGGCGGGGCTGACCGTCCCGGAGATTTTGCCCGATGCTGTCGACGGACACAGACATCCTCGCCACTGCCGAGGCCTGGCGCGAGGCCGGCCGCGGCGTGGCGCTCGCCACCGTGATCGAGACCTGGGGCTCGGCCCCGCGCCCGGTCGGTAGCCACCTCATCATCGACCAGGAAGGCAACTTCCTCGGCTCGGTCTCGGGAGGCTGCGTCGAGGGCGCGGTCATCGCCGAGGCCGCCGACGTGATCGAGGACGGCAAGCCCCGGGTGCTCGAATTCGGCGTCGCCGACGAGACCGCCTGGCGGGTCGGCCTGTCCTGCGGCGGGCGCATCCGCGTGCTGGTCGAGCCGGTCGCGTGAAGCTCGACATCCTGCGGGAGATGAACCGGGAGCGCGCCGCCCGCCGCGCCGTTATCCTGGTCACCGATACCGCCGACGGCTCCCAGCGCCTGGTACGCGAGGCTCAAGCCGAAGGTGATCCGCTGGCGGCCGAGCTGGCGGCCCGATTCCGCTCGGGCAAGAGCGGGACCGTCGAGGCGGAGGGGCGCTCGCTGTTCCTCACCGTGCAGGTGCCGCCGCCGCGCCTCGTGGTGATCGGCGCCGTCCATATCAGCCAGGCGCTCGCGCCGATGGCGCAGGCGACCGACCTCGACGTCACCATCATCGATCCGCGCACCGCCTTCGCGACGCCGGAGCGGTTTCCCGACGTGCCGCTCCTGGCACTGTGGCCGGACGACGCCCTGGCGCAGCTGCCGCCGCTCGATCGCTATACGGCGGTCGCGGCCCTGACCCACGACCCGAAGATCGACGATCCGGCGCTGATCGCGGCGCTGAAGGCCGAGTGCTTCTATGTCGGGGCGCTGGGCTCGCGAAAGACGCATGCTAAGCGCGTCGAGCGCCTGACCGCCGCCGGTCTCACGGATGAGCGGATCGCCCGCATCGCCGCGCCGATCGGCCTCGATATCGGGGCGGTCAGCCCGGCGGAGATCGCCGTCTCGGTGCTGGCCCAGGTGATCGCGGCCCTGCGCCAGGATCGCCGCCGGGCCCCCGCATGAGGTTCGGCCCGGTTCCGATCGCACAAGCCGTCGGGCTGATCGCCGCCCATTCGGTGCGCGCGGGCGAGGCGGTGGTGAAGAAGGGCCGGACGATCACCCCGGACGAGGCCGCGCGGCTTGAAGCCGCCGGGATCGGCGAGGTGGTGGCGGTGGCGCTCGAACCGGGCGATGTCGGCGAGGACGCGGCGGCGGATCGGCTCGCGGCGGCCGTCGCCGGGCCGGGCGTCGCCGTCGAGCCGCCCTTCACCGGCCGGGCCAATCTCCACGCGTCGCAAGCCGGCCTGCTCGTCCTCGACGAAGCGGTGATCGCGGCCGTCAACCGCGTCGACGAGGCGGTGACGCTGGCGACCCTGGTGCCGTTCAAGCCGGTGGTGCCCGGCGAGATGGTGGCGACCGTCAAGATCATCCCCTACGCGGTGCCGGGTGCGGTCCTCGACCGGGCCCTCGCTGTGGCCGCACCGGCGATCCGGGTCGCCCCCTACCGCCTGACGCGGGTCGCGGCGATCTCGACCGTGCTGCCCGGGCTGAAGCCGAGCGTGGTCGACAAGACCCTTCGCACCCTCGACGCCCGCCTGGGCCCGGCAGGCGCCCGTATCGTCGGCGAGGCCCGGGTGCCGCACGAATCCGGCGCGGTCGCCCGGGCTCTGCGCGAGGCGATCGAGCGGGACGGCGCGGAGCTAGCCGTGGTGTTCGGCGCCTCGGCGATCGCAGACCGGCGCGACGTGATCCCGGCCGGGATCGAGGCCGCGGGCGGCATCGTCGACCATCTCGGCATGCCGGTCGATCCCGGCAATCTGCTGCTGCTCGGCCGATTGGGTGAGGCGCCGGTGATCGGGGCGCCTGGCTGCGCCCGTTCGCCGAAGGAGAACGGCTTTGACTGGGTGCTCCAGCGCCTGCTCGCCGGCCTGCCGGTCACCCGCGACGACATCGTCGGGTTCGGGGTCGGCGGACTTTTGATGGAGATCGTGTCGCGGCCCCAGCCGCGGGACGGCGGGGAGAGCACTGATGATGCCTGAGCCGGTCGGCACGGTGCTGCTCGCCGCTGGCCGCGGCACCCGCTTCGGCGCGAACCCGAAGCTCCTGAGCCCGCTGGACGGCAAGCCCCTGGTGCGCCACGCGGCGGAAGCGGCGGTGGCGGCGGGTCTCGGCCCGGTGGTGGCGGTGCTCGGCCATGCGGGTGAGCAGATTCGCGCGGCCCTCGCCGGCCTGCCGCTCACGGTCGTCGAGAATCCGGACTACGCTGAGGGCCTGTCGACCTCGCTCCGCGCCGGGCTCGATGCCCTGCCGGGCGAGATCACGGCGGCTTTGGTTCTCCTCGGCGACATGCCGCGGGTCGGGCCCGGCCTGCTGGTGCGGCTCGCCGAGGGTTTTCGCTCCGCATCCGTCGCTCCGTCCGCGGTGGTGCCGGTGCGGGACGGGCGGCGCGGCAACCCGGTACTGCTCAACCGCCGTCTCCTCGGACCGGGGATCGCCACCCTCGACGGTGACCGCGGCGCCGGCCCGCTACTGGCGCGACGCGACGATGTCTTTGAGTTGCCGGTGGACGAGGCCGGGGTCCTGATCGACGTCGATACGCCGGCCGCCCTGGCGGGCCTGACCTGACTCGCGCGGGCGGTGACCGCTCAGATCGGCAGCCGCGCGGTGAGAACCCGCAGGCCCGCCCCGGCGAAGAGCAGGGCGAAGGCGCCCTCGAACCAGCGTCGCAGGCGCAGGTAGCCGCGGGCCATCCGGCCGTTCGAGAACAGCCAGGCATACCCGGTGAAGATCAGGGCGCTCTGCAGGCCGATGGCGGCGATCACCAGCACCAGTTCCGCCGGCGAGGTCCGGGGCGACAGGCCCAGCGTGTAGAGCGAGCCGAAGAACAGGATCGCCTTGGGGTTGGTCAGGTGCAGGGCGAGGCCCTTGGCGTAGGCCCGCGAGACCGAGCCCTCGACGGCGTCGGGCGGCCGAGCCACCGGCCCGCGGATCGCGCTGCGCGCCGACCTGTAGGCGAGGTACAGCAGATAGGCGCCGCCGCAATGGCGCATTCCCTCGATCATCCAGACGCTCGATGCCATGACCGCCGCCAGCCCGAGTGCCGCGGCGATCGACCAGGTCAGGGAGCCGGTCACGACGCCGAGCGCGAGCGCGAGGCCGGTGCGGCGTCCGGCCTGCATCGCGGTGTCGGCGATCGCCAGCGTCGCCGAGCCGGGGCTGGCGCTGGCGACGAAGGCCGCCGAGAGGATCAACGGGAGATTGATCGAGAGGGACATCGCGTCGGTCCGCTTGAGGCACCACATGGGCCATGGCCGGACGCGCCAGGGCGCCCGACCGCGACCAACGCAACGCCGAGCAACCCGGCCGGGCCCCGGACCTCATCGGGACGTGAGGGGCCGCCTCACGCCGCCGCGGCCGCACCGAGGTTCAGAAGCCCCATCACGGCGGTGAACACCGCATAGACGAAGCCGAGATTCAGGGCCACGCCGAGCACGCCGACGCCGAGACCCGCCGCCACCACGATGCCGTCGCGCTCGACGAGGCCGAGGCCGACCAGGGTCACGGCGAGGCCGAGCGGAATCTGGCCGACCAGGGGAGCGGCGACGATCAGCACCAGGGAGAGTGCCAGGATCAGCACCCCCATGGTGCGCATGCCGATGTCGTTCTCGAACACCCGCAGCCGCGGCCGCGACCAGCGCTCGAGCCGGCGCAGCAGCGGCACCGCGCGGGAGACCGCCCGCTGCAGGTCGGACCGGGCGATCGAGCGGCCCAGCAGCGCCCGCGGCAGCCAGGGCGCCGACATGCCGGCGGCGATCTGCGCCGCCACGAGGGCGAGGAGCAGGCCGCAGATCAGCGGGATGGGCGGCGGCATCGGCAGGCAATTGGGCAGGCCGAGCAGCACGACGAGGAGCGCGAAGGCCCGGTCGCGCAGGACCGCCACGATGTCGCCGACGGTCAGCCGCTCGGTTTCCTGGGCGGCGAGGACGGTCAGGACCTCGGAGGTGCGGGCGAATTGGGTCACGGGGCTCTGGTCGTCCGGTGCCGGGGAGGCGCTGCCCGGCGGGACCGCGGGACCCTCGAACGAGGGCGCGACGCTCGCCGCCGGAGTCGCTGCGGCCCGGGCCGGGGTCGCGCGGCTCCCTCTAGCCCACTCCGCCGCTCGGGCCAACCCGCGCGCATGGGTGGTCCCCGCGCCGAGATCGGCGCGGGCCGGGCCTGCGGCGAGAAGGGGCCCGAGCCGCCGTCGAAGCGGTCCGGCCGCGGAGAGGATGCGCCTGTGCATGGTTCACCGACGTGAGCGCCGCGCTGCCAGAGCGCGACCGTTGAGGGCCTCACACACGGTCAACCGGGCAATCGTAGGGCAAAGCGCCAAAAAAACGCCGCGCCGCCCGATTCAGTGCAGCGTCAGCACCCCGTTCACGGCGCGGAATTCCGCCGGCTTGATCAGGTGCGAATGCGCCACCCGGACCGAGTGCAACGGCCCGTCCAGCTCGCGTTTCCAGAAATCCAGGAAGCCGTTGAGCACCGGGAAGCGCGGGGCGAGGTCGTAATCCTGCCAGACGTAGGTCTGCAGCACGCCGGGATGATCGGGAATGCGGTAGAGGATATGCGCCGTGGTCAGGCCGTAACCCTCGATCTGCTGCCGAAACTCCTTGGAGACCATGGAACCTCCTGAGCGTTAGACGATCCTTCTGGGGTGCACAGCGCTTTGCCGACCAAGCGTCCGATGATGCGGTTAATCAATGGTTACGCTCAAGCGAAAACAGAAGCTAATACGTTGATTTTTCAGGTAATAGCAGCCTATCCGCGCGAGTGCTGACAGCGCCGGGGCGTGTCCGTGCGTTCGTTCCGCGCCAGGGTCCTTCCGGAGACGAAGGCTCTCGACGAGATTCGGCAGCGTGGCCGTCTTCGGGCGAGGCCGCGGGCGATGACGCGAATCTGTGACGTAGTCCCGACTGCCACTTGACGTTGCGTTTGATGGAAAAGATATTTCCATATTCGCAACGTCAAGCCCGGCCGCCGTGCCTCTTCTCCGCGCTCGTCCAGCCCTGCTCTATGCAGCAGTCAGCCTCGCCTGTCCGGAGGGCGCCCTCGCCGACGAGCGCGAGGAGGTACGGACCGTGCTGTTCGGCAGCCTGGATGCCGGCCGCTCGACCTTCGTCAGCGCCGGGGCCAAGGTCGCACCGGGCGGGATCGGCCGGGACGGGTTCGTGACCCTGGCGACCCTCGGCTACGGCCTGCGGCCGGAGCGGGACTGGTGGGGCGATCCGCGGGGGAAGGCCGGGCTGACTCCGCCCCGGACCCTGCGCCATACCGTCCAGGCCGGTGCCGTCGCGGGCTGGCAATGGGTGCGCGATTGGGGTGTCGCCGCGCTGTTCGCCGGGCCCGAAATCGCCTTCGAGGTGCTGGACAGCCCCGGTACGAGAAAGCTGCCCACGCCGCGAATCGGGGCGCGGGTGCAGGGCGAGCTGTGGGCCCGGCCGACCGAGACGACGCTCCTGACCACGACGCTGATCGCCGGCACCGCCCGCTGGAGCGCCTGGGGCCGGGTCTCCTGGGGCATCCGGGTGCCGGAATGGAGCGCGGCCTATCTGGGGCCCGAGGCGGCGCTCTACGCCGACCGGACCGGCTACCGGAAATGGAGCCTCGGCCTCCACGCCACCGATTTCGCCATTGCCCGTTTAAGCTTTCGCGTCTCCGCGGGCTGGGTCTACGAGGAACAGATCCGGCGCCCGGGCGCCTACGGCACGCTCACCGCCTGGCTGCCGCTCTGACCCGCTCAACGAATCGAGGAAGCGGCCGGCATCCGCCACGATCGCCTTGCGCCGCGTCGGCGCCATCGTATCGAGGGTGCGGTAGGGCATGGCGAGGCGCGGGTTGCCGCGCAAGCGATCTTCGTTCGCGATCAGGAAGTTCCAGTACAGGTAGTTGAACGGGCAGGCCGTCTCGCCGGTCTTCGCCTTCACGTCGTAGGCGCAAGCCCGGCAGTAATCCGACATCCTGTCGATATAGGCGCCGGACGACGCATAGGGCTTGGAGCCGAGGAGCCCGCCATCGGCCCACAAAGCCATGCCGTGGACGTTGGGCAATTCCACCCATTCATAGGCATCGGCATAGACCACCAGAAACCATTCCTCGACCTGGCGCGGGGCGAGGCCGGCCAGAAGCGCGAAATTGCCCAGCACCATCAGGCGCTGGATGTGGTGGGCATGCGCGTGGGCCCTGGTGTCCCGCACGCATTCGGCGAGGCAGGCCATGTCGGTCTCGCCCGACCAGTAGAACCACGGCAGGTCGCGGGTGGCATCGAGCGCGTTGGTCTCGGGGTATTCCGGCATCCGGGCCCAGTAGAGCCCGCGCACGTATTCGCGCCAGCCGAGGATCTGGCGGATGAAGCCCTCGACGGCGTTGAGGGGCGCCGAACCCTCGCGCCAGCGGCCCTCCGCGGCGCGGCAGACCTCCTCGGCATCGATAAGGCCGAGGTTGAGGGCGGGCGCGACCAGCCCGTGATAGAGGAACGGCGTGCCGGACCGCATCGCGTCCTGATAATCGCCGAACCCGGCCAGGCAGTCGTCCAGGAAGTGCCGCAGGGCCTCCAGCGCCTCCGTGCGCGTCACCGGCCAGGCGAAGCCGTCGAGATCGCCGAAATGGTCGGGGAAGCGACGGCCGACGAGATCCATCACCTCGCGCGTCACCGCATCGGGCGGGAAGCGGCGGCGCTCCGGCACCGCGTGGTCCGCGGGCAGGCGGCGGCGGTTGTCGTGGTCGAAGTTCCAGCGCCCGCCCGCCGGCTCGCGCCCCTCCATCAGGAAGCCGGTGCGCCGGCGCATGGCGCGGTAGAAGGTCTCCATCCGGAGGGCCTCGCGCCCCTCCGCCCATCGGGCGAAGACCGGGCGCGGGCACAGGAAGCGGGTATCGTCCCGGATCTCGACCGGCAGCCCGAACCGCTCCTCCCAATCCCGCATCATCGCCTCGACCCGCCACTCGCCGGGTTCCGTCACGACGATGCGGTCGGGCCGGTGGCGGTCGATGGCGCGTCCTACCTCGCCGGTGAACGAGCCGGCATTCTCCGGATCCTCCAGGGCGACGTAATCGACCGTGACGCCGCGCTCGCGCAGCTCGGCCGCGAAGTGGCGCATGGCGGAGAAGACCAGCACCAGTTTCTGCTTGTGGTGGCGCACATAGGTCGCCTCCTCGAGAACCTCGACCATCAGCACCGTGTCGGCGGCGGGATCGAGGTCGGTGAGGGTGGCCAGCCGCGGATGGACTTGGTCGCCGAGGACGAGGCGGAGGGTACGCGACAAAGGTCAGCCTCGTGAGAGCCTGTGCGAAACATCGGCTAACACACGCACCATTGCGACTCTCCTGCGACTGCCCATAACACACCCCTAGCTAGGGCGCGTGGCGCTACCGGACGTCGGGGTGCAGGGAGTTCGCGACGTGAAATTCGCCTTCGCGGGAATCGATTTCCTGGGCGGTGTGTTCGAGGGGCTGGTCGCGTCGGGCTGGCAGCCCATCAAGCTGTTCTCCCGCCCCTGCGACGGGATCTACGACCAGAACGAGACGGTGGTGGCGCTCGCCCGGCGGCACAGGGTGCCGATCCAGCTCTCGCGCATCCGCGTCGCCGACATCGAGGCCCTCTCGGCCGAGCACGGGCGCGACTGGGCGCTGGTGGTGGCGGGGTATCCGTGGCTGGTCACCGGCTGGCCGGGCCGGGTGCGCTACGCCCTCAACATCCATCCCTCGCCGCTGCCGGACGGGCGCGGGCCCTACCCGCTGTTCCGCGCCATCCTCGATTCGTACGAGAGCTGGGGCGTGACCGCCCACGTGCTGGCCGAGGGCGGGTTCGATATCGGCGACATCCTGGCCCAGGACGTCTTCCCGATCTCCGGCACCGAAACGCACGAGACCTTGCTGACGCGCTGCCAGATGGCGGCGGTGCGGCTCGCGCGCGGGCCGATCGCCCGGGATCTGCCCGGCCTGTGGCGCAAGGCCGAGCCGCAGGGCGACGGCGCCTACTGGCCGCGGGTCACCGACCTCGACCGGACCCTCGATTTCCGCCAGCCGGTGGCGGCGATCCTGCGCCGGGTGCGGGCCTTCGGCGCCATCGAGACCCTGGCGCGGGTCAACGACAACCGCGTCTTCGTGCAGGAGGCGAGCGGCTGGACCGAGGGCCACCGCCACGCCCCCGGCACGGTGGTGCATTCCTACCGCCGCCAGATCCTGGTGGCGGCCCGTGACGGTTACGTGCAGATCACCCGCTGGAGCGCCATCCCGCTCGCCGATGCGGACAAGACCGGACGCTGACCCCCGATGCCGAAGATGCGCCGCAAGGGCGACCTGCCGCAGAAACTGTGCGCCCAGTGCGGCCGGCCCTTCGCCTGGCGCAAGAAGTGGGAGCGGGTCTGGGACGAGGTGCGCTACTGCTCCGATGCCTGCCGGCGGGCGGCGCAAAGGGGCGAGCCGGCGCGGCCGCCCGAGTCCAGGTGAGTCACGCTTCCAGGTGACGGGCGGGCAGGAGCCGCCAGACCAGGCCGCCGCGGGGCCCGAGCAGCATCGAGGCGATGTAGAGAACGCCGGCGGCGAGTACGATCGCCGGCCCGGTCGGCAGGCTGGCATAATAGGAGACGAGGAGCCCGGCCACGCTCGCCGCCAGCGCCAGGATCACCGCTGCCGGCATCAGCCCGCTGAGGTCGAGGGCCCAGAACCGGGCGGTGATCGCCGGCAGCAGCATCAGCCCGACGGCGAGCAGGGTGCCGAGTGCCGCGAAGCCGCCGACGAGGTTGAGCACCACCAGGGCGAGGAAGCCGTAATGCACCGGCCCGCTCGCCCGGCCGACCGAGCGCAGGAACAGCGGATCGACGCATTCCATCACCAGCGGCCGGTAGGCGACGGCAAGTCCCGCGAGGGTCACGGTGGCGATGCCGCCGAGCAGCACCAGGGCGTCGTCGTCGAGGGCCAGCACCGTGCCGAACAGGATGTGCAGGAGATCGATCGACGAGCCCCGGGCCGAGATCAGCAGCACGCCGGCGGCGAGCGAGATGAGGTAGAACGCCGCCAGGCTCGCATCCTCGCGCAAGACCGTCGAGCGGGCGATGAGGCCGGAGAGGAGCGCCACGGCGAGGCCGGCGACGAGGCCGCCGAGCGTCATCGCCGGCAGCGACAGGCCGGCCCACAGGAAGCCGATTGCCGCGCCGGGCAGGATGGCGTGGCTCATCGCCTCGCTCATCAAGCTCATCCGGCGCAAGGTCAGGAAGACCCCGACCGGCGCCGCGCCGACCGACAGGGCGACGCAGCCGGCGAGCGCCCGGCGCATGAACGAGAACTCCACGAAGGGCGCCGTCAGGAAATCGATCACGCGGCGTGCCCGTGGCTGTGGTCGCGACCCGGCGCGCCGTGGCTGTGCGACGCGTGGTCGTGCGACGGGTGGTCGTGCGGCGCGGCGGCCGGGGCGCGGCAGACCGGGGCGTCCTCGTCCCAGGCCTCGCAGAGCCGGCGGGCGCGGCGCAGGTTGTCGGCGGTCAGCACCTCGTGCGTCGGCCCCCAGGCCACCGCCTCGCGGGCGAGCAGCAGGGTCGAGGGGAAGTGGCGGGCGACCTGGTCGAGATCGTGCAGCACCGCCACCACGGTGCGCCCCTCCGCGTGCCAGCCATGGACCAGGTCCAGCAATTCCTCGGTGGTGCGCGCGTCGATCGCCGCGAAGGGCTCGTCGAGCAGGATCACCCGGGCATCCTGGAGCAGGACGCGGGCGAACAGGGCGCGGCGCAGCTGGCCGCCCGACAGGGTGCCGATCGGCCGGCGCTCGAAGCCGGTGAGCCCGACCGCCGCCAAAGCCGCCTCGACGGCGGCCCGGTGCGGCTTCAACGAGCGCCACGGCCCGACCCGGCGCCACAGCCCCATCGCCACGAGGTCGAACACGCCGATCGGGAAGGCCCGGTCGATCTCGGCGGCCTGCGGCAGGTAGGCGATGTCCTGCCGGGCGAGGCCCGCCCGGGCGACCTCGCCCTCGAGCGGCGCGATTTCGCCCATGATGCCCTTGAGCAGGGTCGACTTGCCGGCACCGTTCGGCCCGACCACCGCGGTGAGCGATCCCGGCGCGATCGTGCCGTCGAGGTGATGCACCGCCGGATGGCGGGCATAGCCGAGGGTGAGGCCGCGGAAGACCAGGGCCCCACCGCCCGTGGCCGGCTTTGAGGCGCTCCCTGGCGCGAGATGTCGAAGCGGCGCCGTCACGCGGTCGCCCAGCCGATCAGGCCCCAAAGTGCCGCCGCCAGCGCGGCGGCCATGGCGAGGCGTGGACCGACGCCGACTCGCAGCAACGAGAACGGCGCGGCCTGAGGGCGCGGGGCGGCATCGGCCCGCAGGTCGGGGGCGTGGGAATGCGGCATCGGCGAATCGGTCGCTCGGGTTCGGTCCGCGCCCTCGGCGGGCGCCTGCGCGAACCCCATATGGAGGGCGGCCGGCTGGCGCCCCAGGGCGGATCGTTACACTGTAACAGGCGGGGCCTGTCAACCGCCGCCCAGGTAGGGTAGGACGGCGCGGGAGGGTGTCGGATGGACGAGCACGGAACCTGCGGGCATCACGGCCACGCGCATGGCGAGGACGGGCACGCCCATGGTCCCGCCCGCACGGCCGACCTGATCGCGCGGGCCGAGCGGCTGGCGCAGGATCTCGGCCTGCAATTCACGACGCTGCGCCGCCGCACCCTGGAGGTTGTCTCCGAGGAGGGACGTCCGCTCGGCGCCTACGACATCGCCGAGCGCCTGAGCGCCCCGGGCAAGCGCGTCGCCGCGGTCTCGGTCTATCGCGCCCTCGACTTCCTCACCGAGCACGGCCTCGTCCACCGCATCGCCAGCCGCAACGCCTTCGTCCCCTGCGAGCACGGCCACGGCGCCGGCGAGAGCGCGGTGTTCCTGATCTGCCGCAGCTGCGGCAGCGTCGACGAGACCATTTCGGCCGAGATCGAGCGCAGCCTGGATCGGACCCTGGCACAGGCCGGGTTCAAGCCGGCGAGCCGGATCGTCGAGATCGAAGGGGAGTGCGGTGTGTGCCAGGGGCGGCAGGACGCCGGGTGACGGCGGCATTCGGCCCGGCACCTCACGGACGGAATGCGACGAAGCCGGAAGCGGCGATCCGATCCCGCTTCTGCTTGTGGAGATTTCGTTAATGCTCTTCCCGAACAGCCCGTCATCGGCAGGGACCCTGCGCCCGGCGCGCAGGTTCTAACAGCACATCCCTACTCGAGGATGATGACGGCAGCGGGTGCTCTCCCGAGCAATCTGGAACCGTCGGCTGGAGTGAAGCGTCCGATGATTCACCAACTCGTCTACTACAGCCGCAACACCGTTCCGGGCGGCGACCGCGCCATGCTGACCAACATGCGCGAGATCCTGTCTATTTCCCAGCGCAATAACAGCCGTGACGGCATCACGGGCTTTCTCATCTTTGACAAGACATGGTTCGTGCAGATCCTCGAAGGCGAACGTGCCAAGGTAACGGTTACCTACGACCGGATCGCCCGCGATCCGCGCCACGCCGCCGCGACGATCATCAACGTGCGCGACGTGTCGGGACGGCTCTTCCCGAACTGGACGATGGGTGGCGCGATGCGCACGCCGGAGGTGCAGGAAGTCTATCTGCAGCACGGTTTCGGCGGCCCGCTGGACCCCGTCCAGCTCAAGTCGGACCAGATCGTCGGCCTGGCCCTGGATCTCCAGGCCTTCGAGGCGAGCCGCCGGCAAGGCCTGAAGCTCGCTGGCTGATCCGTCGGCGGCACTGCCGTGGCGGCGCGAGACAGAAAAGAGGGCAGCCGGCTCGACCCGTGCCGACGGACAAGCAATAGCATTGCCTCACCGGAGCACTCCGTTGCAAGATTACTCCTGTGCCCCTAGCGCCGCTCTTCTTCGCCGAGATGTCGCGGCCGGCCAGGCTGAAGCAGTAACGGATCACGCTGCAATGGGATGATGCTCTCTATTTTGGTTCTGCCGCATTGCCTGCGAGAAGCCGGCATCCCCTTGGCGTGACGCTGCGCCAGATCACAGTGCCGCGAGATCGTATCGTCGTTCTCGCGGCACACCGGATCGATTGCCCCTGCGTCGGCGAACAGTGCACCCGCGCCGCCAGCGTCGCGGATTGACGCAGGGTCGGCAAATCTGTTTCCCGTCATCGATCCATTGACAGTGCAGAGAATCGAATATTTCCTCCGGCCGAGCTTCTTGTCGGAGGGCTTCATTCATGTCTCGTTCCGGTTCCGGGTCTGGTCGCGGGGCATCCGACGGAGATGGAGCGCGCTTCGCACAACTCGTGAGTTGGCTCGACGCCCACGCCGACGCGCTCCTGGATGATCCCAGCAATAATCTGATCGGTGTGGGGATCGGCAAGAAGAGCGCCGGCCCCCTGTCGGACGACTCGCCCTTCTGCATCACCGGCTTCGTCGAGAAGAAGCTGCCCGAGAAGACCGTCAAGCAACAGGGAATTCCCCTTTTCGCTGTCGCGGCGGCGGCTGTGAGCGGGGTCGGGCGCCCCCGGGATCTTCCGTTCGAGATCGATCTCGTCGAGACCGGGGCGCGGTTCGCAGCGCAGCCCGGCCTCACGGTCTCGAATTCGCAACGTGGTCTTCATGGCGGAATGCCGCCGACGCTCGACCTGCAGAAGCGGTTTCAAGTCCTGCGGGCAGGCATCGGAATCACCAATCCGCAACGGGCCTATCCGCAGACGCTGTCGGTCGGGACGCTCGGCTTCTTCGTCGTCGACGATCAGGGCCGTCACTACCTGGTGTCGAACAACCACGTCATCGCGGCCGAGAATGCCGGCAGGAAGGGCGACGCCATCGTTCAGCCGGGAACGCTCGACCTGACGGCGAGCGAAATGGCTCTGATGAGCACGCCCGCCAAGCTGAACGCACAGCTTAAGATCGCGACCCTGTCGGCCTGGATCGACCTCCAGTTCCGTGGCCCGTCCGGAATCCCCTTCAACGACGTGGATTGCGCGGCGGCCGAGCTTGCGGTGGGTGAATCCGGTGCGGCGAAGCGCGACGTGACCGAGATCGCGCGGGTCGGGCTCGGCGGCAACCTCAGGGGCGTCGCCACACCGTTCGCGGTCGATCCCGTCACGGGCCAAGTTGCGGGCTCGACCCGGGTCTACAAGACCGGTCGCACGACGGGCTGGACCGAGGGCGACGTCACGCAACTCGCCGTCGTGACCGACGTGACCTATGGTGCCGGCGTCGCGCGGTTTCGCAATCAGATCGGCATCCAGGCGTCGGCGGACAATACGGGGCCGTTCAGCAAGCCCGGCGACAGCGGGAGCGGCATCGTCAATCGCGATCAGGAACTCGTGGGACTGCTCTTCGCCGGCACCGAGACGCAGACCCTGGCCAACCCGATCCAACTCGTCCTTAATGCGCTGAAGACCGCGTTGGGTGTCAAATCGCTGGATGTGGTGACCTGATCGCCGGCCCATCGCACCGGCCGCCGGAGTTCCTACATCTCGTGGATGAGCCCGTCCCGCCGCAGCCGGTTCGAGGAATTCGCATGTCCGATCTCGCCAACTACGCCGAAGTGCAGCGCGCCCTGCAGGAGCAGGCTCCGAGCATTCTGGAGCAGATTCCCGTCTCGGCCGCGCAGCTTTCCCTTCCCCTGGACGGCCGCGGAGCCCGCATCCGGGCGAGCGTCAAGTCGAACGAGCGGGCCCGTGTGCCGTCACGGGTCGAGGTAAAGATCGACGGCCACCCGGTGACGATCCCGATCGAGGCGGTCGACGATTACGCCGAGTACAAGGCCTACTGAATGGCGGCGTGATGTGTCGCCCGTTCGCATCGTCGACCGGCCCCGCGACGCGTATTGCCCCTGCCGAGGCCGACCTTGCGAGCCGCGACGCTCCTGCCGCCGAGGACGGACCCCGTTTACGCTCGAGGCGCGCCACGCCCTGAGGCGTGTCCGGAACAGGCGCGGGAGCGTGTTCACGGAGCCAGGGTCGGGCGACAACGCTCCCCGGGGCCCATGTTCCTCAATAGGCGTTCCGGAACGCACTTCTGGCCACCACCGTCATCACCAGGATGCGCAGGTCGAACCACAGCGACCAGTTGTCGATGTAGAACAGGTCGTGCTCGACCCTCCGCTGCATGTCGGCATCGGTCAGGGTCTCGCCCCGCAACCCGTTCACCTGCGCCCAGCCGGTGATGCCCGGCCGGACGTTGTGGCGCCGGGCATAGAGCGCGATGCGGCGCTCGAAGCTGCGGTCGTGGGCGACCGCATGGGGGCGGGGGCCGACCAGCGACATGTCGCCCCGGATCACGTTGAGGAGCTGGGGCAGTTCGTCGAGGTTGGTGCGGCGCAGGATGCGGCCGATCCGGGTGATGCGGTCGTCGTCCCGGGTCGCCTGGCGGAAGGCGGTGCCGGAATCCGAGCGCATGCTGCGGAACTTGAACACCCAGAACGCCTCCTGGTTGAAACCGTAGCGCTTCTGGCGAAACAGGCTCGGACCCCGGCTGTCGAGGCGGATCAGGATTGCGATCAGCAGCAGCAGCGGCGAGAGAACCAGGAGCGCGAGGGAGGCCACCACGACATCGAAGACGCGCTTGGCGGCGACTTCCAGGGGAGAGAGGGGCGCGCGGCCGACATTGATGCCGGTGAGCAGGCCGACCCGGCCGAGGCGCACGTCGCTGAAGCGGTCCATTACCCGGCCCGGCCGCAGGTGCAGGGCGACCGGCACCCGCAGAAAGGCGTCGACGCAGGATTCCAGGTCCTCGACCTCGGCCCAGGGCACGAGCACGAACACGTCGTCGGGGCGCAGGAAGCGCACCACCGAGACGCTCAGATCCAGGTCCTCGGCGAGCTGGGCCCGGCGCGACTCGGTGTCGCCCCCCGGCGGCGCATCGCGCAGGGTGCTGACGCCGATCACCCGCAAGCCCAGCGCCGCGGTGTCGTGGGTCGCGTAGAAGCTCGCGACGTCGTCCTCGTAGCCGATCAGGTGGATGCGGCGGGCAGAATCGGACCGGGGGGTGATCAGCCGGCGCACCAGGCCCACGGTGGCGAACCGGGTGGCGACGAGCACCGGCAGGCCGGCGAGGAAGGTCGCCAGCGCCGCGGCGCGGGAATGGTCGCCGGTGGTCTTGCTGAGGAAGCCGAGGACCAGCACCACCGCCCAGGCGGCGAGCCACAGGCTGAAAGTCCGTCGCAGGTGGGGGGCGCGGGCGAGGTAGTTCTCGATGCTGTACTCGCCCCGGGCGGCGTTCGGCAGCACCACGAACAGGCCGAGGAACAGGCCGACCGCCAGCGAAGGCCCGAGCTCGGGCTGCCGCTCGTAGGTGACGAGATGGTAGATCATCTCGCAGGCGAGTCCCGTCAGGGTTACCGCCGCGAGCTCGGCGCAGGCCGCGCCGCCCGCAATCGTGAGCCGCAGGACCGCCCGGCCGCGGCGGGGCAGGAGCGCGTTCCAGACCGCCCGCGCCTTCGACGAGGCGAGGTCGGCGTTGCCGTCTCCCGGGAACCGTTCGTGTCGCATGGCGAGATGACCCGTGACCCGCATCTGTGCCGGCATGGGACGGGCCGGGCGGGAGCGTGCCGTTTGCGCACGCATCCCGGGCCGCCGCCGGCTGGTTGCCGGACAGGCAGCAAGCCCGGGACCGGCGGCATCCCAGCCCTGCTTCGACCGATGGGACGGGTCGAGGCGGCGGGTGTATGAGAGGCTCGCCGTAACCCCTGGATTTTGCGACGGGCGGCGCGGCGAGAGCGGCCGACATGGCGGCCGCCAGGGGGGAGCGGACCGAGCGATGGATGCGCGAGCGAGCGAGGGCGGCGTGGCCGTGGAGACGCCGGCAGCCGCGGGCAGGGGACGGCCGCCCGCGGCGGCGGGACCGGCTGCGGTGGTGCTCGGAGGCTTGAGCCTGTCGCACCTCCTCAACGACATGATGCAGTCGCTGCTGCCGGCGATCTACCCCCTCCTGAAGCAGGCCTACAGCCTGGATTTCGGCCAGATCGGCTTCCTGACCCTGGCCTTCCAGCTCACGGCTTCCGTGCTGCAGCCGGTGGTCGGCCTGTTCACCGACAAGCGGCCGATGCCGTTCTCGCTGGCCACCGGCATGCTGCTGTCGCTCTGCGGCCTGCTGCTCCTGTCCCATGCCGGCTCGTACGGCCTGCTGATCGCGGCCGCCTGCCTCGTCGGCCTCGGCTCGGCGATCTTCCACCCGGAAGCCTCGCGGGTCGCCCGCCTCGCCTCGGGCGGCCGCTACGGCCTGGCGCAATCGGTGTTCCAGGTCGGCGGCAATGCCGGCACGGCGCTCGGGCCGCTGCTGGCCGCCTTCATCGTGGTGCCGCTGGGCCAGCCGAGCGTCGCCCTGTTCGCGATCGCGGCGCTGATCGGCTTCGTGGTCCTGAGCCTCGTCGGGCGCTGGTACCGCGACCGCCTGCGAGCCGGCGCCGCGCGGGGCAAGAAGGGCGGGGCGGCCGTGCGCGCCCTGCCGCGGGGCAAGGTGGTCGTCACCATCGCGGTGCTGCTGGTGCTGATCTTCTCCAAGTATTTCTACATGGCGAGCCTCAGCTCGTACTTCACCTTCTACCTCATCCACCGCTTCGGCGTGTCGGTGCAGGAATCGCAGCTCTACCTGTTCGTGTTCCTGGGTGCGGTCGCGGCCGGCACGGTGGCGGGCGGGCCGATCGGCGACCGGTTCGGCCGCAAGGTGGTGATCTGGGGCTCGATCCTCGGCGTGCTGCCCTTCACCCTGGCGCTGCCGCACGCCAACCTGTTCTGGACCGTGGCGCTGACGGTGCCGATCGGCCTGATCCTGGCCTCGGCGATGCCGGCGATCCTGGTCTACGCGCAGGAATTGCTGCCCGGGCGGGTCGGCCTGGTGGGCGGCCTGTTCTTCGGCTTCGCCTTCGGGATGGGGGGCCTGGGCGCCGCGGTCCTGGGCGAGGTCGCCGACCGCACCAGCATCGAGTTCGTCTACGGACTCTGCGCCTTCCTGCCGGCGGTCGGCCTGCTCGCGGTGTTCCTGCCGCGGCTCGAACAGCCGAAGGTGGCCTGAAGCCGGACGGATCGCGGGGGCGGGGGCGATCCGCCCCCGCATATGACCGTTAGCCGGTGATCGTCAGCCTGCGATCGTCAACCTTCTCGGGCGACGGTCTGGATCGTCTCGAAGCCTTCGAATTGCGGGTGGCCGAGATAGAGCGGCTTCGTCCCCGGGGCGCGGCTATGAGCCTTGCGGAACTGCTCGGAGCGGGTCCAGGCCTCGAAATCCGCCCGTGAGGACCAGATCGTGTGCGAGGCGTAGAGGACGTGGTCCTCATGTTCCGGCCCGCGCAGAAGATGGAACTCGACGAAGCCCGGCATCTCCCCCAGGTGGCTGTCGCGCCCGAGCCAGACCTGCTCGAAGTCCTGGGTGGCCTCCTTGTAGACCTTGAACCGGTTCATGGCGATGAACATGACGGGTATCCTCCTGTACGTTCGGGCTCGGCCGGGAGATGGGAACCGCCCCGCCATCGGCAAGGTCACCCGCACGGGCCGGCCGGCCCCACGGGACGGCAACCTGCGAAGGCTGTGCAACTCAGTATTTTTTTCACATTTGTTCCCTTTGGGAATTCACTCGGAGCGTGTAGACGGGAGTCCGGTTGCATGGCAGACCCGCATCCGTACCGTGAGCCCGACGGCAGGACGGCCTCGAACGGATGGGAATGACTAGTCTTTCATGCAGTCCGATCGCGGTCCGCGCGCCCCGGCGGGGCGGTGGTGCCGGGATCGGAACGGGACGGCGAGAGGATTGAGCGGACCGGATGCGAGGCGTCGTCGCCGCCGGCCCGAGGACGAGCATCCGTGGTGTCGCCGGAGCGGGGAGCCCCGGCCGTCGCGGGCATGAACGACGCGGGACGGCGGCCCTCTGGAATCGGGGAGGGGGCTTCCGGCAAGCCAGCACGAAGATGTCGAGGACCGATGCCCAAGCAAACCACTGAGGTCGACCGTCTCGTCGGAGTCCGCATCACGGCCCTGCGCAAGGCCAAGGGGCTGAGCCAGACCGCCCTCGGCAATGCCGTGGGCGTGACTTTCCAGCAAGTGCAGAAATACGAGAAGGGCCAGAACCGCGTCGGCGCCGGGCGCCTGCGCGAGATCGCCCGGCTGCTGGAAGTGCCGGTCTCGGCCTTCTTCGAGGACCAGGCCGGCGGCGAGTCCGGCGACGACAACGTCTTCGGCTTCCTGAGCGCGCAAGGCGCCATCGAGCTGCTGCGCGCCTACGTGCAGATCGAGGACGAGCAGCTGCGCCGCGAGGTGCTGGCGATCGTCCGCTCCGCCGCCCGCCTCGGCCGCCACGCCAGCGCGGCGGTCAGCGAGGACAGCGTCGCGGCGGCCGAGTAGGGGCCGGCTGTCAGCGCAAGCCCCGCTCAGCGCTAAGTCCCGGTCAGCGCAAGCCCACGAGGTGGAAGAAGCTGCCGCTGACCCGGCCGCGCCGGTGACCGGCCAGCCCCAGGGCGCGCCCTTCCGCATCCGTGACATCGGCCAGGGCCTCGTCGGGCTCGGGCGGCGGCGTGAGTTCGCTCGCATAGTGGAACTCGTGGCCGACCAGGCCCTGGCCGGCGGCACCGAGCGACCCCGCCCCGACGAGGGTCGCGATCCGGTAGCCGAGATGCAGCCGGCGCCGGGCGTAGGAGGTCGCGACCGGCAGGAGGCCGGCCATGCGGTGGGTCGTGCCCTCGGCATCCTCCAGGCTCTCGCCCAGCACCATGTAGCCGCCGCACTCGCCGTGGACCGGCCGCGTCTCGGCGAAGGCGCGTAAGCCCTCGAGGAAGCGCGCGGCGGCGGCGATCCGGCCGGCATGGAGCTCCGGATAGCCGCCGGGCAGCCAGCAGGCATCGCACGCCTCGGGCGGCGCCTCGTCGGCGAGCGGCGAGAACGGCACGATCTCGGCCCCCGCCGCCCGCCAGCCGGCTTCGAGATGCGGGTAGACGAACGAGAACGCGGCATCGCGCGCGACCGCGAGGCGCTGGCCGGGCGGTGGCGGCAGATGTCCGATCCCAGGAACCGGAATCCTGCCGCCAGCGGCGGCCGCGACCGCGTCGAGGTCGATCGAGGCCTCGGCCAGATCGGCCAGGCGATCGAGGCGGGACTCCAGATCCTCGGTCTCGCCGGCCTGGATCAGCCCTAGATGGCGCTCCGGCAGGACGAGCGCGGCCTCCCGCGGCACGGCGCCGAGCACCGGGATTCCGATCCGGGCAAGCCCGACCTCGACCAGGCGGCGGTGGCGCGGGCTCGCGACCTTGTTGAGGATCACCCCGGCGAGCGTCAGGCGCGGGTCGTAGGCCCGCACGCCGAGGGCGGTCGCGGCGGCCGATTGCGCCGCCCCCGAGACGTCGAGCACCAGCACGACCGGCCAGCCGTAGCGGGCGGCGATGTCGGCATTGGCGCCGCTGCGGCCCTCCTCCGCCACGACGCCGTCGAACAGGCCCATCGAGCCCTCGGCGAGCAGCAGGTCGGATTCCGCACCGGCCCGGCCCGCCACCGCGTCGAGGAGGGCACCGTCCATGGCGAAGCTGTCGAGGTTGTAGCTCGGCCGGCCGGTCGCGGCGGCATGGAAGGCGGGATCGATGTAATCCGGCCCGCATTTCGCCCCGGCGACCGCCAGCCCCCGGCGGCGCAGGGCGCGCAGCAGGGCGAGGGTCACGGTGGTCTTGCCGGAGCCGGAACGGGCGGCGGCGATCAGCAGGCCGCGGGCGGGTAGGGTCACGAAGCTGTCCATCATTGGGCGACATGGCGCGCATTCACCGCGCCGCTCCCGGGTGATACCACGCCGCATGGATGCGACACGACCACGGGAGACCCTGCGCCGCGGCTGGACCACCGGCGCCTGCGCGGCGGCCGCCGCCAAGGCGGCCTATGCGGGCCTCGTCACCGGCCTCGTCCCGGACCCGGTCGAGATCCCGCTGCCGAGCGGCGCCCGCCCGGCCTTTGCGCTAGCGCGGAGCGGGCTCGTCGAGGGCGGGGCCTTCGCCGGGGTGGTGAAGGATGCCGGCGACGATCCCGACGTGACCCATGGGGTGCTGGTCCTGGCGACCGTACGGCGGGGCCCGCCGGGCTCCGGCATCGCGTTCCGGGCCGGACCCGGCGTCGGCACCGTGACCCGGGCCGGGCTGCCGCTGCCCGTCGGCGAGCCGGCGATCAACCCGATGCCGCGGCGGATGATCGCGGCGGCGATCGCAGAAGCCGCGACCGGCCTCGGCGGTCCGCCGGACGTGGTGGTGGAGATCGCGATTCCCGGCGGGGAGGCCCTGGCGCAGAAAACCCTGAACCCGCGCCTCGGCATCCTCGGCGGCCTGTCGGTGCTCGGCACGACCGGGGTGGTGGTGCCCTATTCCTGCGCCGCCTGGATCGACAGCATCCATCGCGGCATCGACGTCGCCCGGGCCGGCGCCCTCGACCATGTCGCGGGCGCCACCGGCTCGACCTCGGAAGAGGCGGTGGCGCGCCTGCACGGCTTAGCCCCCCAGGCGCTCATCGACATGGGCGACTTCGCCGGCGGCATGCTCAAGTACCTGCGACGCCACCCGGTGCCGCGGGTGACGGTGGCCGGCGGCATCGCCAAGATGGCGAAGCTCGGCCACGGCCTCCTCGACCTGCATTCGCGCTCCGGGCCGGTCGATCTGGCCTGGCTCGCCGAGCGCATCGTCGAGGCCGGAGGCGGGCCGGACCTCGGCTTACGGGCCGCAGGCGCGAATACGGCGCTGGAGGTGTTGCGCCTGGCGCAAGGGCACGATCTGCCGCTCGCCGACCTCATCGCCCGCTACGCCTGGGCGACGGCGGCGCGGGCGCTCGCGGGCTCGGGCAGTTCGCTGGAGGTGGTGGTGTTCGACCGGGAGGGCGGGCTGGTCGGGCGGGCGCCGTTCCATCCGGTGGGGTAAGGGGCACTCGACGCCGGCCGTCGGGATCGTCGTTTCGTTGCGTGCAGGCTACAGGAAGTCACGATGATCCGCACGATCCTCCCGGTCGTCTCCTTTAATCCGTTCGGGCGCCGGAGACCGACCGGCGTTGAAATAATTTTTCAGATTGCCTTAGCAGTCCTGCTTGCAGGCTTATTTCATGAATTTTTCGAGGCTTACTACTCGCCGAGTTGTCGCGATCCGATACGGCCCGCGAGTGTTGATTGCTATCCATGGGGTGGTACCGAAGGTCCGCTCGACGGCGCATGGAATTACAAGACCAAAGAAATATATCTAAAATCTCATATAGTATTTATATTATCTATCATAATTACAATCGCATTGCCGTTTTTCACGCGAACGCCGTGGCATGTGTTGATTGTCATGGTAGTCGTGTATTTTTTTAATGCCCATGCAGCAGAATGGGTCGTCAGTCTGTTCTGATATGGCTCCCGCATCGCACGCGATGCCATGGTCGCCCGACGCGATCGATCATCCGATACGCGGCCGGCGGAATGGCGCCCGGGGCCGCGTCTCGATCGAATCGACCGTCTCGGCGGGCGTCAGAGGCAATCGGAGGGGCGTTGCAGGCCGAAGGCGGAGGCGGGATCGTCCCAGTGATAACGAATCACCGTCCGGTCGCCGCCGCCGGGAATGGCGTGTCGGCTCCGCTCCGCGATCGCGCCGCCGCGCCGCTCGTAGAAGCGGCGGGCCGGTTCGTTCTGCTCGAAGCACCATAGGTAGATCCCTGAATCCGGGTAGCCGCGCAGGGACCAGTCGGCCGCGGCTGCGAGCAAATCCGTCCCCAAGCCTCGCCCCTTCGCCGTGGGAAGGACGTGGAGATTGTCGATCAGCGTTCCCCAGCGCTCATCCTCCGCCCCGACCGCGCAGACGAAGCCGAGCGGCCCGTCGGCGTCCTCGGCGATGATGGCGGTCACGTGCGGCTGATGCGGCCCGAGGCGGCCGGCCCACGCGTCCAGGCGATCCTGCTCGATCGGACCGGCGAGGAAGTCCGGATCGAGGATCCCCCGATACGCGCTTCTCCAGCTCGCCGTGTGGATCCGGGCGAGCACGGCCGCATCGGCGTCGGTGGCGATTCTCATCTGCATGAATCGAGGTCTACGACCGGCGTCCGACACCCGCAACGGCCGGGAGCCGTCGCGGACCGGGTCACGTCGACCGGGGTTCGACCAGCGCGGCCACGGCCCCGCCCGGCCGGAACCGCCGGTCGTAATCCACCGCGTAGAGCGCGCTCTCGCGGAAATCCGTCGACCCGAGCGCGGGGCCGACCAGGATCAGCGCCGTGCGCTCCAGCCCCGCCGCCGCCACCCGGGCCGCGATATCGGCGAGGGTCCCGCGCAGGACCCGCTCGTCCGGCCAGGTCGCGCGGAACACCACCGCCACCGGGCAGTCCGGGCCGTAATGCGGGATCAGGTCCGCCACCACCGTGTCGACGACGTGGATCGACAGGTGGATGGCCAACGTCGCCCGGGTCGCCGCGAAGACGGCGAGGCGCTCGGTGTCGGGCATCGCAGAGGCGCGGCCGCTGGTGCGGGTGAGCACCACCGATTGCGCCACCTCCGGCACCGTCAACTCGCGCCCGAGCACGGCCGCCGCGGCGGCGAAGGAGGGGACGCCGGGGGTCAGGTCGTAGGGGATGCCGAGGCGGTCGAGGCGGCGTGTCTGCTCGGCGACCGCGCTCCAGATCGAGAGGTCGCCGGAATGCAGCCGCGCCACTTCCTGGCCGGCCGCGTGGGCTTGCCTCATCACGTCGATGATCGCGTCGAGGGAGAGCGGCGCGGTGTCGACGATCCGCGCACCGGGCGGGCACCAGGACAGAATCTCGGGCGCCACCAGCGAGCCGGCATGAAGGCAGACCGGACAGCGGGCGATGAGGTCGCGGCCGCGCACGGTGATGAGGTCGGCCGCGCCGGGGCCGGCACCGATGAAGTGGATCATGACGAAAGGGCGTCTCCGCTGGCGGCGAGGGCGCAGGTGGCGCCCGCCGAGGCGATGCGGGGCAGGACGAGGCGGCCCTCGGGCCCGGCCGCCGCCAACGCCGCGGCCTCGGCGAGCGAACCGACGCCGCGCAGGGCCTCGATGCGGACGGAGCGGGTGACGACCCGGCGGCCGGCCTCGCGCAGGGCCTCGACCCCGATGGCGACGAGCGGCACGCCGAGGGATTCGGCCGCCGCGCGGATCGCCGGGTCGCCGGCACGGTCCGCGGCGGTGGCCAAAGCCGCGAGTTGCGCACCGGCCAAGTCCGCCTGCCGCAGGCCCTCCGCCACCAGCCCCAGGATCTCCTCGGCCGCGGTGGCATGGCGAAAGCCGATGCCGGCGACGAGGGCGCGGGGCGCCGCCTTGGCGGGGGTGCGGGCAGGGCCGTGCAGGAGGGGCGGCGGCGGGGCGCTTCCTGGAACCCGCGCCTGGATGATCGAGAGGGTCACGGCTTCGTCAGCGCCCATTGCGTCACCGGCATCGCCGGGCGCCATCCGGTGAGGTGACCGACCGGCTCGGCCCGGGCGACCGAGAGGCGGCGCAAGGTACCGCCATGTTCGGCATGACAGCGCAGCAGCAGGGCCTCGCTCTCCAGCGTCACCGCGTTGGCGACGAGGCGCCCGCCGCTGGGAAGCGCCCCCAGGACCGCCGCGACCAGGGCAGGCTCGGAGACGCCGCCGCCGAGGAAGGCTGCGTCCGGTGCCGGCAGCCCGGCGAGGCTTTGGGGCGCCCGGCCGATCACGACCCGCAGATCGGGCACGCCGAGATCGCGCGCGTTGCGGCGGATGCGGGCGGCGCGCTCCTCCTTCGCCTCGACCGCGATCGCGCGGTTTGCCGGATGACGCAAGGACCACTCGATGCCGATCGACCCCGAGCCGGCGCCGACATCCCACAGGAGCTGGCCGAGCCGGGGGCGCAAGGCCGCGAGTGTGATGGCGCGGATCTCCGCCTTGGTGAGCTGGCCGTCGGTCTCGAACCAGGCATCGTCGAGGCCGGGTGCGAGCGGAATCACCCGGGCGTCGGGCTCGGCCACCACCTCGACCGCCAGTGTGTTGAGCGGGTCGATTCCGCCCTCCGAGAACTCCGCCGCCAGGGCATTGCGGCGGCGCTCGCGGGGACCGCCCATGGCTTCGAGCACGGTGAGGCGCGAGCGCGGAAAGCCGCGTGCGGCCAGCAGGCCTGCGAGTGTCTCGGGCGTCGACCCGTCCCAGGACAGGAGGAGGAGCCGGGCGCCGGGCTGGAGATGCGGGATCACCCGCTCCAGCGCCCGCCCGTGCAGGGTCAGGCACGCGACCTCGGCGAGCGGCCAGCCGAGCCGGGCCGCCGCGAGGCTGAAGGCGGAGGCCTGGGGATAGGCCGCGATCTCGCTCGCCGGCATCAGCCGGGCGAGTTCCGCGCCGACGCCGTAATGGAACGGATCGCCGGTGGCGAGCACGCAGGTCGGTTGCCCGCGCCGGGCGAGGATTTCCGGATAGGCATCCGAGAGCGGGCTCGGCCAGGCCAGGGTCTCGGCGGACAGTGGCGCGGCGAGTTCCAGGTGGCGGCGCCCGCCGACCACCAGCCCGGCCCCGTCGAGGGCCGAAGCGGCGGCGGGCGAGAGCCCGGCCCGTCCATCCTCGCCGATGCCGACGATGAACAGCCAGGGTGGAATGCTCGACATCGCGGGAGCCTCAGGCGAGAAGGCGGCCATGCGCATCCTCATCCTGGGCGGCACCTTCGAGGCCGCGAGCCTGGTCCGGCTGCTCGCCGAGCGGCCGGATCATGACGTCACCCTGTCGCTCGCCGGGCGCACGGCGGCGCCCCTGGCTCTCCCGGCGCACACCCGTATCGGCGGCTTCGGCGGGGCCGACGGGCTCGCGGCCTACCTGCGCGAGCATGGAATCGCGGCGCTGATCGACGCCACCCATCCCTTCGCCAAGGTCATCTCCCATAATGCCGCCCTGGCGAGCCGCGCGGCAGGCGTGCCGCTCCTCGCCATCCGGCGCCCGGCCTGGGCGCGGGAGGCCGGCGACGACTGGCACGAGGTCGACAGCGTGGCGCAGGCCGTGCCGGCCCTGGGCGATACGCCGCGTCGGGTTTTTCTGACGGTCGGCCGGCTCGAACTCGCCGCCTTCGCGGCGGCGCCGCAGCACCGCTATCTCGTTCGCACCATCGAGCCGGTCGGCGACGCCCTGCCGGGGATCGACGTGACGGCGATCGAGGCCCGCGGCCCGTTCGGCGCGACGGAGGAAGAGGCGCTGATGCGCCGCCACCGGGTCGAGGTGCTGGTGACCAAGAATTCCGGCGGGGCTGCGACCTACGGCAAGATCGCGGCGGCGCGCGCGCTCTCCCTGCCGGTGGTGATCGTGCGGCAGCCCTTGCTGCCGCACGTACCCTTCGTGGCGCAAGCCCGCGACGCCCTGGCCTGGCTCGACGCTCATCGGGTGACGGACCGCGGGGTGTAGACGAAGGGCACCTGGCCCTCGCGCGCGATCAGCCGGGTCGCGCTCGCCCCGATCATCACCAGGGTCGCCATGTCGGCCTCCGCCGTGCGCGCCTCGGCGAGGGGGAGGATGCGGATCGCCTCGTCGGGCCGGCCGACGGCGCGGGCCAGGATCACCGGCGTCTGCGGCGCGCGGTGCTCGGCCGCGAGGGCGAGCGCCGCACCGAGCTGCCAGGGCCGGGCCCGGGAGATCGGATTGTAGAGTGCCACCACGAGGTCGGCCGCCAGCACGGCGCTCAGCCGGGCGGTGACGACCTCCCAGGGCTTCAAATTGTCCGACAGCGAGATGGCGCAGAAATCGCCGCCGAGCGGCGCGCCGACGCGGGCGGCGGCGGCCAGCATCGCGGTGATGCCGGGCTCGACCGTGATGGCGAGCGCGCGCCAGGCCGGGTCGCCCGCCTCCAGCGCCTCGAACAGGGCCGCCGCCATGGCGAAGACACCGGGATCGCCGCCCGACACCACGGCGACCCGGCGGCCGGCGGCGGCGAGTTCCAGGGCGTGGCGGGCGCGGTCGATCTCGACCCGGTTGTCGCTGGCGTGGCGCGTCAGACCCGGCCGCTCCGGAACCCGGGCGACGTAAGGGAAGTAGCCGATCAGGTCCTCGGCCTCCTCGAGCGCTGCGCTCGCTGCCGGCGTGAGGTAGCGCGGATCGCCGGGCCCGAGGCCGATCACCGTGACGGAACCGCTCACGGCCGGCGGCCCTCGCCCGGCACCAGCACCATCGAGAAATACGGCGCCCGGTCGTCGGGCTTCTGGCTGAGCGGCGTCACGGTCTCGCCCGCCATGGTGCCGCGCTCGACATAGACCGCGCGGCCGATCAGCCCGGCTTCGGTCAGCGCCGCGCGCACCTTCGGCAGGTGGCGGCCGAGCTTCATCACCACGGCGGCGTCGGTCGTGCTCAGCCGCGCGACGAGCGTCGCGTAGGGCAGGGTGGCGGGCAGGACCGTCAGCACGTCGTCGCCCCAGGTGATCGGGGTGTTGGCCCGGGTCCAGCAGCCCGACATGCCGGTGACGCCCGGCACGACCTCGACCGGGAACCGGTCCTTCAGCCGGCGCCAGAGATGCATGAACGAGCCGTAGAAGAAGGGGTCCCCCTCCGACAGGATCGCCACGTCGCGCCCGGACGCCAGCACCTCGGCGAGGCTCGTCGCCGCCTCGTCGTAGAAGGCGGCCAGCGCCGCCACGTAAGCCGGGTCCTCGGGGTGCAGTTCGGTGGTGTAGGGATAGGGCAGCGGCCATTCGCGGGCCGCGTCCTGCACCACCGCGTCGGCGATGGTGCGGGCGTTGCCGCGCTTGCCGGCCTTGCAGAAATGCACGAGGTGGTGGGCGCGCTCCAGCACCCGGACCGCCCGCACGGTGAGGTAATCCGGGTCGCCCGGCCCCATGCCGACCCCGTAGAGCGTGCCGGTGACGGCAATTCGCGGCGCGGACGGCATCTCGGCCGGATCGGCGACCGGGAACGCGGAAGGACCGTCCATCACTCGACCTCGTTGGCGAGCGCGTTGACCGCCGCCGCCGCCATGGCGCTGCCGCCGCGCCGGCCGCGCACCACCAGGAACGGCACCCTTCCATCCGCGGCGAGCGCATCCTTCGATTCGGCCGCGCCGACGAAGCCGACCGGGATGCCGATCACCGCGGCCGGGGGCGCCACGCCCTCGTCCAGCATCTCGAGCAGGCGGAACAGGGCGGTCGGGGCGTTGCCGACGACGACGACGGAGCCGGCGAGCCGGTCGCGCCACAATTCCATCGCGGCGGCGGAGCGGGTGGTGTCGAGGCGCTTCGCCAGGTCCGGGACGCGCGGGTCGGACAGGGTGCAGACCACGTCGTTGTTGGCCGGCAGTCGCGCCCGGGTCACGCCGTCGGCGACCATGCGGACGTCGCACAGGATCGGCGCGCCGCGGCGCAGCGCCGATTCGGCGGCCTCGGCGAAGTCGGGCGACAGGTCGATGTCGGCGGGCAGGTCGGTCATGCCGCAGGCATGGATCATCCGCACCGCCACCCGCTCGGCGGCGCCGTGGAAGCGCGCGAGGTCGGATTCGGCGCGGATCATCGCGAAGGAGCGCGCGTAGATGGCGGCGCCGTCGCGGATATAGTCGAGGCGCGGATTCATGCGGGCTCCCGGAATGCGTCTCTCAGGCCCGAGGGGTCATGAAGAGTGGCGGTGATTCGTGTGCTCTCTAGCCGCTCCAGCACGGCACCGAAAGTGAGCACGCGGTCGGTCTCGGTCCCGGCGTTGCCGTCGAGCACCACCCCGTAGCGGCCGTCGGGCCGGCCTATCAGGGTGAGGGTGGCCTGACTCGGGCTGGCGCACCCCTTCGGGCAGCCGGAGACGTGCGCGGTAGCGCCCGCTCGCACCAAATGCGCGAAGGCAGCGGCGAGATCGAGCGCATGGCTTTGCGCCGGCGTGCCGCCGGAGGCGCAGGCCGGCGCGCCCGGGCAGGCGGCGACCGCCCGGCGCGGGTCGGCGGGATCGACGATCAGGTCGGCAGCCGCTGCTTCGTCGCGCAACGCGGCGGCATCGGTGTCGTTCCGGGCGGTCAGGACGACGCCCCGGCTCGGCGTGAGGGCGAAGTGGCCGTCGCCATGGGCCTCGCTCCAGGCCGCGACGCGATCGAGGAGGTTGGCGTCGCAGCGGCCGAAGGGCAGCTCGGCGAGGAGCGTGCGGCCGTGCAGGCCGGCGGGGCGGGCGGTGCTCGGCGAGGGGCGCGCGCCGGGGTCGAGGTCGTCGAGGAGGGCGTCGCGCTGCCGGTCCGATAGGGCCCGCATCCGGCGGGCACCGGACGCGGCGAGGCCGTGCAGGAGGGCGCGCAGGGTGGCGAGCGCCGTGGGGGCGGGGGTCGGCGCGAGCCAGATCGGGCCGGACGGGGTCGCGAGGGCGAGTTGAAGCGTGGGGAGCGCCCGCTCTCCCATGCTGTCCGACACGATTGTCGAACCGTGTTCGAACTCACCTACGATCGGGGGCGCGCGCCTCTCCTCCCCAGGCGATCTCGGGCTTGCCCGAGATCGCTCGAGCTTGTGGGAAGGAGTGGGAGGTGGGGGTGGTGCCGGAGAGACCTCGGCGGTGCCTCCTGCACCACCCCCAACTCCTCCCCACAACTTGCCGCGATACCGGGCAAGCCCGGGATCGCCTGGGGAGGGGAAGGAGCCCGAAATCCGCACCCGACAATCCGCCTCGACCGGCCCGAGCCCGCCGGTCTCGTCCTCCACCGCCACCAGGGTCTTGGCCGGCAGACCGGTCACCTCGCGGCCGATCGCCTCCACCGCCGCGACGATGGCGAGGCATTCCGCCCCCGCGAGCGGCGCGCTGAGCGTCAGCCGCTGCGGCCCGCCATCGTGACGCACGTCGCCGAGACCCGCTCCGCCCAGGATCGCGACGACCCGCCCGTGGCTCTCCGCCGTCACCCCGCGAACCTGGAGGTTGCCGCGCGCCGTCACGTCGAGCAGGCCGTTGCCGCCCTCCCGTGCCGCCCGCGCGGCCGCTCGCGCCTGATCGGCCGTGAGCCGTCCGGCGACCGGGTGGAGGCGCACCAGAAGGCCGTCGCCGGTCGGCATCGGCCGGGCGAGGCCCGGGCACCAGCCGCGGCGCGGAGCCGGATTCACGGCGCTCATTCGGCGGCCTCGCGCGGCGCGAGGGCGGCGAGCGAGTTGCGCCGGCTGCGCCACAGGCCGCGGTCGCGCAAACTCGCGAAACGGTCGCGGAGCGCCTGCGCGACGCCCGGATTGGCGCTCTCGATCGCCCCCAGCACGTCCGGGTCGCCGAGATAGGCGTCGTAGAGCCGGTCGATCTCGGCATCCGCGACCGCGTCGGTGGCGGCGGCCATCACGAACACCGCGTCCAGCCCCTGCGCCAGCTCCTGCACGCCGCGCCAGCCGTGGCGGAGCTGCCCGGCGATCCAGCGCGGATGGGCGAGGCGGCCGCGCACCAGCCGGGCGACGTCCTCGCGGGCGGTGCGGGCCCGGGGCGCCTCCGGGCGGCTGGTGTCGAGGCTGTAGAGCACGGGCGCCGCGCCGAGGGATTCGGCCGCAGCCGAGAATCCCCCCATCGCGTCGGCGCCGGCATCGCCGTCGAGGAGGTCGCGCTCGGCCACGTCGAAGGCGTGGAGATAGGCATCCGCCGCCGCGACCCGGGCGGCGAAATCGGAATCCTCGGCGCCGGTCGCCTCCGCAGTCGCGTCGAGATAGGCCCGGGCGAGGTCGTCCCGCTCGGTCCAGTTCCCGTCGAGGGCGAGCGCCGCGGTGCCGGCGCCGTAGCGGCCGGGGGCCGCCCCGAATACCCGGGCCGGGGCCTCGCCGCGGCGGCGGGCGGCGGCCAGCGGATTGTCGGCATCGTCCTCCTCGCGGGAGGCGACCGCCCGGGCGGCACGATCGAGGAGCGCCAGCGTCTCGGGAAAGGTATCGCGAAAGGCGCCGGAGACCCGGACCGTCACGTCGATCCGCGGCCGGTCGAGGAGGGCGAGCGGCAGCACCTCGAACCCGGTCACCCGGGTCGAGGCGTGATCCCAGGTCGGGCGCACGCCCATCAGCGCCAGCGCCTGCGCGACGTCCTCGCCACCGGTGCGCAGGGTGGGAGAGGCCCAGAGATCCATGACGAGGCGGGCCGGATACTCGCCCTCGTCCTGGAGATAGCGCCGCACCACCTCCCTGGCGGCCGTCTCGCCCAGCATCGCGGCGGCCCGGGTCGGCAGGGCCCGGGGATCGAGGGTCGCGAGGTTGCGCCCCGTCGGCAGCACGTCGGCCCGGCCGCGGGCCGGCGAACCGGAGGGGCCCGGAGGCACGAAGCGGCCGTCGAGGGCGGCCAGGAGCCCATGGCGCTCGGCCGGACCGCATCCGGGATGGGCCTCCGGGCTCGCACCGAAGACGTGCAGCCCGTCGCGCATCGTCACCTCGGCGAGGTCGCACAGATGCGCGTCGAGGGCGGCGAGCGCGTCCGGCATCGCCGTGTCGCGGTCGATACCGGCGGCGGCCAGCAGCCCCGCATCCTCGGCCCGCTCCAGGATCCCGCGGGCGATCAGGTCGGCGCGGCGCGGGTCGAGCACGGTCGCGGCGGAATATTCCTCCACCAGTTCGCGCAAGGTGGCGGCCGCCGGGTCGAGGCCGGCTTCCGCGGTCTCCGGCGGCAGGTGGCCGATCGTGACCGCGCCGATCCGGCGCTTGGCCGGCGCCGCCTCGCCGGGATCGTCGACGATGAACGGGTAGACCACCGGCAGGGCGCCGACGGCCAAAGCCGGCCAGCAGGCGGGGGAGAGCGCCACCGCCTTGCCGGGCAGCCACTCGGTGGTGCCGTGGGTGCCGAGATGGATCAGCGCATCGCTGCTCTCGCGCAAGGCGAGGTGGAAGGCGAGAGAGGCGTGGCACGGCACCGCGTCGGGATCGTGATAGCCCGCCTTGCGGTCGCCCTTGTGGCCGCGATCCGGCTGGAGCGCCACGCGCACCCGGCCCGCTTGGACCGCCCGGAACCGGAAGGCGCCGTCCATGACGGCCGGATCGTCGGCAGGCTCGCCCCACTCGGCGAGAAGCGCCGCGCGGGCCGCCTCCGGCAGCCGGGCATGCCAGGCCTCGTAGGTGCCGAGCGGCACCGCGAGGCTCGGGATCTCCTCCGTGAGCCGGCGCATCAGGACGGCCGGCTCCGGGATGTCCGAGACCGCGTAGCCCTCGGCCGCCAGGAGTTCGAGGATTGCCCGCGTGCTCGCCGGGGTGTCGAGCCCGACCGCGAAGCCGGCCCGCCCGCCCCGGGCCGGGTAATCGGACAGGACCAGGGCGAGGCGGCGCTCGGCCCGCGGCGTCGCGGCGAGGCGGGCCCAGGCGGCGGCCCGGTCGGCGGTGGCGGCGATCCCGGCGAAATCCGGCACCGCCCGGCGCTCGCGAAACCCTTCGACCTCCGGCGCCTCTTCCTTGTGGGAGACCGGGAAGCCCGAGAGCCGTCCGTCGAATTCCGGCAGCGCCACCTGCATGGCGAGGTCGGCGGCCCCGAGACCCCGCGAAGAGGCGGCCCAGGCCTCCCGGCTCGACCCCACCGTGAAGGCCTGGATCACCGGGCAATCGGCGGCGTCGAGGACGAAGCCGGCATCGTCCCGGGCCGAGAAGGCGGTCGTGGCGACGATCACGGCGGGACGCTGCACGGCGATCGCCTCGCGCACGGCCGCCACCGCCTCCGGGTCCTTGAGACTGGCGACCGCGACGATCGTGGGAGCCAGGCCGCGTTCCCACAAAGCCGCCGCGAGGGCGATGGCCGGCGCGGTGTCGCCGCCGAGGATCGCCGAGCGGTAGACGAGCACGAGGGCCCGGGGCAGAACGGCGCACGGGACGGGCGAGGCGGGGCCGACCGCGTCGAGCGGGCCGCAGCCCGGGCACCAGGCAAAGCCCCGCTTCAGGGCCCGGGGCGGCTCGGGCTGGACCGGGCGGCCGAGCTCGGCGGCGATCCGGGCGAGGAGCCGACGCAGGTTCTCGGGGCCGCCCGCCCGAAAATACCCGTCGAGCGCGTCGCGCAGGTCCGGCGTGACCGTGGAGATCGCGGCGAGGCGGGGGTCGGGACGGTCGCATCCCGGCAGCACCGCGAAGGGGATGCCGTGCGCCCGGCAGGTCTCGGCCAGCCGCTCGAGCCCGTAGCGCCAGTAATCGAGCCCGCCGAGACAGCGCACCAGCACGAAGCGGGCCCGGGCGATCACCGCATCGGCGTAGAGGTCGACCGAGAGCGGGTGGCGCAGCTGCGCCATCTTGGCGAGGCGCAGGCTCGGCCAGTCGCCGGAAAGCGTTGCATAGGCCTGGCTGAGGCCGGCGAGATCGGAATCGGTGAAGGACAGGGCGACGATGTCACCGGGCGCCTGGCCCAGATCGACCGCCGCCTCGCCCTCGTCGAGGGACACCGTATCGATGCGCAGGAGATGCATCGGCCCTCAAGCCCCCGAGACCAGGCGGGGCCGGGGCGGGAAGGCGACGCCGTCATAGATATCCGCCAGCGCCAGGCTCATGCCGAGGTCCGGCAGGTCGATCGCCTGGTCGAGCCCGGCCACGAGGCGGCGCTGCCAGACGCCGTCCGCATCCCGCCGCCACAGGGCGATCTCGGGAGCGTTCGGCTCGACGAGCAAGATCACCGCGAGGCTCGCGACGGCCTTGTCCTCTTCCAGCTTGTCGAAGGCGTCGAAGTCGCGAGTGGAGGGCGACGGCACCTCGGCGACCAGACGCGGCTCCGCCGCCGTCAGCCCGTTCAGGTCGCGCGAACCGCAATCGACCCCGAGATCGGGCCGGCGGATCTGGCCCGGCAGGGTCTCGACGCTGCCGTCACCGGTGAAGGGCCGGCACGGCGTGCCGCGCGGCCGGGTGCGGAACTCCGCCACGAGGTTGACCACGATGTTGTCGTGGACGTTGCGGGCTCCGGCCATCAAGCGGACCGGCACCCCATCGACCAGCTCGTAGCACTCGTCCTGGCGCTCCTGCCAGGCGAAGAACTCCTGCACGCTCCAGCGCCGCGGCGCAGGCTCCGACATGCGATGCCCTCCCGGGCTAGGGGTTTCGGCGTTCGGGACCGACGATATGGCCTCGGCCGCGCCGACTTGAAAGTATAGCGCGGGTTTCTCCCTCCCCCCTCTGCGGGGGAGGGTGGCCTACGAAGTAGGCCGGGAGAGGGGCAGCGCGACGATATTCCCGGGGGCGCTCTTCACAACGGGTCTGCCCTCTCCGGAAGCGGCGTCCCCTCTCCCGGCTCGCTTTCGCTCGCCACCCTCCCCCGCAGAGGGGGAGGGGGTCAGCAGCGCCACGTCCTTTCCCCGGACAAGCCTGCGGCTGCGCGGAGACGGGACGTGCACGAACCGGAGCGTGAGCCCGTCAGCCCTTCAACGCCGCCGCCACCGCGTCCTTGTCGAACCCGGTGAGCCCGATCACCACCAGCGTCCCATCCCGGTGCTCGCCCGGGCGCCAGGGGCGGTCGTAATGGTGGGCGACGCGGCGGCCGACGCCCTGGACGACGAGGCGCATCGGCTTGTCGGCGACGGCGCAGAAGCCCTTGATCCGCAACACCCCCGCCACCTCGGCGGCCTTCGCCACCCGTGCGGCCAGATCCTCGGGCGAGCCCGCCGCCTTCACCGGCAGAGCCACGCTCTCGAAATCGTCGTGGTCGTGATCCTCCTCCGTCTCGTGGTGCGACGGGCGGGAGGCGAGATCGTCCTCGGCGGCGGCATTCAGGCCCAGCAGCACGCGGGGATCGAGCGCGCCATGGGCGGTCTCGACCAGCTTGACGGCCCGCGGCAGGTGCGCCTCGACCTCCGCGCGGACCCGCGCCCGCTCGGCCTCGTCGAGAAGGTCGGACTTGTTCATCACCACGAGGTCGGCGCAGAGGAGCTGGTCCTCGAACACCTCCTCCAGCGGGTTCTCGTGATCGACGCTGGCATCGGCCGCGGCTTGCGCCGCCATCGCCTCCGGATCGTCCGCGAAGGCGCCGGAGGCGACCGCCGGGCCGTCCACCACCGCCACCACGCCGTCGACGGTGACCCGCGAGCGGATCGCCGGCCAGTTGAAGGCCTGGACCAGGGGCTTGGGCAGGGCAAGGCCGGAGGTTTCGATCAGGATGTGCTCCGGCGGCTCCGGCCGGTCGAGGAGCTTGTTCAGCGCCGGCACGAAATCGTCGGCGACGGTGCAGCAGATGCAGCCGTTCGGCAGTTCCACCACCGCGTCGGCGTCGCAGCCCGGGATGCCGCATTCGGCGAGCAAGGACCCGTCGAAGCCGACATCGCCGAACTCGTTGACGATGATCGCGAGCCGCCTTCCGTCGTTGTGCTCGATGGCGTGGCGCACCAGCGTCGTCTTGCCGGCGCCGAGGAAGCCGGTGACGATGGTGCAGGGAATCTTGTTCAGGATGGTCATGCGGTCACCGGCGCGGGAGGGATGCGGGCAACGACACCCTTGCGGAATTCCTGCGGACGCGCGCGCCAGGGCACGATGCCGTCCGGGGTCCCGGCATAGAGGCCGATGCCGTCGAGGATAGTGTCGGCGGCGATGTTCGGGTCGAGGTCGCCGTAGACGTAGGTCCAGCGGCCCGGGCTCGCGACCGCGACCGTGCAGGGCCGCTTGCAGACCGAGAGGCATTCCACCGGCTCGATCCGGATCGGCGCCCCGGGCCGGGCCGCGAGGGCCTGCGCCAGCGCGTCGTGCAGGCGGGCCCCGGCGCGGGGACCTTCGCCTGTATCGGCGGCGTCGCGGCAGGTGGTGCAGACGTAGAGGGTGACGGGTTCGCTCACGCGGCCACCTCGCTGCGGCGAGCAAAACCCTTCGGCCCGCTCACCGCCTCCCAGGCCCAGCCGAAGGCGAGGCCGAGCACGGCCCAGAAGGCGAAGCCGATCGCCAGCGACCGGGCCGCGAACTGCGCCGCGAAGACCGGCGGCATCGCGGAGATCTCTTCGGGCCCGTGCGGGGCGCCCCAGACATGCGGCGCGACGATGAGGGCGAGGCCGAGGCCGATCGCGGCCGGCCCGCGGCGGATCGCCACCAGGTAGAGGCCGATCGCCGTGGCGAGCGCGGTCGCCACCCACCAGAGCTGGCGCGATTCGAGCCCTGCCGCGGCGATGCCGGGCAGTTCCGGCGGCAGCCCGATCGCCGGAGCCAGGCTGGCGGCGAGAAAGCCGCCGATGCCGAACTTCAGCGCCTCGGAGGGCGTCACCGCGCGGCCGGTCGCGACCAGCACGGCGCCGAGAAGCAGCGCGTAGCCGACGCCGCTCACCAGGGTGGCGAGCGCCGTGAAGGCGAGGCGCGGCAGGCCGGGCGCCGGCTGCCATTGCGGCTCAGCCCCATGGTCGTGGCCCGCATGGGCGAGCACGATCAGCGGGTTGGCGAAGGCGTGACGGGCGGGGGCGACGGCCTCGGCGGTCTCGTATTTCTCCGCCGCCAGGATCAGCGGCGAGGTGAGGGCGAATTGCAGCGCGGAGGCCACGCATGCGGCCAGGAAGCCGGCGACCAGGGCCGCGGCGAGCAGACGTTTCGTCATGGGAGGATCACCTGCACGACCAAAGGGCCGCGGGCCCACGCCCGGTCAGGGCGCAGGCCGCACGGCCCGAAAGGATTCGGCCCTGGTCAGTGGCAGGGGAAGTTGGCGGAGTGGCGCCAATCGTGCGCGGCGTTGTGCAGGGCGACCACCGGCGCGAAGCCGGAGACGAACAGCAGGCCGACGCCGAGGGTGGCGGCGAGGAGGACGGCGCTCAGGCGCTCGCCGACCAGGGCGGGGGAGAGGGACCGGGTGATCGCGACCATGACGAACTCCTGCCGCCCCACCGGCGGCGTCGAGAGAGAAGGGGTGACGGCAGGTCTCCTGGCTCGCGGCCTCGTGCCGGCCCACCGCCTTCCCGGATCGCTCCAGTGGCCGATGGCGGACCGTGTTCGACCGCTCACAGTTGCGGGGGCAGCCGCGGCCCGCCGGAGGCTTCCGGCTTCCGCGTTCCCTTTTCACCTCGTCACCGAGGCACCGTCGCGCCGACCCTAGCGGGTCGGGAACGGGCTTGCAATCGACGCCGGCTGCCGCGACACCTCCGGCCCCGAGGTTTTCGATGCAAGATTTCGACGAGGAGAGGCCCGTGCCGGACCCGAATCGCGCCGCCCCGCGCCTGACCCTGGTGCTGGGCGGCGCCCGCTCGGGCAAGAGCCGCTACGCCGAGGGGCTGATCGAGGCGCAAGCAGGCCCCTGGCGCTACGTCGCGACGGCGCAAGCCTGGGATGACGAGATGGCTGCTCGCATCGCCGAGCACCGCACCCGCCGGCCCCCGCCCTGGGAGACGGTCGATGCGCCCCGCGACCTCGCAACGGTGATCCGGGGAGCGCCGGCCGGCCGGCCCGTGCTGGTCGATTGCCTGACCCTGTGGCTGACCAACGCGATGCTGGACGAGGCGGCCGACCTGGCGGCGGAACGCGATTCTCTGATCGAGGCGTGCAAGGCGGCACCGGGGCCGCTGGTGCTGGTCTCGAACGAGGTGGGGTTCGGCATCGTGCCGGAGAACGCGCTCGCCCGCCGGTTCCGCGACGAAGCCGGCCGCCTTCATCAACGTCTCGCCACCATCGCCGACCGGGTGGTGCTGGTGGTGGCAGGGCTGCCGATGATCATCAAGGGAGACGATCGATGAGCGGAGACGAGGCGGCGCGCCACCGCGCCAAGATGGAGAAGCGCAAGGCGGTGCAGGATGCCGAGGTGGCGGGCAAGACGATCGAGAAGGGCCTGCTCATCGTCCATACCGGCCCGGGCAAGGGCAAGTCGACCGCCGCCTTCGGGCTGATGCTGCGCGCGCTCGGCCGCGGCTGGCGGGTCGGGGTGGTGCAGTACATCAAGGGCGCCTGGGAGACCGGCGAGCGCTTCGCCCTGGAGCGTTTCGCCGATCAGGTCGCCTGGCACACGATGGGGGAGGGCTTCACCTGGGAGACCCAGGACCGCGACCGCGACGTGGCGGCGGCGCGTGCCGCCTGGGTGCAGACCGAGGCGCTGATGGCCGATCCGACCGTCCGGCTCCTGATCCTCGACGAGCTCAACATCGCCTTGCGCTACGACTACCTGCCGCTCGCGGAGGTGGTGGAGGCCTTGAGCCGGCGCCGGCCGGACCTGCACATCGTGGTGACAGGCCGCAACGCCAAGCCGGAGCTGATCGCCGCCGCCGATCTCGTGACCGAGATGGGGCAGGTCAAGCACCACTTCGCCGCCGGGGTGAAGGCCCAGGAGGGGATCGAGTTCTGATCGACACGTTCCGATTGACGACCCGGGCCGGATCGGCGTAGAGGCTCGGCCATGACCAGCCTCTTCCTGTCCGGACTCTATTACGCGCCGCTCAGTTAAGCGGCAGGGTGCTCGTCATCTCTCAACCGCTGCGACATGCCGGCGGTTGAGGCTCCAGGATACCAGGACCCGCCGGCCTCGCTCCCATCCGAGGTCTCCCGTGCCGTCCTCCCCCATCCCGCTTCCCGCCCTCGGCCTGATCGGCTTCGGCGCCTTCGGCCGCCTCGTCGCCACGCATCTGGCGCCGCTGTTCTCGCTGCGGGTCCACGACCCGTTCGCGCCCGATTCCGCCTTCGCGGCGGCCGGCGCCGCGCGGTGCGGCCTCGCCGAGGCCGCCGCCTGCCCGGTGGTGATTCTGGCGACCCCGGTCTCGACCCTCGCCTCGGTGGTGTGCGACGTCGCCCCGCACCTGATTCCCGGCGCACTCGTCCTCGATGTCGGCTCGGTGAAGGTGCGGCCGGCCGCGATCATGCGCGCCGGCCTGCCGCCGGGCGTCGACATCGTCGCCACCCATCCGCTGTTCGGGCCGCAGAGCGCGCGGGACGGGTTGCGCGGCCTCAAGATCGCGGTCTGCCCGGTGCGGGGGAACCGCGCCCGACGGGTCGGCGCCTTCCTGCGCCGCGCCCTCGGGCTCGACGTGATCCTGACGACGCCCGAGGCGCATGACCGGGAGGCGGCGGCGGTGCAGGGCCTGACGCACCTGATCGCCAAGGTGCTGGTGGCGATGGAGCCGCTGCCGACCCGGATGACGACCCGCAGCTTCGACCTCGTGATGCAGGCGGTCGGCATGGTCCGGCACGACGCGCCGGAGGTCTACCATGCCATCGAGCGCGAGAACCCTTACGCGGCGGAGGTGCGGCGGCGGTTCTTCGGCCTCGCGGCGCAGATGGATGAGGAGTTGGGGGAGGGCGCATGCGTCGGGGAGACATTGCGGCTCGAGGCCTGATGCCATTCCGGATTCCGCGTCGCAGCCCCGGGATGTCGGCTTCCTCGGCGCTGGAACGCTGCACCATCGCGTTGCGGGACGATCTTCTCGCCGCAGACGCGAAAAAGCGGGACGCTCGCGCGCCCCGCTTCCTCGCTCGCCCGATCGGGCGTCAGTTGCTCGCCAGGTGCGGCACCGGATCGACCGGGGTCGCGCCCTTCCGGATCTCGAAGTGGAGCTGCGGCGAGGTGACGTTGCCCGACGCGCCGGACTTGGCGATGGTCTGGCCGCGCTTCACCTTCTCGCCGGGGCGCACGTCGATCTCGCCGTTATGGGCATAGGCCGAGACGTAGCCGTTGGCGTGACGCACCAGAACCAGCTTGCCGTAGCCCTTCACGTCGCTGCCGGCATAGGCCACGGTGCCCTCCTCGGCCGCCTTGACCGGGGTGCCTTCGGGCACCGCGATGTTGATGCCCTCGTTGCCGCTCGAGCCGTAGCCCGAGATCACGCGGCCGCGGGCGGGCCAGCGGAAGCTCGATTGCGGATCGGGCGCGGGCGCCGCCGGGGCGACGGCCGGGGCCGGCGCCGGCTCGGGCGCCTTCTCGGGCAGGGCCGCGACCTTCACCGGCTTGACCGGCTCGGGCTTTTGCGCAGGCTTCACCTCCGCGACCTTCTTGGGCTCGGGCTTCGGCATCTCGGCCAGCTTCGGCTCCGGCTTCTTCACCTCCACCGGCTTCACCTCCGCCTTCTTGACCTCCGCCTTCTTGGGCTCGGGCTTGACCGCCTCGGCGACTTTCCTGACCTCGGGCTTCGTCTTCTCGACGAGCCTGGGCTCGGGCTTCTTGATCTCGGCCTTCTTCGGCTCGGGCTTGGGCTCGACCTTGGCGACGGCCTTCGGCTCCGGCTTGTGGGGCTTGGCCGCGACCGTCTCTTCCTCGTCGTCCTGCGGGCGCGCGGCCACCTTGGCGACGGGCTTCGGCTCGGGGCGCTGCGGCTTGGCGGCGACCCGCTCCTCCTCCTCGCGCGGCTCGGGCTTGCGCGGGTTGAGCTTGGCGGCGCGCTCGGCGGCGGCGGGCGCCACCGCCTTGGCCTCGGCCTGGCCGGGGCGGGCATGGACCTTGCGGACCGGCTCGGGGGCCGGCTCCGGCTCCGGCTCGCGGCGCGGGGGCTCGCGGCGGACAGGCTCGGGGCGCGGCGCCACCTCGGCGACCCGGCGCACCGGCTCGGCGGCACGGGTCTCGGCGGCACGGGTCTCCGCGGCTCGGGTCTCGGCGACCTGCATCCGCGGCGCCGGGGGCACGGCGCGGGCGCTCATCGCCGGGGCGCCGCCCGCATGGTAGACCGGGATCACGATCTGGCGGCCGGGGGTGACCTGTGCGGCGCTCGACAGGCCGTTGGCCTGGAGGATCGCCGCGGAGGGCACGCCGAAGCGGGTCGACATCTGGTTCAGGCTGTCGTTGGCGCCGACCGTGATGGCGGTGCCGCCGGCCGCCGACCAGCCGGCCGGGCCGCCGGTCACCGGGGACGCGGCGGCGACGCGCGGCGTCGACACCGGTGCGGAGACCTGACGGTTCGACAGGGCTGCTCCCGCCATCGGGGCCGAGAGCGGCCGCGACTGGATCGGCGTCGAGCGCACCGCCGGCGCCACCGCCCCACCGTCGGGCAGGCTGCCGGTGGCACCCGGATCCCCGCTCGCACTCGATGAGAACGGGTTCGAGAACGGGTCGAGCCGCACCGCATCGGTGCTGCAGGCCGCCGAAGCGCCCCCGATCAGCCCGATGAGGGCGAAGCGCGACAGCGCCCGCATCCCCTTGCCTGTCCCGCGTTCCGGCATCGACGCACCCGTACATCCACGCAACCGTATGAGGTGGATTCAAACAGGATTCAGGTTAAGCTTCCGTTGCGCGGCGGCGTCGCGGCTTCACCCTGAGGGCCGGATTCCGGCCTAGGCGACCGGCCTAGGTGACGAGCCTAGGTGACTTGGGGGCCGGGCGGTGCGTCAGAGCACGGCCGCCAGGCCCGGCGTCAGCGGGGCGATGCGCAGGGGCGTCTCGCGCACCTGACGCCACGGGCCGTCAGCTTCCTGCGCGATGGCGACGAGACGGGGGCCGGCCGGCGTGCCGACCGCCCCGACGAGGCGCCCGCCCGGGTTCAGACGGTCGATCAGCGCCGGGGGCAGGTCGCGGAGCGAGCCGTTGACCAGGATGCGGTCGAAGGTGCCGGCTTCCTCCGGCGGGGCGCAGCCATCGGCCAGCCCGACCATCGCGGCGCCGAAGCCCAGCGCGTCGAGGCGCGAGCGGGCATTGCGGGCGAGCGTGGCGTAGCGCTCCAGGCTGACCACCTCGGAGGCTCCAAGGCGGACCAGCAGGGCCGTGGCGTAGCCGGAGCCGGTGCCGATCTCGAGCACCCGGGCTCCCTGGACGGTGAGCGCCGCCAGCATCGTGGCGATGACGCTCGGCGCCGTCATGGTCTGGCCGCAGGGCAGCGGCAGGGCGATGTCGCGGCGCGCCAGGTCGCGGAAGGCGAGCGGCGCGAAAGCCTCCCGCGGCACCCGTTCCATCGCGCCGAGCACCGCGGCGTCGCGCACCCCGCGGGCGCGCAGGCCCAGCACGAAGGCCGCGGTCTCGACCGCGCCGGACGCCTCGCGAGCGCCGTCCGGCGCGTCCTCCTGACCCTCGTGATCGTCGCTCATGCCAAGACAGTCATGCGAAGGCCTGGGCGAAGCGCGTCAGCGTCGGCTCGTCGGTGAGGTCGAGGCGCAGGGGCGTGATCGAGATGCAGCCGTCGGCGATCGCCTTCAGGTCGGTGCCGTGGCCGGGCTCGAACCGCGCCTTGGCGAAGGCGAGCCAGAAATACGGGTTGCCGCGCCCGTCGACCCGCTCGTCGATGGAGAGCAGCGCCTGGTTGCGCACGCCCTGCGCCGCCACCGCGATGCCCTTCACGTCCGCGGGCTCGCAATCCGGGAAGTTGACGTTGACCAGGATGCCGGGCTCGATCCCGACCTCCAGGATCCGCCGGATCACCGCGGCGCCGTGATGGGCGGCGGTGTGCCACTTCACGTTGGCGCGCCCGCCGATGCCGTAGGCCTGGCTCAGCGCGATCGCCTTCACGCCGAGGATCGTCGCCTCCATGGCGCCCGCGATGGTGCCCGAATAGGTCACGTCCTCGGCGACGTTCTGGCCGCGGTTGACGCCCGACAGCACGAGGTCGGGCCCGTGATCCTTCAGGAGATGGCGGATGCCCATGATGATGCAGTCGGAGGGCGTGCCCTTCACCGCGTAGCGCTTCTCGCCGGCCTGGCGCAGGCGCAGGGGATCGTTGAGCGACAGCGAGTGCGACACGCCGCTCTGGTCGGTCTCAGGTGCCACGACCCAGACGTCGTCGGAGAGCTCGCGGGCGATCTCCTCCAGGCAGCGCAGGCCCGGCGCGTGGATGCCGTCGTCGTTGGTGACGAGAATGCGCATCACCGGTGTCCTTCGATGCGGGTGAGGCCGCCTATGTAGGGCGCGAGGGCCGACGGGACCGTGACGCTGCCGTCGGGGTTCTGGTAGTTCTCCATCACGGCGATGAGCGCGCGGCCGACCGCGACGCCCGAGCCGTTGAGGGTGTGGACGTAATGGACGCCCTTGCCCTCCTTCGGGCGGTAGCGCGCCTCCATCCGGCGGGCCTGGAAGTCGCCGCAGACCGAGCAGGACGAGATCTCGCGATAGGTCTTCTGGCCCGGCAGCCAGGCCTCGATGTCGTAAGTCTTGGTCGAGGCGAAGCCCATGTCGCCGGTGCAGAGCGTGACGACCCGGAACGGGATGTCGAGGCGCTTCAGCACGGCTTCGGCGCAGGACAGCATGCGCTCGTGCTCCTCGGCCGAGCGCTCGGGCGCGGTGATCGAGACGAGCTCGACCTTGCTGAACTGGTGCTGGCGCAGCATGCCGCGGGTGTCGCGCCCCGCCGCCCCGGCCTCGGCCCGGAAGCATGGGGTGAGTGCGGTGAAGCGCAGGGGCAGCTCGTCCTCGGAGAGGATCGCTTCGCGCACGAGGTTGGTGAGCGGGACCTCGGCCGTCGGGATCAGCCAGCGGTTCGGCGCGCCGCTCTCCTGCGCCATCTCGGGGGAGCCCTGGACCGCCGCGAACTGGTCGTCGCGGAACTTCGGCAGTTGCGCCGTGCCGAACATCGCCTCGTCGCGCACGAGCAGCGGCGGCACCACCTCGGTATAGCCGTGCTCGCCCGTGTGCAGGTCGAGCATGAACTGGCCGAGCGCCCGCTCCAGCCGGGCGATCTGGCCCTTCAGCACCACGAAGCGCGAGCCCGAGAGCTTCGCCGCGGTCTCGAAATCCATCAGGCCCATGGCCTCGCCGAGCTCGAAATGCTGGCGGCCGTCCTCGCTGAGCCCGCGGCCCTCGAAGCGGCTCTTCTCGACGTTGTCGTGCTCGTCGCGGCCCTCCGGCACGTCGGGGCCCGGGATGTTGGGGATCGCCGACAGGCGCTCGGAGAGCGCCTTGCCTGCCGCGTCGGCGGCCGCGTCGAGCGCCGGCGCCTCCTCCTTCAGCCGGGCGACCTCGGCCATCAGCTCTTGGGCGCGGGCCTCGTCCTTCGCCTTCTTGGCCGCGCCGATCTCCTTCGACAGGGCGTTGCGCTTCTCCTGGGCTCCCTGCGCCGCCGAGATCGCGGCCTTGCGCGCGTCGTCGAGGGCGATGAGCTGCGAGGACAGCGGCTCCAGCCCGCGGCTCGTCAGGCCCTTGTCGAAGGCGGCCGGGTTGTCGCGGATGGCCCGGATGTCGTGCATGGCGCGGTCCGAATCGTGTGTCTGTATAAGGGCCGGCGAATCCGGCCGGTGACGCCAGGACGCTTTGCAGCATCGGCCCCGCGGCGACAAGGGAGAGAACGGGGAGGTTCGGTTGGCCTCGCGGGTGGTCGCGCGTCAGCCTTTAAATTCAACTCATTGAAAAGGCAGGCGCTTTCCCCTCCCCCTTGTGGGGAGGGGTCATGGGGATCGAAGATCCCGCGTGGGGGTGGTCCCGCGTAGGGCTCGGCGCTCAATCCTGCACCACCCCCACCCCTAGCCCCTCCCCACAAGGGGGAGGGGAAGCGCTTTGCTTTCATATCGATGAGGGCGTCCCTTGCCGCCCCGCTTGCAGCCGCCCGCCCCGGCGTGAGAAGAGCCCGGCGCCTGAGTGCGGCATGCCGCCTCCGGCCCGAACTTTGCAGAACTGGTCAACGCATGAACATCTTCGCCGCCTTCGAGGCCCGCATCGGCGAGGCGCTCGAGACGCTCACCCGCGCCGGCACCCTGCCGGAGGGGCTCGACCGTGCCCGCGTGGTGGTCGAGCCGCCGCGCGACCCGAGCCACGGCGATCTCGCCACCAACGCCGCCCTGGTGCTGGCGAAGGAAGCGCGCACCAACCCGAAGGCGCTCGCCGAGGCCCTGGCCGCCGACCTGCGCAGCGACCCCCGCGTGACGGAAGCCAGCGTCGCCGGCCCGGGCTTCATCAACCTGCGGCTGACGCCTTCGATCTACGCCGAGGTGGTGCGGGCGGTCCTGCGCGAGGGCGAGGCCTATGGCCGGGGCGCCAGGGTGCCGGGCGGGGTCAATGTCGAGTACGTCTCGGCCAACCCGACCGGGCCGATGCATGTCGGCCACGGCCGCGGCGCGGTGTTCGGCGACGCGCTGGCCAACCTCCTCGCCGCCGCCGGCCGCGACGTGACGCGCGAGTACTACATCAACGATGCCGGCGCCCAGGTCGACGTGCTCGCCCGCTCGGCCTTCCTGCGCTACCGCGAGGCCCTGGGCGAGACGGTCGCGATCCCGGACGGCCTCTACCCGGGCGACTACCTCGTGCCGGTCGGCGAGGCGCTGAAGGCCCGATACGGCGACACGCTCCGCGACAAGCCCGAGGCCGAGTGGCTGCCGCTGGTGCGCGATTTCGCCATCGACCGGATGATGGACCGGATCCGCGAGGATCTGGCGGCCATCGGCATCCACCACGACGTGTTCTTCTCCGAGCGCACCCTCCAGGCCGGCGGCGAGGGCGGGGCCGTGGCGGCGCTGATCGCCGACCTGCGGGCCAAGGGCCTCGTCTACGAGGGACGGCTGCCGCCGCCCAAGGGCCAGCTGCCCGAGGATTGGGAGGACCGCGAGCAGACCCTGTTCCGCGCGACCGCCTTCGGCGACGACATCGACCGGCCGCTGCTGAAATCCGACGGCAGCTTCACCTATTTCGCCTCCGACATCGCCTATCACCGCTCCAAGGTCGAGCGCGGCGCGGTCGAGCTGATCGACGTGCTCGGCGCCGACCATGGCGGCTACGTCAAGCGCATGCAGGCGGCCGTGAAGGCGGTCTCGGACGGGAAGGCGGCGCTCGACGTCAAGCTGTGCCAGCTCGTGCGCCTCCTGCGCGGCGGCGAGCCGGTGAAGATGTCCAAGCGCGCGGGCGAGTTCGTCACCCTACGCGAGGTGATCGACGAGGTCGGGCGCGACCCCGTGCGCTTCATGATGCTGTACCGCAAGAACGACGCGACCCTCGATTTCGACCTCGCCAAGGTGGTCGAGCAGTCGAAGGACAACCCGGTCTTCTACGTCCAGTACGCGCATGCCCGGGCGGCCTCGGTGTTCCGCCAGGCCCGCGAGGCGTTCCCCGAGCTCGACCTCACGCCGGCCGCGCTGGCGAAAGCCGATCTGTCGGGCCTGACCGATCCGGGCGAGCTCGAGATGATGCGCGGAATCGCCCAGGTGCCGCGCGTGATCGAGGCGGCGGCCGCCGCCCACGAGCCGCACCGCGTCGCCTTCCACCTCTACGAGCTGGCGAGCGCGTTCCATAGTTTCTGGAACAAGGGCAAAGACTTGCCGCAATTACGGTTTGTTAATCAAACCGACAGAAAGTCCACCGAGGCGAGGCTGGCCCTCGTCGCTGCCCTCAAGGGGGTGGTCGCGTCCAATCTCGGGATCCTCGGCGTCGGCGCGCCCGACGAGATGCGCTGAGGCGCCCCTGGGACCGGCACGCGACCTGACGTCGCGGCACGCCGTGAGGCGCCGCCGCGGCGGGACGCGAGCGATGGGATCTGACGGCCGCCCGTCCCATATGGGGATCGGCGGCCGGTGCCGCCGAACCGGGCCCGACGCGCGGCGAGGTGACGCGAGGGCGAACAGGATGGTGCTGCCATGACGACCAATGCTTCCCGGGTTCCCGTCGATTACGACGGCTACGAGCAGGATCGGCAGCCGGCCCCCGCCCGACAGGATCAGGCGCGCCCCGGCGCCCGGCCCGATCCCCTCGCCGAACTCGCCCGCATCGTCGGCCAGGACGATCCGTTCCGCGCCCTTCTCGAGGCCAAGGAAGCCAAGGAAGCGAGCCGCGCGGAGCCGCGCGGCCGCGTCGAGCCGGTGATGCCGCATTACGGCGAGGCGCCGGCGCCGGGCCTGTCCGCCACCCGCAACGAGCCGAATTTCGGTGAGCCCGGTCCGGGCGCGCCGATGCCGGCGCCCGGCCCCGCGCCGGCGCACACGCCGGCCGCCGCCTTCAACCAATACCTCGCCGCGGTGGACCGCGAGATCGATTCCGAGCCGGCGCCCGGCATGCCCGAGGCGGAGGCGAACCCTGAGCCGCGGCCGCGGGGTCGCCGTCGCATCGCCCTCGTCGGCACGGCGCTCGGCATCGTCGCGGCGTCGATCGGCGGCGCGCTGACCTGGAAGGCCTTCCATCACGGCCGCTCCGGCGCGCCGATCCTGGTGATGGCCGACCAGGCGCCGCTCAAGGTCGCACCCCAGAATGCCGGCGGCGTCGAGATCCCGGACCAGAACAAGCAGATCTACGAGCGCACCGCCACCGCTCCGGCGAAGGACGGCGGGCAGATCCGCATCGTCAACCGCGAGGAGCAGCCCCTCGACGTCAAGCAGGCGGCACGCTCCCTCGCCGCCGAGGCCGGCACGCCCGCCACCCCGGGCAACGCCCTGACCGAATCCCTCGGCGAGCCGCGCCGGGTGCGCACCGTGTCGGTCCGTCCCGAGCCCTCGCCGGCCGAGGCCCAGCGCGCGGCCCAGGCCGCCGCGCAGGCACAGGCCGCTCAGGAATCGCCGGTCTCCCCGATCCCGACCATGACCCTGCCGACCGAGGCGACCGGCTCGACCCCGGCCACGCCGCGCGGCCCGCGGGCGATCCCGATCGCGCCGGCTCAAGCCGCGCAGAATACGGCCGCCGAGACTCCGGCGCCGGCCGCGGAAACACCGCGGCAGAAGCCGATCCAGCGCGTCGCCTCGGCCGAGCCGCCGACCACCACCCAGGCGATGCCCTCGCCCCAGGCGCCGGTGGGCGGCTTCTCGGTGCAGCTCTCGGTGCGCGCCACCGAGAAGGAGGCGGAGGTCGCGTTCAAGCAGGCCCAGGAGCGCTACGGCGCCGTGCTCGGCGGTCAATCGCCGCTGATCCGCCAGGCCGAGGTCAACGGCAAGTCGATCTACCGCGTCCGCGTCGGGCCGATGTCGAAGGAGAGTGCCGACGGCCTGTGCGGCAGGCTCAAGGCCTCGGGCGCCGCCTGCTTCGTCGCCAAGAACTGAGCGACGAGCAACTGACCGACGCCGAGAAACCCCGCGGCTGTGGCGCAGTGCCGACAGCCCCGGGCCGGCGAATCGCCTAAATTCCCGTCTTTATCCGCTTGCGATTCCCGATCATCGGCGCCCGCATGGATGCCGGACGGGAGCGCGCGACCGTTCCCCCTTCGAACCGACGAGAGCCGCCGTCGATGACCCTTGCCCTGATCCTCGGCTGCGCCGGCCCGACCTTGAGCCCCGAGGAGGCCGCCTTCTTCCGCGAGGTGCAGCCCTGGGGCTTCATCCTGTTCAAGCGCAACGTCGAGACCCCCGAGCAGGTCCGTGCGCTGACGGCGGCGCTCCGCGAGACCGTCGGCCGGGCCGACGCTCCGATCCTGATCGACCAGGAGGGCGGCCGGGTGCAGCGCCTGACGCGGCCGCACTGGCAGGCCTACCCGTCGGGCCGGGCCTATCTGCGGGCCGGCGGCCCCGAAGGCGGGCCGGCGCTGGCCGGCCTCGGTGCCCGCCTGATGGCGCACGACCTCGCCCAGGTCGGCATCAACGTCGATTGCGCGCCGGTCCTCGACGTGCCGGTGCCGGGCGCCCACGACGTCATCGGCGATCGGGCCTACGGCACCGATCCGGCGGTGGTCGCGGCCTTCGGACGGGCGGTGGCCGAGGGGCTGATGGCCGGCGGGGTGCTGCCGGTGATCAAGCACATGCCCGGCCACGGCCGCGCCGGCGCCGACAGCCACCATGCCCTGCCGGTGGTCGAGGCGAGCCTGGCCGAGCTCGACGCGCACGACTTCCGGCCCTTCCGGGCGCTCTGCGACCTGCCGATGGCGATGTCGGCCCACGTCGTGTTCCGCGCCCTCGACCCGGAGAGCCCGGCCACCACCTCGGCCACGATCATCCGGGAGATCGTGCGCGGCCGCATCGGGTTCGACGGTCTGCTGATGACCGACGATCTGTCGATGAACGCCCTGTCCGGCACCTTCCGCGAGCGCGCCGCCGCCGCCTTCCGGGCCGGCTGCGACATCGGCCTGCACTGCAACGGCGTCCGGGCCGAGATGGAGGAGGTGGTGGCAGCCAGCCCCGTCCTCGCCGGCGAGGCCCTGCGCCGGGCGGATGCCGCCCTGGCCCGCTTGAGCCCGGCACAAGGACCCCAGAACGCCCCGGCATTCGATCCGGCCGAGGCCCGCGCCCGCCTCGATGCCGGGCTCGCGACCGCGGCCTGAGGTGGCGGACGACTTCGCGGGGGACGAAGGAGCCGGCGACGGCGCGCCGTTCGTCGTCGATGTCGACGGTTTCGAGGGACCTCTCGACCTGCTCCTGGAACTGGCCCGGCGCCAGAAGGTCGACCTCGCCCGAATCTCCATCCTGGCGCTGGTCGAGCAGTACCTCGCCTTCATCGACGAGGCGCGCCGCCTGCGCCTGGAACTGGCGGCGGATTATCTCGTCATGGCGGCCTGGCTCGCCTACCTGAAGTCGCGCCTGCTGCTGCCGGCGCCGCCCCGCGGCCCCGAACCCGCCGCCGGCGACCTCGCCGAGGCGCTGGGCCTTCGCCTGCGCCGCCTGGAGGCGATCCGCGCCGCCGCGCTGATGCTGTCCGGGCGGGGCCAGCTCGGGCGCGACGTCTTCGCTCGCGGCGCCCTGCCGCCCGAGCCCGCATCCGCCGCACCGGGGGCCTTCGCCGTCACCCTGCACGACCTGATCGCGGCCTATGCCCGCCAGCGCCAGGAACGCGCCCGGGCCCAGGTGACGCTGCCGCCGAGGAGCGTGTGGTCCCTGGTCGATGCCAGGAGCGCCCTGGAGCGGTTGATCGGCCCGCGGGACGACTGGACCGACCTCGATTCCTACCTCGCCCAGTACCTCGCCGATCCGAAGCGCCGCGCCACCGTGCGGGCCTCCTCGCTCTCGGCAGTGCTGGAGCTCGCCCGCGAGGGCCAGATTCTCCTGCGTCAGGACGGCGCCTACGCGCCGATCCAGATCCGGGCCGCCGGGCCGTGACGCGCGAGCCCGCGGGTCGCGCCCCCAAGGCGATGCGCCTCTCCGCGTCATCACCGCCCTCCGAGGCCGCCCGCCTCGCCGAGGCGCTGATCTTCCGTGCGCCCACGCCCCTCACCGAGGCCGACCTCGCCGCCCGGCTTCCCGCCGGCACCGACGTCCGGGCCGTGATCGCCGAGATCGCCGGTGACTACGCGGCGAGGGGCATCGCGCTCGCGCGGGTCGCCGGCGGCTACGCCTTCCGTACCGCGCCCGACCTCGCCCCGGCCCTGCGGGGCGGCGTCCCGGAGCCGCGCAAGCTGTCGCGGGCCGCCCTCGAGACGCTGGCCATCGTCGCCTATCACCAGCCGGTGACCCGCGCCGAGATCGAGGAGATCCGCGGCGTCACCACCTCGAAGGGCTCCCTCGACCTCCTGCTCGAGACCGGCTGGGTGCGGTTGCGCGGCCGCCGCCGTACGCCGGGGCGGCCGGTGACCTACGGCACCACCCCGGCCTTCCTGGATCATTTCGGCCTCGACGCGGTCTCCGACCTGCCGGGCCTCGACGAGCTGAAAGGCCTCGGCCTGCTGGAAGGCCGGCTGCCGGCGGGCTTCCGGGTCCCGCAGCCGGGCGACGGCGCGGGAGCCGACGAGGATCCCATCGACGGCCCCTCGCTCCCCGGCGATGCCGCGGCGGACTGAATTCCCGGGTGGGGCATTCCCCCGGGCCCCGAGGAAATGCTTGTTTTCGCCTCTTGCCGTCCTTACGTTCCGGCCGCACCGCACGTGCTCGGACCGCCCCCACGGCGATGATGAGCCTGCGGGATCAGAGGTTTGGGACGTCGCACGACGCCCCGCGAGAGTGCCGCAGCGATGCAGACGCTGCGCAGGAGAGAACCATGGGCGGCGCGAGTATCTGGCACTGGATCGTCGTCGGCGTGATCATCATGCTGCTGTTCGGGCGCGGCAAGGTGTCCGACCTGATGGGCGACGTCGCCAAGGGCATCAAGGCGTTCAAGAAGGGCATGGCCGACGACGAGCAGGCCCCGGCCTCGACGGCGCAGGTACCGCATGCGCAGGTGCCCCCGGTTCAGGTGCCCCCGGTCCAAGTGCCGCCCCCGGTGGTTCCGCCGGCGCCCGCGCAGCCTGTCCATGCGCCGGCCACCCAGGCGCCAACACCCCATGTGCCGACCGCGCAGATGCCGCCGCTGGGCACCGAGCCGAACGTCGACCGCAAGGTCGGCTGAGCGGTCCGGCCTCTGGCCCGTTCCCCGCATGAAGGAGCGCGCGACCTCCGGTCGGCCTCCTTTTTCGCGCCGACCCGATCGGCGCCTCCCGGGGCGGGGCGAGTTCCTCATCGGGCACCTGTTTCATGCGGAACCCGGTCGCCGGTGACTGGCGCCGGCGCATCGGCGTGCTAGACAGCCCGCGCGGGGCGCCCGCTCACGAGCCGCGCCGCGTGATTTCAAGAGTCGCGCCGCGCGAGTAGCAGGGCCGTCACGCCATGTTCGATATGAGTTGGGGCGAGGTGATGCTGATCGGCGGCGTCGCGCTCGTCGTCATCGGCCCCAAGGACCTGCCCAGGACCCTGCGCACCGTCGGCCAGGTCGTCGCCCGGGTGAAGCGGATGGCGGGCGAGTTCCAGAGCCAGTTCAGCGAGGCGATGCGCGAGGCCGAGCTCGACGACGTCCGCCGCGAAGTCGCGGACATCAACCGCAGCGTCTCCTCGGCGACGAGTACCGGCTTCAACCCGGTCCAGACCATCCGCAACGAGATCAAGGGCGCCGTCGACGGCGTGCCCAAACCCGCGACTCAGGCCCTGCCGGGCGCGGAGTCGTCGGCATCGGACCCCTCGGCTCCCCATTCCACCGCCTCGGACGTGCCCGCCGCGCTGCCGGAACCGGCCCCGCCGGCCTTCGATCCCGCCGCACCGCCGGCCTATCAGCTCCCCGAGCCCGCGGACGAGAAGCCCTCCATCTCGGCGCTTGCGGCGGCGACCGCACAGCTCAAGGCCGAAGCCGCTCGCGCGGCGTCGAAGTCTCCCACCTCCCACGACACCGCCAGCACGGGCCACACTGCATGATGACCGAGGCCGATGAAGCCGAGATCGAGGCCTCGCGCGCACCGCTGATCGAGCACCTGATCGAGCTGCGTTCGCGGCTGATCAAGTCGCTGCTCGCCTTCGGGGTCATGTTCTTCGTCTGCTTCTTCTTCGCGCAGCACATCTACAACATCCTCGTCCACCCCTACGTGGCGGTGGTGGGAGCAGACAAGGCACGGCTTATCGCGACCCACTTCCTCGAGCAGGTCTTCACCAACATCAAGCTCAGCGTGTTCGGCGCCGGCTTCCTGTCCTTCCCGGTGGTCGCGACGCAACTCTACGCCTTCGTGGCACCGGGCCTGTACCGCAACGAGCGCCGGGCCTTCCTGCCCTATCTCGTCGCCACGCCGGTCTTCTTCCTGCTCGGCGCCCTCGTCGTCTATTTCCTGGCGATGCCGCTGCTGATCAAGTTCTCGGTCAGCCTGCAGCAGATCGGCCAGCCGGGCGAGGCCACGATCGAGCTCCTGCCGAAGGTGGACGAGTACCTCTCGCTCATCATGACGCTGATCTTCGCCTTCGGGATCGCGTTCCAGCTGCCGGTGATCCTGACCCTCCTGGGCCAGATCGGGCTGATCGATTCGAAGTTCCTGAAGGAGCGCCGGCGCTACGCGATCGTCCTGGTCTTCGTCGCCGCCGCGGTGCTGACCCCGCCGGACGTGATCAGCCAGCTCTCGCTCGCGGTACCGATGCTGCTCCTCTACGAGGCCTCGGTGTTCTCGGTCCGCGCCATGGAGAAGCGCCGCGAGCGCGCCCGGGCGGCGGAGGAGGCTGCGGGGGAGTAGGATCGTCCCGCTCCGGTCCGAACCTCCGCGACATCCCGGGCTGCGCCGAGCAGCCCGGGACTTTCGCTTAACGCCCCGGACCGACGCAGAGGTGACGGGATCGAGAACGACCTCAGTCCAGCCGCCGCCCCAGGCGCCCCGCCAGGTCCTGGATGTACTGGAACGCCGTGCGGCCCGACCGCGCCCCGCGGGTGGTCGACCATTCGAGGGCCTCGGCCCGCAGCCGCTCCGGCTCCATCGTCAGGCCGTACCGCGCCACGTAGGCGTCGATCATCGCCAGGTACTCGTCCTGGCTGCACTTGTGGAAGCCGAGCCACAGGCCGAACCGGTCGGAGAGCGACACCTTCTCCTCCACCGCCTCGCCCGGGTTGATCGCCGTCGAGCGCTCGTTCTCCATCATGTCGCGGGGGAGCAGGTGGCGCCGGTTCGAGGTGGCATAGAAGATCACGTTGTCGGGCCGGCCCTCGATGCCGCCGTCGAGCGCCGCCTTGAGCGACTTGTACGAGGTGTCCTCGGCATCGAAGGACAGGTCGTCGCAGAACACCACGAAGCGATGCGGATCCGGCCGGAGCCACCCCATCAGGGCCGGCAGTCCCTCGATGTCCTCGCGATGGATCTCGACGAGCTTCAGCGGCCGCTCCAAGTCCCGCGCGACGTCGCGCGCATTGATCTCGGCATGCACCGCCTTGACCAGCGACGACTTGCCCATGCCGCGGGCGCCCCACAGCAGGGCGTTGTTGGCCGGCAGGCCGCGGGCGAAGCGCTCCGTGTTGTCGAACAGGATGTCGCGCATCCGGTCGATGCCGCGCAACAGTCCCATCTCGACCCGGTTGACCCGCGGTACCGGCTGGAGCCGCCCTTCCGGCTGCCATACGAAGGCGTCGGCCGCCGCGAAGTCGGGGGCGGGGCGCGCCGGCGGAGCGCTGCGCTCCAGGGCCGCGGCGATGCGCAGCAGGACGGGCAGCAGGTCGGTTCCGGACGGGGAGGTCGGGATCGGATCGGTCATCGCGGGGAAACGGGCTCCTGCGCAGGGGCGGACGTGCGGGTGGCGCCTCTTAATCCCAACGCGCCGCGAACGAAAACCCCAAGGCCCCGCGGGCGAAAACCCACCGGGATCGGGCAGGGGAGGGCCGTTCCCCGACGTTGCTTTCGGGTCGTCCGTGGCTATAGTCCGCGCGCTTTTGCAAGGCCGGCGGGGACCCGCCCGGCCCGTTTTCGTCTTGTTCGGGAGACCTCGAGAGTGATCACGCCCGCCTTCGCGCAGGGAGCCGGGATGTCCGGCGGCACGGACATCCTCGTGCAGGTCGTCCCCTTCATCCTGATCTTCGTGATCATGTATTTCCTGATCCTGCGCCCGCAGCAGCGCCGCGCCAAGGACCACCAGGACATGATCAAGAACGTGCGCCGCGGCGACACGGTGGTGACCACCGGCGGCATCGTCGGCCGGGTCACCAAGGTGACCGAGGCCCCGGAGATCGAGGTGGAGATCGCCCCGAACGTCAACGTCAAGGTGGTCCGCACCATGATCTCCGAGGTTCGGGCCAAGGGCGAGCCGGTCAAGGCCGCCTGATCCATCGTCTGACGCAGGGTGAAGCCCGGACGAGAAGCGCCGGGCCGCCCTATCTCACACATATTCGAGACCGGTTGGGACGCCGCGGATGCTCCGTATCTCCACCACGAAGGCCGTCGCGACGCTCGCCGTGATCCTCGTCGGCCTGATGCTCGCCGTGCCGAGCTTCTTCACGGCCGAGCAGCGCAACGGCTTCATCAAGTCCCTGCCGTCCTGGTTCCCGACCTGGATCGTGCCGACCCGCGCCATCGTGCTCGGCCTCGACCTCCAGGGCGGGTCACAGATCGTGCTGGAGGTCGACCGCAACGACCTCGGCCGCACCATGGCGCAAGGCTTGCGCGACGACGTGCGCCAAGCCCTCCGCGAGGCCGGCGTGCAGGCCGATGGCGGCATCCAGATCCAGCCGCGCGGCGTGCAGCTGCGCATCAGTGACGCCGCCGCCCGCGCCAAGGCGATGCCGAAGCTGCAGGCCCTGTCGCAGCCCGTCACCGACGCCACCCTCGGCCAGACCGGCGCCCGTACCCTCGACGTGCGCGAGGAGCCGAACGGCCTGATCCAGCTCACCTTCTCCGATGCGGGCTTCAACGCCCGGGTGCGCCGGGCGGTCAGCCAAGCCATCGAGGTGATCCGCAAGCGCGTTGATCTCGGCGGCACCACCGAGCCGTCGATCCAGCAGCAGGGCGCCGATCGCATCCTGGTCCAGGTCCCGGGCCTGCAGGACCCGGCGCGCCTGGAGGAGCAGCTCGGCAAGACCGCCAAGCTCGAGTTCCGCCTCCTCGCCGACAGTTCGGCCGGCGACGTCGACATGCTGCCCTCCAAGGATGCCAACGGCCAGAAGGTGCCGGTGGAGCGCCGGGTGATGGCCGACGGCGCCGACCTGACCGACGCCCAGCCGGGCTTCGACCAGAAGTCGAACGAGCCGATCGTCAACTTCAAGTTTAACCTGCGCGGCGCCCAGCGCTTCGGCCAGGCGACGAGCGAGAATGTCGGCCGCGCCATGGCGATCGTCCTCGACAACGAGGTCGTGTCGGCCCCCCGCATCCTGCAGCCGATCACCGGCGGGCAGGGCCAGATCTCCGGCCGGTTCACGGTGCAGCAGGCCAACGACCTCTCGGTGCTGCTGCGCGCCGGCGCCCTGCCGGCCAAGCTCACCGTGATCGAGCGCCGGACCGTCGGCCCGGGCCTCGGCCGCGACTCGATCGAGGCGGGCAAGCACGCCACCATCGTGGCGACGATCCTCGTCGTCGTGCTGATGTTCGCCGCCTACGGCGTGTTCGGCCTGTTCGCCAACATCGCGCTCCTCGTCCATGTCGGCCTGATCCTCGGCCTGATGTCGGTGCTGGAAGCCACGATGACGCTGCCGGGCATCGCCGGCATCGTGCTCACCATCGGCACCGCGGTCGATTCCAACGTGCTGATCTACGAGCGCGTGCGCGAGGAGGTGCGGGCCGGCCGCTCGATCCCCTCGGCGCTGCAAGCCGGCTTCGACCGCGCCTTCGCCACCATCGTGGATTCCAACTCCACCATGGCGATCGCCGCGGTGATCCTGTTCTTCCTCGGCTCGGGGCCGGTGCGCGGCTTCGCGGTGGTGTTCATCCTCGGCATCATGACCACGGTCATCACCGCCGTGACCCTGACCCGGATGATGATCGCCCTGTGGTACCAGCGCCTGCGGCCCAAGGTTCTCCCGATATGAAGACCCTGCCGATCTGATGCTTCTACGGGCGGTCCTCGCAACCGCCCGGACTTGCGCTGCGCTCCGGGTAAGGGGCGCGCCGACAGACCCTTTTCGAGACCGACGATGCGCCTCCTCCGCCTCTGGCCCGACGAATCCCACTTCGACTTCATGCGCCTGCGGCGCTTCAGCTTCCCGCTCTCGGCCTTCATCTCGGTCGCCACGGTGGTGCTGTTCCTGCAGATCGGGCTCAATTTCGGCATCGACTTCAAGGGCGGCACCCTGGTCGAGCTGCGGCCGAAGGCCGGCGTCACCTCCGATGTCGGCGCGGTGCGCCACACCGCCAACGATTTCGGCTTCGGCGAGACCGAGGTGCAGGAACTCGGCCAGGGCTCGATCTCGGTCCGCTTCCCGCTCCAGGCCGGCGGCGAGACCGGGCAGACCCTGGTGATGCAGAAGGCCCACGCCGCCTTCGACAAGGATTACGCCTTCGACCGGGTCGAGACCGTCGGTCCCCGCGTCTCGGGCGAGCTGGTGCAATCGGGCACGATCGGCGTCGTGCTCTCGGTCGTGGCGGTCCTGCTCTATCTGTGGTTCCGGTTCGAGCGCGAGCTGGCGCTCGGCGCGATCGTCGGCACCCTGCACGACATCGTCATCACGGTCGGGCTGTTCGTGATCACCCGGATCGAGTTCAACATGACCTCGATCGCCGCGATCCTCACCATCGTCGGCTACTCGCTGAACGAGACCGTGGTGGTGTTCGACCGCACCCGCGAGCTGATGCGGCGCTACAAGACCATGCCGACCGAGCAGCTGCTCAACCTGTCGATCAACTCGACCATGTCGCGCACGGTGATGACCGCGATGTCGACCGCCCTGTCGCTGCTGGCACTCGTGCTGTTCGGCGGCGAGGCGATCAAGGGCTTCTCGGTGGTGATGCTCGCCGGCGTGGTGATCTGCACCTACTCGGCGATCTTCGTCTCGACCCCGTTCCTGATCTATATCGGGCTGCAGGCCGGCGGCTCCCGGACGCAGGTGCGCGACCCCTCGGCCCTGCCGCAGGCGGCCGAGTAGGTGGCGGCTCCCGAGCGCCCGCAGGACGGCTTCGTTCCGGGCCGTCACCCGATCGACGCCTATGGCGGCGGCGGCTTCCGCTTCGCCGAGATGTCGCATCGCGGCTCAATCCTGGCGCTGCCCTCGGGCGTGCGCGCCTGGGAGGTGACCGAGCCCGCCGGCATCACGCCGAAGAGCCTATCGCCCCTCGTGGCCGAGGCCGGCGGGATCGACCTGCTGCTGCTCGGGACCGGCGCCGAGATCGTGTTCGTGCCCGACTCCTTGCGCCGGTTCCTGAAGGAGGCCGGCATCGGCCTCGACGTGATGCAGACCGGCGCGGCGGCCCGGACCTACAACATCCTGATGGCCGAGAACCGCAAGGTCGCGGCCGCCCTGATCGCGGTGCCGTGACGTGAGCCGGATTTCATGAGCCAACCCGAGACGCGGGATCCGGCCTGGGCCTATGCCCATTGCGAATCCCTGGTGCGGGACGGCGACCCGGACCGCTGGTACGCCAGCCTCTACGCCCCGGCGGAGATCCGCCCGCATCTCCACGCGCTCGCCGCCTTCAGCCTGGAGGTGGCGCGGGTGCGGGAGGCCGTCTCGAGCCCGATGCCGGGCGAGTTGCGCCTGCAATGGTGGCGCGACGCCCTTCAGGGCGAGGCGCGGGGCGACGTGCGCGCCCACCCGGTCGCCGCTGCCCTCGACGACACCCTCGTCAAGGCGCGCCTGCCGCGCCAGCCCCTGGTCGACCTGATCGACGCCCGGGTCTTCGATCTCTACGACGACCCGATGCCCTCGACCGGCGACCTCGAAGGCTATTGCGGCGAGACCGCCTCCTGCCTGATCCGCCTCGGCAGCCTGATCCTGGCGAACGGCTCGGAGCCCGGGGGCGCCGCGGCCGCGGGCCATGCCGGCGTCGCCTACGCGGTGACCGGCCTCCTGCGGGCCTTGCCGTGGCACGCGCGCAGCGGCCAGGTCTACCTGCCGGCGGACGTGCTCAAGGCCCACGGCGTCACCCGCGAGGACATCGTGGCGGGCCGCGGCGGCCCGGGCCTGCTCGGGGCCTGCGCCGACATGCGGGCGCTGGTGCGCCGCCACCTCGCGGCCTACGCGGCCGAGCGGGCGACGATCGCCACGGTGGCGGCCCCCGCCTTCCTGCCGGTCGCCCTCGTCGAGGCCTATCTCGCCCGGATGGAACGGCCGGGCTACGACCCGCTCGCCAGCGTGATCGAGGTGCCGAACTGGCGCCGGATCTGGCGGCTGTGGTGGGCGGCGCGGTCGGTCAAGTAGCCCCCAAGCCTTCCATGTCTCCACGTCATCCCGGGGCCGCGTCGCGGAACCCGGGATGACCCGGAGGGTGTGGCGACCGTCGGCTCACCTCCAGGGCGGAATGCGGCTGCATGTCCCCCGACGCTACTCCGCCGCCTCGGCCGGCAGCGGGGCCGGCGCCTCTCCGAGCCATTCGCCCAGCGCGGCCCGGGCCCGGTCGGTCATCGCCCGCTTCTTCGCCTGTGCCTTCTCCGTGCCCCGCAGGCGCTTGCCGTCCGGGGCCTTCGGTGCCCGGTCGAGGGGCGGGAAGAGGCCGAAATTGACGTTCATCGGCTGGAACGACCGCGGCGTCCCCGCATCCTCGGCCGAGACGTGTCCGCCGGTGATGTGGCCGATGAGGGCCCCGAGCGCCGTCGTCACCGGCAGCGGCTCCAGCGAGCGCCCCTGGCGCTCGGCGGCGGCGAAGCGGCCGGCCATCAGGCCGATCGCGGCGCTCTCGACATAGCCCTCGCAGCCGGTGATCTGGCCGGCGAAGCGCAGGCGCGGCTCGGCCTTGAGCCGCAAGGTGGCGTCGAGGAGGCGCGGGCTGTCGAGATAGGTGTTGCGGTGCAGGCCGCCGAGGCGTGCGAACTCGGCGTTCTCCAGGCCGGGAATCGTGCGGAAGACCCGCACCTGCTCGGCGTGCCGCAGCTTCGTCTGGAAGCCGACCATGTTGTAGAGCGTCGCCAGCGCGTTGTCCTGGCGCAGCTGCACGATCGCGTAGGCCTTGACCGTCGGGTTGTGCGGGTTGGTCAGGCCGAACGGCTTCATCGGCCCGTGGCGCAGGGTCTCGGGACCGCGCTCGGCCATCACCTCGATCGGCAGGCAGCCGTCGAAATAGGGGGTCGAGGCCTCCCATTCCTTGAACGAGGTCTTTTCGCCGTCGATCAGGGCCTGGATGAAGGCGGCGTATTGCTCGCGGTCGAGCGGGCAGTTGATGTAGTCGGCCCCGGTGCCACCCGGCCCGACCTTGTCGTAGCGGGACTGGAACCAGGCCTTGCCCATGTCGATCGAGTCGCGGTGCACGATCGGCGCGATGGCGTCGAAGAAGGCGAGCGATTCGGCGCCGGTGAGGCTGCGAATCCCCTCGGCGAGGCCGGGCGCGGTGAGCGGGCCGGTCGCCAGGATCACGCTGTCCCACGAGGCCGGCGGCAGGCCGTCGATCTCCTCGCGGAGGATGGTGACGTTCGGATGGCCTTCGAGCGCCGCGGTGACGGCCCGGGCGAAGCCTTCGCGGTCGACGGCGAGCGCGCCGCCGGCCGGCACCTGGTTGGCGTCGCCGCAAGCCATGATCAGCGAGCCGAGGCGGCGCATCTCCTGGTGAAGCAGCCCGACGGCGTTCTGCTCCGCGTCGTCGGAGCGGAACGAGTTCGAGCAGACGAGCTCGGCGAGGTCCTGCGTCTGGTGCGCCTCGGTGCCGCGAAGCGGCCGCATCTCGTGCAGCACCACGGGCAGGCCGGCCTCGGCGATCTGCCAGGCCGCTTCGGAGCCGGCGAGGCCGCCGCCGACGACGTGAATGGGGTCTGATCCGGACATGACGCGGCATATCGGATCGGACGCCGTCGATGCAACACCGACGGGAGGATGGCGGGGGTCCGGACATGCGAACGCCCGCCGGAAGGGGCGGGCGCGCGAGACGATGAACGGCCCGGCGGGCCTATGATCGACTTGGGGGTACTCGGTACGCGGTACTGGTACGCTGAGGAGCGCTTACGCGACCGAGCGGGCGATGCCCTGGATCTCGAAGCGGCTGATGCCGAGATCGTCGAGCTCGCGGTCCGAGAGACGCGACAGCTCGTGCACGGTCTCGCGGTAGCGGAGGTAGGAGCGGATCTTGCTGAGGATGAGGGAGACGAACATCGGATTTGACCTCTGGACGGGCAGCCGGTGCGAACCGTTTCGGCAGCGGCTGCCTGTCTCTGTTGCAACGCACCATATGGGAAATGGCCCCGGTGCTGGGAGAGGGAGTCGCGTAAGCCAGCCATGCACGATCCGCATGCAGCGCGCAGGGAATCGTCAACCAACCCCTGTGCCTGCCGATTTGGCAGCACTCTGGCGCATGAAGCGCAGGGATTCCGGGCATTTAGGCACTATGCTGCACGCGCGAAGGGCGGGGGTGCGGACGGGGTGCGCACCACGCTTCGGAAGGAGGAGAGCGCAGGCATGCGGCAGCCGGTGATGCATCGGTGTGCAGTGCGGCGACGGGCGCGGGCGGTGCCGTTTTGGGAGGCGTGGGCGTGCCCGTACGAGGCGCAGGGTTCTCGTCCGCATGCTGCAAGGCCATCCGGAACGGATGGGGCGCGTCAACTCGCTTCTCCGCGCGAGTGGCGCGGCGATTTGGGAAAAGAATGGCGCGGGTTTTTCCCTCCCCACTCTGCGGGGGAGGGTGCCCCACGGCGAGTGCGAAGCACTCGCACTGGGGCGGGAGAGGGGACGCCGTTTCCGGATAATGCGGAACCGTTTGAAGGGCGTCCGCTGGATCAGCGTCGGCGCTGCCCCTCTCCCGGCTCGCTCCGCTCGCCACCCTCCCCCGCAGAGGGGGGAGGGGGAAACCCGCGCTCTTCTCGTCCTGGACGGCTTCCGGAAGGCCTTGCCGCGGGCGGGGTGACGGCGCGTCTCGGTTCGGACGATGCCGCAGGCGAAGCCAGACCGAGGACGGAAGAGGTTGCGCGAGACGCCCCTCAGTGCAGCCGCGGCGCCACCAGGAAGGAGGCTCGGTCCGCCGAGGCCACCGGGATGCTCAAGGTCCGCCCGTCGCGATGGACGGTGAGCGGCACGGTGATGCCGGCGGGTCCGAGCGCCCAGACCGCGCGCAGGAAGCCCGCGAGGTCGCCGACCTCGGTCTGGCCCACCGCCATCAGGATGTCGCCGGCGCGCAGGTCGGCGGTCTCGGCGGGCCCGCGGGGCGAGAGGCCCATCACGACGACCTGATCGTCCATCTCGGTGGCGTAGAGGCCGAGCCAGGGGCGGGGCGGGCCGGCGACGCGGCCGAGGGTCGTCAGATCGTGCAGGATCGGCTTCAGGAGGTCGATCGGCACCGCCATGTTGATCGGACGGCTGTCGCGGCCGCCCTGCTGCAGCTGGAGCGAGCCGAGGCCGGTGAGTTCGCCCGCCGGGCCGATCAGCGCGGCGCCGCCCCAATGCGGGTGCGAGGGCGCGGTGAAGATCGCATCGTCGAGGAGGTATTCCCAGTAGCCGGCGAATTCCTGCCGGGCCACCACCTCGGCGGCGACGGCGCGGGTACGGCCGCCGGCCCCGGCCATTACCAGCCGGTCGCCGACGCGCAGCGAATCGGCGCTGCCGAGCGGCAGGTAGGGCAGGTCGAGACGGTCGAGGGCCTGGACCAGGCCGAAGCCGGTGGCGGCATCGTAGCCGACGACATGACCCGGCGCGGTGCGGCCGTCATGCGCGGTGAGCCAGATGCTCTCGGCCTCGGTGATCAGGTAGCCGATGGTGAGGACCAGGCCATCCTCGCCGATCAGGACGCCGTTGCCGGCCCGCTCGGTGCCGAGAATCTCGGCGGTGTAGGCGCCCTCGGGCACCCGCGAGGACAGGGCGACGACGGCGGTCAGGGTCTGGTCGAGGTCGTAGGAATAGGCGGCCGGGCGGGGCTGCACCGCGGAGGGGATCTTCCAGTCGCCGGGCGCCGCCATCATGGCCTCCTCCCGGGGCGTCTCGCGCATGCGCGCCCCGTGTCTCGTGTCGTCCGGCGGGGAGCTTCGCCGCCCCGCCCGTTCGCACCCGTTATAGGTCGCGGAACCGGGCGCGACAGCCATCGCGCGCGCCACCCACGGAAAACGCCCGGCTCGACGAGCCGGGCGGGAAGGAGGGGTCTCTCGAACGGACCCGGACGCGGTGCCGGGCCCGGGTGGTCTTTCAGTACTTGCGGATCAGCGGAACCGGCGCCGGCTCGGGCGCCGCCGCGACGGTGTAGAGCGGGGCGATGACGCGGAACCAGCCCTCGGTCGAGTAGGCCTCACGGTTCGTCGCCAGGCCGGTGACCGGCGAGATCTGGCGGGCCGAGGTGGCGACGTCGCGGGCGACCCAGGCCTGGACCGAGAACTTGCCGAAATCGTAGCCGACGAGACCGCCGAGGGCGAAGCGCCCGCCGCCGCCGCCCACCACCGTGCCGCAGCTGGCGAAGTTGCCGTTGCATGGCGCGCCGAGGGGGAGGGGGCCGCGATTCGGCAGGTTGGCGGTGCCGTAGCCGATGGCGCCGATCTCGAACTTGCCGAACTTCTTGGTCGCGGTCAGGTCGAGGTTGAGGGCGTCGGTGGGGAACTGGCTGCCGTAGAAGCCCGGGATGCCGTTGCGGCCGCCGAAGCGGGCCGGCGTGTCGTAGAAGTTGTAGGTGAGGTTGGCGGTGATGTTCCAGCCGTCGCCGGTATAGCTGATGCCGAAGCCCTGGCGGTAGGTGTTCGAGGCCAGGATCGGCAGGCCGCCGCCGCGGCCGGCATTCAGTTCGTTGAGGTAGACACCGGCGAGGTAGCTGACGCCGACGTTGTTGCCGAGATCCCAGGCGAAGATGCCGCCGACGAAGGTGCCGACATTGATGCTGGTGTCGCGGCCGCCGGGGGCGCGAGAGAAGGTGAAGACGGTCGGCGGGGCGACCACGGCCTCGATGCGCGCGCCGAGGACCTTCCACGGGGTCGACCAGACCAGGACCGGGATGTTGACCGCGGTGTCGGTCGAGGTGAGGTTCGGGCCGTCGGGGCTGCGATAGGTGAAGGTGTTGATCGCGTAGACGCCCTCGGGCAGCGGCGCGCCGATCGCGAGGCCGACCTGCTCACCCGGAACCGTCGTGGTCTGCGCGAAGGCGGCATTCGCCGAAACGCTCAACGACAGGGCAGCCGCCCCCGCGGCCAGCCAGTACTTGCCCATGGTCCTTCCTTCCCTAAGTGATATCAGGCCGGGGCACGTCAAGTCGCTGGCACGATCCGCGCGTCATCGCACCGCGCTTCGACCGAAGCCATGTTGCACCCGGCCCCCGCCCGGCGACACAGTCTGAACACCACGATGGTCTTCCAGATTGTCCCGGATTGCCAGCCCTTTGCTCGCCAGGAAGGCAGGCGATGCGGCAGCGTTGCGCAAATGACGCATTTTCGTCATGTCGCCGCCGATTTGTACTTTGGTGGTACAGAGCAAGAAATGGGCAACAAACGCCGACTTGCTGCGCCGCACAGGCGCGTTTCGCGCCCGTGCGGCCAAGCTTCGTGGGTGTTTTGGGGCGTGCCTCTATTCCGCCGCCTGCTTGCTGGTCGCGGGCTTGCGGGGCCGCGGCGCCTTCGCGGCCGGCTTCGCCGCGGGGCGCCGGGCCAGGACCTCGCGCAGGAATCGGCCGGTATGGCTCGCCTCCGAGGCGGCGATGTCCTCCGGGGTGCCTTGCGCCACGATGATCCCGCCGCCATCACCGCCCTCGGGGCCCATGTCGATCACCCAGTCGGCGGTCTTGATGACCTCGAGGTTGTGCTCGATCACCACGACGCTGTTGCCCTGGTCGACCAGCTCGTGCAGCACCTCCATCAGCTTGGCGACGTCGTGGAAGTGCAGGCCGGTGGTCGGCTCGTCGAGGATGTAGAGGGTGCGGCCGGTGGCGCGCTTCGACAGTTCCTTGGAGAGCTTCACCCGTTGCGCCTCGCCACCCGACAGGGTCGTGGCCTGCTGGCCGACGCGGACATAGCCGAGGCCGACCCGGGCCAGGGTCTCGAGCTTCTCGCGGATCGCCGGCACCGCCTTGAACAGCTCGGCCGCCTCCTCCACGGTCATGTCGAGCACGTCGGCGATCGAGCGCTCGCGGTACTTCACCTCCAGGGTCTCGCGGTCGTAGCGCTTGCCCTTGCAGACGTCGCAGGTGACGTAGACGTCGGGCAGGAAGTGCATCTCGATCTTGATGACGCCGTCGCCCGAGCAGGCCTCGCAGCGCCCGCCCTTGACGTTGAACGAGAACCGGCCGGGCTGGTAGCCCCGCGCCTTGGCCTCGGGCAGGCCGGCGAACCAGTCGCGGATCGGCGTGAAGGCGCCGATATAGGTGGCGGGGTTCGAGCGCGGCGTACGACCGATCGGCGACTGGTCGATGTCGATGACCTTGTCGAGGTGTTCCAGCCCCTCGAGGCGGTCGTGGGGGGCGGGGTGTTCCAGGGTGCCGTTGAGCTTGCGCGCCACCGCCTTGTAGAGCGTATCGACGACGAGCGTCGACTTGCCGCCACCCGACACGCCGGTGATGCAGGTGAAGGTGCCGAGCGGGATCTCGGCCGTCACGTCCTTCAGGTTGTTGCCCCGGGCGCCGACGAGGCGCAGCAGCTGCGGCTCGGGCTCGCCGGCCTTGGCGGCCGGGTTGCGCTTGGCCTTGCGCCGGCTCTTCGGCACCCGCACCGACAGCTTGCCGGTGAGGTACTGCGCGGTCAGCGAGTTCGGGTCGTCCAGGAGTTCCTTCGGGGTGCCTTGCGCCACGATCTGCCCGCCATGGATGCCGGCGCCGGGGCCGACATCGACGACGTAATCGGCCTGAAGGATCGCGTCCTCGTCGTGCTCGACCACGATGACCGAGTTGCCGAGGTCGCGCAGGCGCTTCAGCGTGCCGAGCAGGCGCTCGTTGTCGCGCTGGTGCAGGCCGATCGAGGGTTCGTCGAGGACGTACAGGACGCCGGAGAGCCCCGAGCCGATCTGGGAGGCAAGGCGGATGCGCTGGCTCTCGCCGCCCGACAGCGAGCCCGAACCGCGGGCGAGCGTCAGGTATTCGAGCCCGACATCGACCAGGAAGGTCAGCCGGTCGCGGATCTCCTTGAGGATGCGGAGAGCGATCTCGTTCTGCTTCTGCGTCAGGTGCTCGGGCAATTCGCCGAACCAGCGATGGGCGTCGCGCACCGACAGGACCGTGGCGTCGCCGATATCGGAGCCGGCGATCTTCACCGCCAGGGCCTCGGGCTTCAGCCGCTTGCCGCCGCAGGCCGAGCACGGCGTCTCGGCCATGAACCGGCCGATGTCTTCCCGCGCCGTATCGCTGTCGGTTTCCTTGTAGCGCCGCTCCAGGTTCGGGATCACGCCCTCGAACGGCTTCGACACCTCGTAGGCGCGAAGCCCGTCATTGTAGGCGAAGCGGATCTCGTCGCCGTCGGAGCCGTAGAGCACCACCTGGCGGGCCGCCTCGGTGAGCTTGGCCCAGGGCGTGTCGGTGCGGAAGCGGTAGTGACGCGCCAAGGCCTCCAGGGTCTGGCCGTAATAGGGCGAGGTCGATTTCGCCCAGGGCGCGACGGCGCCGCGCGACAGGCTCAAGGCCTCGTCGGCGATGACCAGCGTCGGGTCGATCCGCATCTCGTGGCCGATGCCGCCGCAGGTCGGGCAGGCACCGAAGGGGTTGTTGAAGGAAAAGAGTCTGGGCTCGATCTCCGGAATCGTGAATCCGGAGACCGGGCAGGCGAAGCGCGACGAGAAGGTGATGGGTTCGGGCGCCTCACCGTCCTCGGGGGCATCGGCGAAGGTTACCACCGCGATGCCGTCGGCGAGTTCGAGCGCGGTCTCGAACGAATCGGCCAGCCGCGAGGCCATGTCGGCCCGCACCACGATCCGGTCGACCACCACGTCGATGTCGTGCTTGAGCTTCTTGTCGAGCTTCGGCACGTCGTCGATGGCGTAGTACTCGCCGTCGATGCGCAGGCGCTGAAACCCCTTCTTCTGGAACTCGGCGATCTCCTTGCGGTACTCGCCCTTGCGGCCGCGCACGACGGGGGCCAGCAGGTAGAGCCGGGTCTTCTCAGGGAGCGCCAGCACCCGGTCGACCATCTGGCTGACGGTCTGGCTCTCGATCGGCAGGCCGGTGGCCGGGGAATACGGGATGCCGACCCGCGCCCAGAGCAGGCGCATGTAGTCGTAGATCTCCGTGACGGTGCCGACCGTCGAGCGCGGGTTCTTCGAGGTGGTCTTCTGCTCGATCGAGATCGCCGGCGACAGCCCGTCGATCTGATCGACATCGGGCTTCGACATCATTTCGAGGAACTGGCGCGCATAGGCCGAGAGCGATTCGACGTAGCGGCGCTGGCCTTCCGCATAGATGGTGTCGAAGGCGAGCGACGACTTGCCCGAGCCGGACAAGCCGGTGAACACCACCAGCTTGTCGCGCGGTATCGTCAGGTCGACGTTCTTCAGGTTGTGCTCGCGGGCGCCCCGCACCGCGATCACGCGCGCGTCCGCGGAACGGTCGAAGAGCTTGTCGAGAGAGGCCATGCAGGAAGGCTCCGGGCCGCCGCCGAGAAAGGCGCGGCCAGGCTTGGTGGGACCGGGGACCGGCCGGGAGCCCGCGATGCCGAGAACCCTGTCGACCGTATGGAAGACCAGATGGGGCCGCCCCTACGGATAACCAGATGGGCTCCTGGGCCGAGGCTCCGGGACAGTCTCTGGTAACGACTAGAACAAACTGCGTACATCGGCAACCGTCGCGATCTCACAAGCTGAGCGGGGCATTGTCGATCACCTCCTTCATGACGAAGAAGGTCCGGGTCTGGCGCACCCCGGGCAGGGCGATCAGGATCTCGCTGTGCATCCGGTTGAAGTCGGCCATGTCGGAGACGCGGATCTTGAGGAAATAGTCGAAGTCGCCGGCGACGAGGTGGCAGTCGAGCAGGGTCGGCATGGCGAGCGCCGCCGCCTCGAAGGCGGAGAAGCTCTCGGGCGTCGAGCGGTCGAGCACCACGCCGACGAGGACCAGGGACCCGCGTCCCACCTTCTCGGGCGCCACCACCCCGCGCACGCCGCGAAGATAGCCTTCGTCGAACAGGCGCTGGGTGCGGCGGTGGCAGGTCGCCGGGCTGGTGTTGACGCGCTTGGCGAGCTCCGCGTTGCCGATCCGGCCATCCTCTTGCAGGAGACGCAGAATTTTCAGGTCGATGCGGTCGAGCCCGGGGGACATGAGAGATCCTTCCATCCGGCAGCCGGAAGATGGATGCATCTAGCACGTCGACGCGTAGAGGGAGCGGCCTCAGCATCGACAATCGCGCAATTTCGAGAGCACCTTTCACCGAAGACTTGATAGGGTGAAAGCGGCTTCCACACAGGACCCCGGCGATGACCCAATCGATGCTGTCGCAGTTCGAGCGCTACCCCCTGACCTTCGGCCCGACCCCGATCGAGCACCTGCCGCGCCTGACCGCGCATCTCGGGGGCGACGTCGAGATCTACGCCAAGCGCGAGGACTGCAATTCGGGCCTCGCCTATGGCGGCAACAAGCTGCGCAAGCTCGAATACATCGTGCCGGACGCGATCGCCTCGAACGCCGACACCCTGGTGTCGATCGGCGGCGTGCAGTCGAACCACACCCGCATGGTGGCGGCGGTGGCGGCCAAGATCGGCATGAAGTGCCGGGTGATCCAGGAAGCCTGGGTGCCGCACGAGGACGCGGTCTACGACCGGGTCGGCAACATCATGCTGACGCGGATCATGGGCGCCGAATCGCAGCTCGTGGACGAAGGCTTCGACATCGGCATCCGCGACAGCTGGAAGCAGGCGATCGAGGACGTGAAGGCCAAGGGCGGCAAGCCCTACGCGATTCCCGCCGGCGCCTCGGTGCACAAGTTCGGCGGGCTCGGCTATGTCGGCTTCGCGGAAGAAGTGCGCAAGCAGGAGGCCGAGATGGGCATCCGCTTCGACTACATCGTGGTCTGCACCGTCACCGGCTCGACCCATGCCGGCATGGTGGTCGGCTTCAAGCCCGACGGCCGCGCCGACAAGGTCATCGGCATCGACGCCTCCTGCACCCCGGCCCAGACCCGGGCGCAGGTTCTGGAGATCGCCCGCAACACCTCGGCCCTCGTCGGCGCCGGCGAGATCACCGAGGACGACGTGGTCATCAAGGAAGACTACGCCTACCCGGTCTACGGCGTGCCCTCGAAGGAGACGGTGGAGGCGATCCGCCTCGCGGCCCGGCTCGAGGCGATGATCACCGACCCGGTCTACGAGGGCAAGTCGATGCAGGGCATGATCGACCTCGTCCAGAAGGGCTTCTTCCCCAAGGGCTCGAAGGTGCTCTACGCCCATCTCGGCGGCGCGCCGGCCTTGAACGGCTACAGCTACACCTTCCGCAACGGCTGAGCAGCGCCGATCCCCGTCTTCGTCCCATTCACGACCTCATCCTGAGGTGTTAGTCGATCAAAGATCGACTGACCTCGAAGGAGGGCTCCAGATGCCGCCGAGATGTCTGGAGCTCTCCTTCGAGGCTCCTTTCAGTCGCACCTCAGGATGAGGTCGAGGGTGGGACGAGATGATCCGCAAGCAAAGAAGCCCGGCCGCTCGTCGCGGACCGGGCTTCGTCGTTTCCAGCACTCAGTCCACTGTCACTTGTCGGTGCACAGCCCCGCCTCCGACAGCCGGCGGTGATTGCGCGGGTCGCAATCGGTGGCCAGGAACGAGGCCCATTCGGCCTTGGTGCCGTAGAAGGCGTTGCGGTCGACGTCGCCACGCACCCCCGGCACCCGGCCGGTCGAGGTGAACTGCCACAGCATCCAGTCGCGGTTGACGTAGCGCTGCTCCGGCTCGGCCGCGGTGGAGCGGACCCAGTGCGGGTAGTCGGGCAGCTCGCCCTCCAGCACGTCCTTGTGGAAGGTGATGTCGGTGTAGATGATCGGGCGCTTGCCGGTATAGGCCTCCATCTCCCGAAGCATGTACTCGGTCATGGCCAGCGCCTGGGCCTTCGGCAGCTTCTTCGGGCAAAGTGCCGAATGGCCGTTCCACTCGACGTCGAGGACCGGGGGGAGGGCGGTCGGGTCGTTGGGGACGTTGCGCTTGAACCAGTCCATCTGGTCCTTGGCCGAGCGGCACCAGAACACGAAATGGTAGGCGCCGCGCGGCACGCCGGCCCGGCCGGCGCCGTCCCAGTTCTCGCGGAAACGGTCGTCGACGTGGTCGCCGCCCTCGGTCGCCTTGATGTAGGCGAACTGGGTGCCGGCGCCCTTCACCGACATCCAGTCGATCGGGCCCTGCCACTTCGAGACGTCGATGCCCTGGATCGGATGCAGCTTCGCCTTGGCGACGCCCGGATGGGGCTTCACGTCGCCCTTGGTGGGATAGAAATCGGCGCCGCCGCCGGCACAGGCCGCGAGCGTGGCAAGGCTCGCCGCCGCCAGGGCGCGCTTGCCCCACCGGACGCCGCGCGACACGGCGGAGGACCACGGGGCGGAGGGGATCGTCGACTCCATCGGCATCGGGGCGCGGCCTGACTTCACGCGGAACACTATGGCTATTCGATGCGGTGGGGCCGGTTAATGGAAGCTTGACGGAATCGGGACGGAATTTCGAAACTCGTGGCGTGAAAGCCACATAGATTGCCCCAGAGGGTCGCCCGAGCCTCGTCCATCGGGCATAAGCCCCCGTCACGGCTGCGATTTGTCGGGGCGAGGCATGGCCAAGGTCCTGTTTACCATAGGGTACGAAGGCGCCGATTCCGAGCGCTTCACCGCCGCCCTGCGCGATGCCGGCGTGGCGAGGCTCGCCGACGTGCGCGCGGTGGCGGCCTCGCGCAAGCGTGGCTTCTCGAAGAGCGCGCTCGCTGCCGGCCTGACCGAGGCGGGCATCGGGTACACGCATCTGCGCAGCCTCGGCACGCCGAAGGCCGGCCGGGAGGCGGCCCGCGCCGACGATGCCGGGCTGATGCGGCGGATCTACTGCGAGGAGGTGCTGGAGACCGGCGCGGGCCAGGCCGCCCTCGACGAACTGGCGGCGTTGGCAGCGGCCGGGCCGACCTGCCTGCTCTGCTTCGAGCGCGATCCCGAGCGCTGCCACCGGCGAATCCTGAGCGATCTGCTGGCGGGGAGGGGGTTCGCGGTGGTGGATCTGTTCGCCTGAGGCGCGGGCAATCGCCCGCCTCCCGACGACCGGCGGGCGAATCCCGGCCTGCCCATCGATTCGGCCTGGACCGCCCGGCGGCGGCGGCCCATCATGCCGTCCGGCCCCGACCGTCGCCTTCCGATGCCGATCCCCTCACCGACGGCCCGTGCCGTCGCGGCGCTCTGCCTGACCCAGGTCATCGGCTGGGGCACCACGTTCTGGCTGCCCGCAGTCACCGGCCCCGCCATGGCCGGGGAGCTGGGCATGACCCTGCCGCTCGCCATGGCGGGCCCGACGGTGATGCTCGTCGTCATGGCGATGGCGTCGTGGCCGCTGAGCGGCCTGTTCGAGCGTCACGGTGCCCGACCGGTCATGATCGCGGGGTCGTCCCTGGGGGCGGCCGGCCTGCTGGTCATGGGCCTCGCCGACGGTCCGGCGCTCTACCTCGCCTCGTGGGTGATCGTCGGGCTGGCCGGTGCCGGGATGCTGACCACGCCGGCACAGGTCGCCGTGACCGAGATCGCCGGCGACAGGGCGCGCGGCGCGCTCGGCGTGCTGGTCCTGGCCGGTGGGCTGACCTCGACGATCTTCTGGCCGCTCTCGGGGCTGCTCCAGGCCCAATGGGGCTGGCGCGCGACGACCCTGGCCTACGGCGTCCTGATGCTGCTCGTCTGCGTGCCGCTCCATGCATGGGTGCTGGCGCGGCGGCCCGGGAGGCGATCCCGCGCGGAGAACGCCGCGCCCACGCCCATCGACCGGGCGCGCTTCACGCTCCTCGCCCTGAGCCTTGCGGCAAACGGCTTCTTCACCTGGGGCTTTGCCCTCACCTTCATCATCCTGTTCGAGGCGGCGGGGCTCGACCATGCCGAGGCGCTGACGGCGGCATCCTTCATCGGCATCGCCCAATGGGCGGGGCGCATGGTCGACGTCCTCGGCGGCCGGCGCTGGTCGGGCTTCGTCCTCGGCCTCGCTGCCTACGCGCTGTTCCCGCTGAGCTTCGTCGTGCTGCTCATGACCAGCAGCTTCTCCGGCGCCCTGCTCTTCGCCACGCTCTACGGCGTCGCCAGCGGCGTCGGCGCCGTCACCCGCGCCACGCTGCCGCTGCAGCTCTTCCCCGCCGGCACCTATGCCCGCGCGGCGACGCGCCTGGCGGTGCCGCTCAACCTCTCCTTCGCGGCAGCGCCCCCGGTCTTCGTCACCCTGGTGACGCGGGCCGGCCCCCACGCCGCCCTGTGGCTGGCCCTGGCGATCTCGCTCGTCGCGTTCGGGCTCTTCTTCAGCCTGCGGCTCGTGCATCGACGCGGAGCGTGCGGGCTGCCTGTGACGGGGTGAGGGGGTTCAGGCCGACTCAGCCCTCACCCACACGCCGCAGGGGCGTGGCCGCCCCGCCCGGCAGGGATCGCAGCGAACCGATTTGCCGCCCGGGCCGGGCCGGCGCGCCCTCGGCATGGGCGGCCTCGATATTGCCGTAGAACTGATCCGCGCTCGCCGCCCAGGTGTAGCGGAGGGCCTCCGCCCGGCAGGCCTCGCGCGGGATCGCCAGCGCCGCGCGGGCGGCCGCGCCGAGGTCATGGTCGAGAACCCCGACAGCGGTGCCGCCGATCACGTCGAGCGGGCCGGTCACCGGATAGGCCGCCACCGGCAGCCCGCTCGCCAGCGCCTCCAGCAGCACGATGCCGAAAGTGTCGGTCAGGCTCGGGAAGACGAAGACGTCGCTCGCCGCATAGACCCGGGCGAGCGCCTCGCCGGTGAGCGTGCCGAGGAAGCGTGCCGCCGGATCGACCCCGGCGAGCCGCGCCCGGTCCGGCCCGTCGCCGACGACGAGCTTGGTGCCGGGCAGGTCGAGGCGCAGGAAGGCCTCGACGTTCTTCTCCACCGCCAGCCGCCCGACGAACAGGAAGAACGGGCGGGGGAGACCGGATAGCGCCTCGGGAAGGACCTCACCGTCGCGGGGGCGAAACAGGTCGGTGTCGACGCCGCGGGTCCAGCGCATCAGCCGGGTGAAGCCGCGCCCCGTCAGATCACGCTCCAGGGACGGCGTGCTCACCATCGTGCCGCTCGCCGCACCATGGAAGCGGCGCAGGCACGCGTAGCTCCAGCGCTCCGGCACCGGCAGGCGGGCGGCGAGGTATTCGGGGAAGCGGGTGTGGTAGCTCGTGGTGAAGGGCCGCCCCTGCGCCAGGCAGACCCGGCGGGTGGCGAGCCCGATCGGCCCCTCGGTGGCGATGTGGACGTGGGTCGGCGCGAGAGCCGGGAACCGGGCGGCGACCCCGCGGGCGGTCACCAGCGAGAGCCGGATCTCGGGGTAGCCCGGCAGCGGCACGCTGGCGAAGTCGAGGGGCGTGAGCATCACCGGGTCGTGGCCGCGCCGGCGCCCCGCCGCGACCATGTGCTCGAGGGAGCGGACGACCCCGTTGACCTGGGGGTGCCAGGCATCGGTCGCGACGAGGAGCCTCACGCGACGGCCCTGGCGCTGGCGGCCGGGGGCAGGGGGGTGCGGGCGGCGGGCGCCAGTTCCTCGACCGGGATGACCGGTGGGCTGCGCGAGGTGAGGGGCTGCGCCGTCTCGGCATTGGCCCGCTTCCAGTCGGCGAAGCGGATCACCTCCATGGTGCCGTCGTAATGCTCGACCACCGCCGTGCAGGATTCCACCCAGTCGCCGGTATTGAGGTAGTGCATGTCGCCGACCATGCGGCTCGCCGCGTGGTGGATGTGGCCGCAGATCACCCCGTCGGCCTCGGCCCGGCGGGCCTCGGCGATCAGGAATTCCTCGAAGCGGCCGATGAAGTTGACGGCGTTCTTCACCTTCAGCTTGGCCCAGGCCGAGAGCGACCAGTAGGTCAGGCCGAGACGGCGGCGCACCCAGTTGAGATGGGTGTTGACGAACAAAGCCGCCGTGTAGGCGCCGTCGCCGAGCAAAGCCAGCCAGCGGGCGTGGCGCACCACGAGGTCGAACTGGTCGCCGTGGATGACGAGGTAGCGCTTGCCGTCCGCCGCCTCGTGCAGCACCTGATCCTGGATCTCGATGCCGCCGAAATGCATGTCGAGGAAGTCGCGCAGGAACTCGTCGTGGTTGCCCGGCACGTAGACGAGGCGGGACCCTTTTCGCACCTTCCGTAGGAGCTTCTGCACCACGTCGTTGTGCGATTGCGGCCAGTACCAGCCCGAGCGCAGCTTCCAGCCGTCGACGATGTCGCCGACCAGGTAGATCTCGTCGGCATCGACCTCCCGCATGAAGTCGAGCAGCAGCTCGGCCTGGCACCCCTTGGTTCCCAGGTGGATATCCGAGAGGAACAGGGTTCGCACGCGAAGCGCGTCGGCGTCCTCGGCCACGTGCAATCTCCTTGGCGGCGTCTCGCGCCAGCCAAACCCTATTCGCGTATCACTTTGATGACGCGGGAACGGATCGGCGAACCTCGGCCGAGGGAGGCAGGCCCGAATTCGTTTGCGGAGGCTTAACATCCACCATGCGGATCGCGCAGGTCAGACGCCCGGGGAGGTGTCTATCTCGGCCGTGCCGATTCGTGGTTCTGACACGATGCCCCGCCGCGATCCGCGGCCGCGCCTCTCCCCCGCTTCTCCCTCAAGAAAAGCACCACGCCCATGGCAGCCCCCCTCGTCGTCCCCGGCCGGTCGGTCACCGGATCTGGCGCGTCGGGCCGCGCGGCGGCGCGCCCTTATCTGGGGATCGGGCTCAAGGTTCTCTCGGCGCTGGCCTTCACGCTGATGTCCGCCGGGGTGAAGGTCCTTGCCGACCGGTTCCCGACCGGCGAGATCGTGTTCTTCCGCTGCTTCATCGCCATCGCGCCGCTGCTGCTGTGGCTGCGCTGGCAGGGCAGCGTGCGCGACGCCGTGCGCACGCAGAACCTCAGGGGCCACGTCCTGCGCAGCATCATCGGTGCCTGCGGCATGTTCGCGGGCTTTGCCGGTCTCTCCTTCCTGCCGCTCTCGGACGCGGTGGCGATCGGCTACGCCTCGCCGATCCTCGTCGTGGTGCTGGCGGCTGTGGTGCTGCGCGAGCGGGTGCAGGCCTATCGCTGGGCCGGCGTCTCGGTCGGCTTCCTCGGGGTGCTGATCACGCTGGCGCCCCATCTCGAATTCGGCGGATCGAGCGGCGGCGGCACCACCGGCGCCCTGTTCGCGATCCTGGCGGCGGCCTGCTCGGCGGCGGCCACCATCCAGGTGCGCAAGCTCACCGGCACCGAGCGCACCGGCGCCATCGTGCTCTACTTCTTCCTGTTCACCTCGCTGCTCGGTCTCTCGACCCTGGCTCTGGGCTGGAAGATGCCGGGCTGGTCGGATCTCGCGCTGTTCGTGGTCGTCGGCGTGCTCGGCGGCATCGGCCAGATCCTGCTCACCGAGAGCTACCGCCACGGCGACGCCTCGCTGGTCGCGCCGTTCGAGTACACCACCATGCTGTGGTCGGTGCTGATCGGCTGGTTCGTGTTCGGCCAGCTTCCCACCGCCGCGATCGCGATCGGCGGCGGCATCGTCGCGGCGGCCGGCGTGTTCGTGGTCTGGCGCGAGCGGCGCCTGGCGGTGGAGCGGGCCCGCGAGGCGGCGGCGGGCGGGCTGACGGCGGGCCGTTGACGCCCGCGCTCGCTCGCCCTTACTCCGGTGGGATCGCCGGCCCGCGATCCCCGGGCCCAGCAGGATTACGCCCCATGCCCGCACGCCCCCGCCCCGCAGGAGCCCGCCCGTGAACACCGAGGCTGGGCACGCGACCGTGCCGGTGGACCTGCGGCTCTACGGCCTCCTCGATGTCGGGGTCTGCGGCGGCGACGCCGATTACCTCGCCCGGATGGCGGCGGAGGCCGCGTCCGGGGGCTGCACCCTGCTGCAATACCGCGAAAAGACGATCTCCAACGCCCGCGAGACCGTGGCGCGCCTGCGCCGGATCCACGCGGCGCTCCAGGGTACCGGCGTCCCGCTCCTGATGAACGACCGGGTCGACCTGGCCCTCGCCGCCGGTCTCGAGGGCGTCCATCTCGGCCAGGAGGACCTGCACCCGGCGGATGCCCGTCGCCTGCTCGGCCGCGGCGCGATCGTCGGGCTCACCGTCAAGAACGCCGCCCAGGCCGACGAGCTCTACCGGCTGCCGGTGGATTACGCCTGCATCGGCGGCGTCTTTTCCACCACCAGCAAGAACAACCCGGACCCGCCGGTCGGGCTCGACGGGCTCAACCGCATCGTGTTCCGGGCCCGGCTCGCCCGCGGCCCCGGCCTGCCGGTCGGGGCGATCGCCGGGATCGACCGCAGCAACGCCGCGGCGACGATCGGGGCGGGGGCGGACGGGATCGCGCTGATCTCGGCCCTGTTCGGCACCGGCCGCGACGTCGCGGCGCGCGCCCGCGACCTGCGCGGCGTGGTCGACGGGGCGCTCGCCGCCAGAGGTTCGGCATGATCGGGATTCGCACGATCGGAGACCGGGCATGATCGCCGTGACGATCGCGGGCTCGGATTCAGGCGGCGGCGCCGGAATCCAGGCCGACCTCAAGACCTTCTCGGCGCTCGGCGTCTACGGCGCCACGGTGATCACCGCGCTCACCGCCCAGAACACGCGCGGCGTCCAGGCGATCCACGACATCGACCCGGACTTCGTGGCGCGCCAGATCGAGAGCGTCTTCACCGATCTCGACGTGACGGCGCTGAAGATCGGCATGCTGTCGCGCGCGCCCGTGATCGCTGCCGTGGCCGAGGGCCTCGCCCGCCACGCCGCCGGGCTGCCCCTGGTGCTCGATCCGGTGATGGTGGCGACGAGCGGCGACCGGCTGCTCGCCGACGATGCCGTCGCGGCCTTGCGGACGAAGCTCGTGCCCCACGCCGCGGTCCTGACCCCGAACCTGCCGGAAGCGGCGGTGCTGCTGGGGGAGGGGATCGCGGAATCCGAGGCCGCGATGCTCGACCAGGGGCGGCGCCTCCTGGCCCTCGGGCCCCGCTCCGTCCTGATGAAGGGCGGTCACGCGGCCGGGCCCGACAGCGTCGACCTTCTGGTCGGGCCGGACGACAGGGTCCTTCGCCTCGAAGGCCCGCGGATCGAGACCCGCAATACCCACGGCACCGGCTGCACCCTGTCGGCGGCCATCGCCGCCGGGCTCGCCCGCGGCCTGCCCCTGCCGGAGGCGGCCCGGGCCGCCAAGGCTTACCTGACCGCCGCGCTCGCCGCCTCGGACCGGATCCGGATCGGGCACGGCAACGGCCCGGTGCATCATTTCCACGCCTGGTGGGGCTGACACGTCATCCCGCCGGAATCGGGCCGCGCGGCCGCATGAACCCTTGCGCCCATCCCGCGATTGCGTTTGATGGAGCGTACGGACGTTCGGAATGCGGAACGCCGTGCGGTGATCTAGAGCATTCCACGATCGCGCAGCAATCGTGGAATGCTCTAGGTTTTTGATTTTGCCGCATTTTCTACGACGAACCGGTATCCACTTCGTCGGAAAATGCTCAAGCGGGGTTCAAGGGCGGGCGATGGGCGTCGAGCGGGGGCGGGAGCGCGGCAAGGACCTGTTGACCGGGGCACAGGTGCTGTCGGGGCAGCTCGGCAAGACCATCCAGCGCCTGCGCAAGGCCTACAACCTGTCGCTCTCGGAGCTGGCCGAGCAGTCGGGCGTCGCGAAGTCGATCATCAGCCAGATCGAGCGCAACGAGACCAACCCGACCCTGGCGACGATCTGGCGCCTGAGCCAGGCCCTCGACGTCTCGATCGAGCGGGTGCTCGCCACCGGCGACGAGGAACCCTTCATCGAGAAGTCGTCCCGGGCCGACACGCCGATCCTGGTCTCCGACGACGGACGGATGCGGCTCGCGATCATCGGCTGGATCAAGACCGTCGAGTGGCTGCAATGGTACGACCTCTCGGCCGATCCCAACGGGGTGCTCGATTCGGATGCCCACCAGCGCGGCTCGGTCGAGTGCCTGTCGGTCACCGAGGGCGAGTTCGAGGTCGACGTGGCCGGCGCTGTCCAGCGGGCCCGGGCCGGCGAGACCCTGCGCTACCGCTGCGACCGTCCCCACACCGTGCGCTGCGTCAGCGACACGACCGGGCGTGCCATCATGGTGGTGATCATGAAGGCGGCGGTGATGGAGTGAGGGTGTAGCCCTCAGGCGGCCCGGCCCATCGTGAAATCGACATGGACCGAATCGAACGGGAAGCTGATCCGGTCCTCCGGTCCCGCCTGGACGACGCCGGCCTTCCGCAAGGCCCCGATATCCGCCCGCACCTCGTCCACGTCGCGCCCGACCAGATCCGACAGGACCGCGAGTGGCAGAGGCTCACGGCCGACCAGGGCGCGCAACAGCTCCCAACGGCGCGGTGTCATCACGGTCCAGAGCAGCTCGACCGAGGCGAAGGAGATGACGGCGCCCTGCGGCTCGCCGCGGAACGCCGCACTCAGCCGGGCTTGCACCTCGGTGATCCCGGAGACCCCAATGGTCACGGTTCTCATCTTGGCCTCCTCCAGGCCTCCACATCGCGCCAGAACGCGGCGAGCAGATTATTGACGCCGGTGAACGCAAAAGGAAGCTCGTCGGCACCGATGTGCTTATGGTCACCCTTGCCAGCCTCATTGCCGTAGCGCAGCACGCACCGCTCTTCCACGATGAGAGCGAGACGGTACTTGAAGCTGTGTCCGCTGCCGACAACCGGACGGGGCACCCGCCAGACGACGAGCTCTGCGAACGTATCATACCAACGGCCCAAGATGCTGACGCATCGGGCCGTTGAACCATCTCGAATTTTCGACACCAAGCCAAAGGCTTGGCGAAAATTCGAGAACGGAACCAAAGGTCGTTTTCAACGACCGTTGGTATCAGGCGCCAGGATAAAGCGCTCCCGGAGGAGAAGCACGGCCTTCATATCGGCGAAGTTGCCGCAACGGCACCAAAAGGGCAATTCCCATTATTGGCTGAACGTCGCCCTCACCCCCCGGCATTGATCCACCGTACCAGATCTGCCAGCACCATCGACAAGGCCCGGTCCAGCCCGTTCGCCGCCACCGCCGCGTTCACCTCCGCTACCGGGACCCGGGCCTGGAACACACGGGCGGCCACCACCGTGCCGCTGCTCTCCTGAACCAGCTTGGCCGAGAGATCGACCACCGCCTCGCGGGTGCCGGCATTGATGTCGAAGGCGCGCAACTCGGTGATCAGCACCGTATCGGCCGCGACCTTGTCGCCAGGGCGGCTGACGGATTTCAGCCGGTTGGCGTTCTCGAGGCTCTGGATCACCCGGGTCTGGACGAGGCGCGGCAGCCGGTCGGCCCATTGGCCGCCGCCGAGGAACGACACCGACCCGCCGGGCTCGCGCACGATGATCCGGTCGGCCTCGAAGGGCTGCAGCCCGACCGGCTCGGCCACCACGATCGAGCGCCGCGCGGCGCCGCTGCGGGCCGCCCCCGGCAGGGCGGTGAGATCGAACGTCGTCGGCACGGCGCCGCTGCCGCAGGCGCCGAGGAGCAGGGCGAGCCCGGCGGCGAAGAGGCCGGGAAGCCAGCGCGGGGAAGGAGCCTTGAGGAGCATGGGAGCGGACGGACCGGAAGGCGGGGCCGGGACGGGCCCGGAAGCTTGAGCAGAGGCGAAGGGACAACGCCCGTCCGGGCGCAGCGGTGCAACCGCCGCGAGGCTGCACTGCAACATGGTCAGCGACCGTTGTATTCGGGCAACGACGGCTTGCCGCCGAAGATCACCTGGGACGGATCGCGCTCAATCTTGCGCACGGCGCTGTTGAGGCTGTTGAGGGTGCGCTGGCCGTCGGTCGACAGGGTCTGGACCTCGCGCCGGCCGGCGCCGCTGAGGCGGCTGACGCTCGAGGTCAGGGTGGCGGTGCGCTTGTCGAGATTCTCCGACATGGTGCGGAAGGCCCGGCCCGCCTCGCGGATCGAGATCGCGGCCTCGCGCACCTCCGCGAAGGTGCTCTTGCCGGCATCCCCCGAGGCCGAGCCGAGGAAGCCCTCGGCGCCCTTCAGCACCGCGTCGAGCCGGTCGGCGGAGGCGCTGAGCTTGCCCGCGAGCAGCCTGGCATCGTGCACGCCCGCCTGAACGTCGGGCGAGGCGGCGGCGAGCGCCGAGGAGAACTTGTCGGCATTGTCGATCAGGCTCGCGAGCTTGCGCCCGTCCACCGCCTTGGTCAGCGCGTCGAGGGCCGGCGCGCTGTCGCCGAGCGTCTTGGAGAACCGCTCGACATTGGCGAGCGTGCGGTTGATCGCCCCCTCGTTGCCGGCGACCACCCGGTCGAGGCGCTGGAGCATGTCGTCGGCGCGCTGCGCGATGGTGCGGGCCGCCGCCATCAGGTCCTGGATGTCGGAGGCGTCGGCGAAGATCGTCGGGACCGGATCGTTGTTGGTCGGGGCGAGCGGCGGCGCATCGGCGCTGCCGCCGGTGAGCGCGATCGAGGCGACCCCGGTCAGCATCGTCATGTCGAGGCGGGCGCGGGTATCGGCGCGCAGGGGCGTGCCGCGATTGACCTCGACGATCGCCGTCACCCGGCGCGGGTCCTGCGGCAGCAGCCGCACGTCGGTCGCCTCGCCGACCCGGATGCCGTTGAAGGTGACCACCGCCCCCTTGGCCAGTCCCCCGACGCCGCCCGAGAACACGACGCGCACCGGCATCCGGGCCTGGTTCGACGAGGAGCCGCGCAGCCAGAACGCGAAGGCGAAGCCGAGCGCGATCACCGCCAGCGTGAAGGCCCCGATCAGGACGTTGTTGGCGCGGGTTTCCATGCCTTAACGGTTTCCGTGCTCGTGCGGGGCGAAGGTCGGAGGAGAGACGATCCGCGACGCCCCCGTGGCATGGCTCATCCTGCCAAGCTTAAGAGAGGCCGCGCGGCTGGCAGGTGCGGGAGCGCACATCAGGCGATTCCCTCCACGATCCCGCGGGATGAAGCCTCCCCGGATACCGGGGACATCGCGGGCACCACGATCGAGCGGGCGCGCTTGCCGTGGAAATAGGAGCGCAGCCACGGATGATCCGAGGCCAGCATGGCCTCGATCGGCCCCTCGGCGATGATCTGGCCGTCGCCGAGCGCCGCGATGCGGTCGCAGGCGGTGTAGAGGCTGTCGAGGTCGTGGGTGACCATGAACACGGTGAGCCCCAACGTGCGCTGGAGGGTCGCCACCAGCTCGTCGAACTCGCCGGCGCCGATCGGGTCGAGGCCGGAGGTCGGCTCGTCGAGGAACAGCACCTCCGGGTCGAGGGCGAGCGCGCGGGCGAGCGCCGCGCGCTTGATCATGCCGCCGGAGAGTTCGGAGGGCAGCTTGTCGGCGGCGTCGGGCTTCAAGCCGACCATCTCGATCTTGAGCCGGGCGAACTCGTCGAGCAGGCGCTCGGAGAGCTTCAGGTGCTCGCGCATCGGCACCTGGATGTTCTGCTTGACCGTGAGCGCGGAGAACAGCGCGCCCTGCTGGAACAGCACGCCCCAGCGCCGCTCGATCACCCGGCGTTGCGCGAGGCTCAGGCGGTCGACGTCCTCGCCGAACACCTCGATCGTGCCGAAGCGCTTCGGCACGAGCCCGAGCAGCGTGCGGGTGAGCACCGACTTGCCCTGGCCGGACGGCCCGACGAAGCCCAGGATCTCGCCCCGGCGGATGTCGAGGTTCAGGCCCTTGAGCACCGTGCGGTCGCCGAACGCGACCACGAGGTCGCGCACGCGGATGATCGCGTCGCGGCTCGGATGGTCGGGAGAGGTGGGGCTCGTGATCGCCAAGGGTTGGGGCTGCCTCGCTCAGAAATCGATGGCCGCGAAGAACACCGCGAAGAGTCCATCGAGGACGATGACCATGAAGATTGACTTGACGACTGAGGCGGTGACGTGGCGGCCGAGCGACTCGGCCGAGCCCTCGACCATGAAGCCCTCGACCGAGGCGATGATGCCGATGATGAGCGCCATGAACGGCGCCTTGATCAACCCGATGAGGAGGTGGCGAAAGCCGATGGCGTTCTGGAGCCGGAAGGTGAACGCTTCGAGCGACAGGCCGCCATAGAGGAACGAGGTCATGGCGCCGCCGGCGAGCGCCGCGAGGTCGGCCAGGAAGGCGAGCAGCGGCAGGGCGAACATGAGGGCGAGGATGCGCGGGACGATCAGGATCTCGATCGGGTCGAGGCCCATGACCCGCAGGGCATCGACCTCCTCGCGCATCCGCATCGAGCCGATCTCCGCCGTGAAGGCCGAGCCGGAGCGCCCCGCCACCATGATCGAGGTCAGGAGCACCCCGAGCTCGCGCAGGGTCAGGATGCCGATCATGTTGACGACGTAGCTCTGGGCGCCGAAGCGCTGGAGCTGGATGATGCCCTGCTGGGTGACGATGCAGCCGACCAGGAACGAGATCAGCATGATGATCGGCGCGCCGCGCAGGGCGATCTGCTCGACCTGGTTGACCAGAGCCGGGCCGCGGAAGCTGCGCGGTCGGGCGAGCACCCGCAGGCAGCCCGCCACCACCTCGCCCAGGAAGGCGAGGCCGGCCAGGCCCTGGTGACCGAGGCTGCGCATCCCCGAGCCTAAGCTCGCCACCGGATCGAGGGGGTGGAAGCGCCGGCGCCGCGCTGCGGGCCCGGCCTCGCGATAGGCGACCTCGCGCAGGAGGATCAGGTGCTCGGGCGCGGCGCCGGCGTAAGCGGTGCCGGCGGGAAGCGCCGCGCGGGTCCGCTCCAGCACCCAGGCGCCGAGCGTGTCGAGCCGGGCCAGGCCCGAGAGGTCGATGACGAGCGGGCTATCGGCCGCCAGCATCGCGGCGGACGCGGCCTCGACGGCGGGGCCCTGGTCGGCGGTCCAGCGGCCGGCGAGGCGCGCGGCGACGCCGTCGCGCATGCGCTCGACCGCGACGCGGGCCGGATCGGCCCCCCGCGTGGTGGGTGCGGTCGGCACGGGCCGGCCTCCCTCGTTCGCCTAAAAAGAATCCCCTCGGGCCGGTCCTATACCCCGTCATGCTAACAATTCGCAAACCATGGGCGCCCGGGCCGCAACTCAACGTCGAGCGGCCCGCGACGCGGCCAGCGTCAGGGCGAGGCCGATCCCGGCCACCGGCAGCATCAGCCCGAAGGCGAGGGCGCCGCCGCCGGCCCGGTAGGCCGCCCCGCTCGCCAGGGTGGCGGAGGCCGAGGCGAGGGCGGCACAAGCCGCGTAGACCCCTTGCGCCGCGCCGCGTCCGCCCTCGGGGGCGAGCCGCGACAGGGCCGCCATGGCGCCGAGCTGCGTCGCCCCGAAGGTCAGGCCGTGCAGGGCCTGCAGCGGCACCACCAGGGCCGGCAGCCCGGACACGGCGAGCAGCCCGGCCCAGCGCAGGAGCGCCGCCGCGGCCCCGAGACCGAGGAGGCGGAACGGCGCGTCGCGGAAAGCAGGCACGCGGCCGATGACGGCGAAGAACGCGATCTCGGCGACGACGCCGACGCCCCAGGCGAGGCCGGTCGTCGCCGGCGCCAGGCCGAGCCCGACCCAGTGGATGGACCCGAAGGCGTAGACCGCCGCGTGGCTCGCCTGGATCGCCGCCCCGGCCGCGATGGCGAGCCACAGGGCCACAGGCAGGCGCACCCGCCCGGCCGTGCGGGGACGCGGCGGGCCACCCGGCACCCGGCGGAGCAGGAAGGCGGCGCCGCAGGCCGAGGCCAGCTCCAGCCCGGCGAGGAAGCCCGGGATGCTGCCGGTCCCCATGATCCCGAGGAGCCAGCCGCCCAGCAGGCTCGCCGCCAGGAAGCCGAGCGAGCCGCCGAGCCGGATCCGGGCATAGTCGAGCCGCGGATCGCGCCGCACCGCCGCGAGGCTCTGGTAGTCGAGGGACGGCACGAGGGGCGCCCCTCCGACGGCGTTGAGGGCGATGACGACCGCCAGGACCGGCCAGCCGAGGGACGCGGAGGCCGGCATCAGCGCGTAGGTCGCGGCGAGGCATAAGCTTCCGGCGACCATGAGCCGGCGCGCCGGGACGCCGCAATCGATCAGGCCGAGGAGCGGCGCCGTGACGGCGATCCGGACCAGGATCGGCAGAGCGACGAGCGCCCCGATCAGCTCCGGCCCGAGGCCGAGGCCGGCGAGCCAGAGCGGCATGAACGGCATCGCCACGCCGATGCCGGCGAACACCGCCGCGTAGAGCAGGGCGAGGCGCGGGCCGTCGCCGAGGAGGAGCGGGGGAGGCGGCACGGGGATGGGGGGCTTGTTTCGGAAAAGGCCGGGGCGGATCGAATCAGTCCGCCCGGGGCGGGCCTGGCGTAAGCCGCCGTTAACGCCGGGATGTCAAGCGTAAACACCGATACGCCTCCGGGCGACGCCGCTGCGCCGCCACGGCGAAGCGGCGATGACAGGGCAGGTGAGATGGCCGGGACCCCTTCGCTCCCCATGCCGCGGGAAGAGTACGACGTCATCGAAGGCGCGATGCTGGAGACGGCGCGCGGGCGCTGGTTCCTCGGCGAATACGCCAAGCGCAACCGCTCCGCCGATACCGACGTGCTGCTCCAGGCGATCGGCCGGCTCGAGAACGCGGTGGTCGGCGAGCGCGGCCCGTCCGGGATGGAACGCCTGCGCTTCGACCTGATCGAGATGGCGAAAGCCATCAGCCGCACCAAGTCCGAGATCGCGGCGATCCATACCCCCGACCAGGACCAGAGCCAGCTCGGCGCCGCCTCCGAGGCGCTGGACGGCATCGTGCGCACCACCGAGCGCGCCACCTCCGACATCCTCCAGGCCGCCGAGGAGGTGCAGGAGGTCGCCTGGACCCTGCGCGAGACCGGGGCCGACAGCCGCGTCTGCGACCGCCTCGACCAGAACGCGACCCAGATCTACACCGCCTGCTCGTTCCAGGACCTGACGGCGCAGCGCACCAGCCGTATCGTCAACACCCTGCGCTACCTCGAGCAGCGCCTGACCGCGATGATCGAGATCTGGGCCAGCGAGGACGACCCGCCGGCCCCGGCCGCGCAGCGGACCGAGGTGCCGCAGACCACCCTCGACCAGAACGACGTCGACCAGATCGTGGCGACCGGCAAGGACGACGATCGGCCCCGGAGCGAGGAACCGGCGCCGCGCCTGCGCCTGGTCGAGCCGGCGATGCCCGACGACGACATCGCCTTCGTGCCGGTGCGCGAGCCGGTCCGCGAGGAACCGGCGGCCCTGGCCGAGGATGCGATGGCGCTGGAGGATGCCTTCGCGGAGATCGACGATCTCGCCCTCGACGAGAAGCTCGCCCGCTTCACCTGAGGCGTCTCGGCGCGGGGCGCGTGCCCTCGCGGCGCCACCATTGCCCCGCAGGGAGCCCGTCTCCCTCCCTCCTCGACGCCCGGCCGCGATGTCCCTTCACCTCCTCAAGCTCTGCGTCGGCTGCGACTCCATCGCCGACCTCGAGGAGTGGATCGCCGCCCGCCGGGCCGAGGCGACGCGGCTGGGCCGCCCGCACGAGCAGGCCCACATCACCCGCATGGTCCCCAAGCGCGGCGACGAGATCGCCGGCGCGGGCTCGCTCTACTGGGTGATCCGCGGCCAGATCGCCTGCCGCCAGCCGGTGCTGGCGATCCGCCCCTTCACCGATGCCGACGGCGTCGGCCGCTGCCGCCTCGTCCTCGACCCGGAGGTCACCCCGGTCGAGCCCCGGCCGTGCCGGCCGTTCCAGGGCTGGCGCTACCTCGCCCCCAAGGACGCCCCACGCGACATCTCCCGCCACGCCGCCGGCGACCTCGCGGCGATGCCGGAGACGATGCGGCGGGAGCTGGCGGCGTTGGGGCTGCTCTGACCAGGCTGTTCCCGCAGTGCCTGACTGACGGGCCGGGCGCATGGTCGCAGCACGGTCGGGGCACCGGGGGATACCGAATCCAGACAATGGCTTCCGAACTTCGTATCATATGCCGGCGCGGCGACGTGCAGCTCCCCGTAACTGAACGACGACGAAATCGACATCGCGAAACGAACGGCTGGATTTCTCATATCGTCAAATTTAACCGCACACGATGTTCGATAATATGGCACAAATGTCCCTATCGTCATCCGAATCTCGAACCGACGAAGGTCTGTGAGATTTGTCGGCTGCGATTTTTATCTTAAATATTTCATTTTCATTTATTTTTACCTCACAATCAAACCGGCTCACGCCCGATTCGACAACCCGCCACAAGAAGTTCTCGCCCTGTATGACGAGAGATAAATTTATTTCTTTGTATAAATCAATTAATTCATCGATTATATATATTTCGATGGTGATTTTCGTGATATACTTGCCAGCGTGCAATATGAAGGCCGATCGTCTCGCGAGCCAGCGATCGTTGTAAAATCCTTCTGAACACACGACTTTCACGGTATCGAACTCGTATGTCTCCGTGCCGCGCCCACCTAATTGCAGATCACTCGGCGCGACTCTCATATCGTATCCGTAAAAAGATAGATTGTCGGCCATGATCGCCGTCATCGTAGTTTTCTCGACGTCATCGAAGACACGGCGATATCCACCAACACGCCCGCTTTGCCTCGGCAGATCTGGGCCTTTTTGATGATCGCCGAACGCTTCCAATGCAGAATTATTAATAATATCTTTTAACAGCCTGTCGTCGGCAGGGTACCCAGCAAAACTCACCACCCTGCGAAACACGGAGATATCCCGAATTCGCAGATCTTCGTACCTAATCGTCAGCACCCGCTCGCCATCGTGATCGGCACAGGCCTTTCTCACAACATTTGTATGCCAATTCCACTGATGTGCGTAGTAGCCGACTGCGTTACGCCGCAGCTGCACATCTTGTGTTTCAGCCAAAATCCGGGAGGCGAACGGAGAAAACCGTGACCGGATCACGTCTCTCCCGTCCCGCACGAGATGGATCGCACGGGATCGGGGCGTCGCCCGTAACAACAGGTCGGAGGCATGCCCCTCATTCGGCGCCTTCAGGACAACCCTGTCGTACCCCTCCACACCCCAATGCAACATGACGTGCTTAAAAATAATATCTCTTATGCTCTCTATCAGCATATCATGAGTGCGCTCATTGAAAATAGATTCGTGCCGTTGGTACCCTTCGATCATAGTTCTTTTAAATACAGACCCTCGAATTTTCTCCTGATCGAAATGAGGACTCGACGGAAAATCGTCTTCGTAGGACGCGAATATTTTTGAATCCAGATACATGTAATGTTCGGGCTCCACCTCGAAAGCGCCGAGAATTCGCCCTATGTTCATTTCGTCGATCGGCCGATACCCGGTCTCGAGTCCGCCTTTCTGCTTGTTGAAAGCAGGGATAGCACCTAATATATCATGAGCAAGCCACGTCGTCCCGGCTCGTGGAGACCCGAAAATCCAGATATATTTTTCTTCGAGCTCTTCAACAATAGCGGAAAAATTTCCGACGCCAACGTCGATTTTTAAATCGAAAGCTTCGTCGAGCGGGCCGCCGCAAAATTCGAACTCCATAGCGAATTCCGATCCGCCGCAGATCAGATTGCGGTTTAACAATATTTGATGAATGTTATAGTTGTTCGAAAAAATCCTCTTATCCAGGATAGAATTACCTTGAATTATCCTCCAGTATATTTTTATATTGGCATCATTCTTGCAAATCTCGATCAATTTATCGGAGACAATAGAAAATACGACGACATCGCGATCAAGCGAAGAACTTAAACTTTTAAGGACACGACTGCTGAGACTGAAACTGAAGCGCGGCGTTTGCGGCGGAAATATTTTCGCCGAAATATAATCAACGTACTCTATCTTAGTCAAATTAAAGCTCCACACACAATAGCATCAGACCGATTGACGATTGCAGCCGATTGGCATCTTGACTTGTTTAGATATTAACAATATTTACGAACTTGCTGAGCGAACTCCATGGCTAAATTTTCCTAGACATACAACGATCCACAACGACAGTCACTAACTCTGCGAAACACACCTCACACTCATCCGATCTGTCAAAGCGCCCGATAGTACCTGCGTCGCACAGGTTAGTTCCTAGGTCTTAGCCCGTCAACCGCGCGCCGATTCTATCGGATCGTTCTGTCTCGCGACTTTTTCGGTGACCGGCGCATCCCTGCCGGATCGTCTCTCGTTCCGAGTGGACGTTCACGGTCCGCGGCGTGCCACGATCCCGGGCCGCCCGATCGGCGGAGTGACATTTCGTTGCGTGAATCGGGACCACGGCGATGGCGTCCGGGTTCGACGGCCCGATCAAGCGCGCCGTGTCGTACGCTTTCCGATTGATCGCTTCGCGATGCGGAAAGCGGCTTCGCTCAAGTGTGTGAAGCCCACGGCTTCACCGCGCGGGCTGGTGATACGAGATCCGGAAGTGATCTTCCTGATCTCGTGTGATCAGCCCACACTCCAGCGATGCAAGCCCCGGTGGCACGGCCTCGCACGGGCGGCCGCCACGATGCTGAACGCCCACGGCCTCCGACGGATGGATACGACTGCGTCGTCGCAATATGGTGCCGAACCGATCGACATGCGTCACGGCTGGATCATCCGTGTCCCACACTCCGATCGATCCCGATGCCGTGAGGGAGCGAGGGACCGTCGAGGCCCCTGCCCGGGACCTTTGCCTCGAACGCCGCCATGCGCCCACCCACCCCCGTCTCCAGCGTCCGGACGATTCAGGCGCAGCGGCTTTGCTTGGCGATGGCCCCGAAGAGCAACCTGTCCGGTGCCCTCTTGCCGTCACCCGGGCAGGAGAGACCATCCGCCGCGGCCGGTCACGCCGCGAGAACCGGCAGGCCTGCCAGAGCCAGGGAGGGGAGGCGGGATCGAACTCCCATGACGTCTCCCCGCGCGGTGAGAAGGACCGCGCCGGCCGCCGGATCGCCCGAGAGGCCGTCAATCCGCATACGATCCCCCGATATCATGGTCGAAGCCTGTGTCCGCCCCGCCGATGTTGCGGCTTTGCAGCGTGAAAGCTCTGCCACGAAAAGAGCAGGCGCCGGATCCCTTTCGTCCCACGCCAGGATCGTCGGAGAGCAGCTGTCGCCTCCGAAGAAGACCCCTCTCGATCGGCTCGATCGGAGGGGCCTTCGTCACGTCGGAGTGGGGTGTTCGGCGAGGCTCACGCCCCTTCGAACCGCCCGCTGGCATGGGCCAGCATCGTGTAGACCTTGCCGCTCTCCGAGGTGAGATAGGCGTTGGCCCGGCGCGGGTCCTTGTCGGCGCGGGAGACCTCGCCGAGCAGGCGCTCGAATTCCCGCACGTAGTGGTCGACGGTCCGGCGGAAATCCGGCTCGGCGCGGTAGCGGCGGCGGATCTCGTCGAAGGTCTTCTGGCCCTCCGCCGTGTAGAGGCGGCGGGTGAACAGGTCCGTCTCGCCGCGGCGATAGCGCTCCCACAGGTCCACCGCGGCGGCGTGCTCGATCATCCGGGCGATGTTGCTGGAGATCGAGTCGATCGCCGCCGCACCGGCCCGGTCGGCATCGGACGCTTGGCCGGAACCCTGGCCCGACTTGCCCTGACCGGCCTTGCCGGTATCGGGCTTGCCTTGGTCCGACTTGCCTTGATCCGACTTGGAGGCCACCGCCTTGCCGGCGGCCGGCCCCTGATCCTCGTCCTCCTGCGAGGCGCGGATGAGGAGGTCGGAGAGCCAGCCGCCGGCCCCGGCGCCGGCACGGGGTGCGTCGCGCCGAGCCTCGCCGGCGGGCCGGTTCGCGGCCTGTGGCGCGGCCGGGTGGGCCGCTCCCTGAGCCGGACGGGCTGGCCCCTGGACCAGACGAGCCTGGGCCGGAGCGACAGCCGGGGCCGACTGAGCCGGAGCCACGGACGCCGAAGCAGCAGGCTTGGGCGCCGACGGCTTGACGGCTGGAGCATGGGTCGGGGCCGGTTGGGCCTGGGCTTGCGCCGGGGCCTGCGGCTTCTGGGCCGCCTGCGCCACGGACGCCGGACGGCCCGCTTCCGCGGCGCGGGGCTGTGCCAGGGGTTGCGCGACGTCGACCGCGCGGGGCGAGCGCTGGACCAGGGCCGAGAGCTCGTTCAGGGCCTTGATCTGCTCGGCCACCACCCGGCGCATCTCGCCGGTGGCGTCCTGCGCCTCCTGCGGGATGCTGACGACGCCGCGCTGCAGGTCGCCGCGGATCTCCTCCAGGGTGCGGCGGATCTCGGTCGCCATGCCGCGCATGGATTCCACGGTGCCCTGGAAGCGCTCGGCGGCGTCGCCGAAGGCCTCGCGCATCTCGCCCGAGGCGCCGGCCACCGCCTGGCGGACCGTCTCGGCCGCTCGCTCGCCCTCCTGGCCGGTGCCGGCGCGCAGGCGCTCGAACGCCTCCGTGACGGCGCTGCCGGCCTGGCGGGCGCTGGTCTCGATCTCGCGGCCGAGCGCCTGGGTGCGGGCCTCGATGGTCTTGAGCGTCGCCTCGACCCGGGCGCCGACGCCCTCCGTGGCGGCGGCGAGCGCCGCCGAGCGGGCGTCGATGCTGCCGAGCAGCGCGTCGATCTCGGCCTTGCGCTCGCCCAGCGAGGCGTTGACCCGGCCCTCGGCGCCTTCGAGCGCACCTGCGGCGGCCGTGAGATCGCCGATATGCTGGCGTGCGGTCTCGGTGAGCGCCTTGCCGCGGGCGTCCAGCGTCGCCGCGAGGCCGGAGGCCTGGCGCAACGCTCCCGTCGCCGCGCCCTGGAGCGCGCCGACCTGCTCGGCGACCCGGTCGGAGGCCTTGCCCGTCTCGGTGGCGATCTCGGCGAGCGCCGACTGGATCTCCTGGACCCGGCCCGACAGCCCGCCCTCGATCGCCGACAGGTTCTCGCCGGACTTTCCGACGAGGTCCTGGAGGGCGCCGCAGGCACCCTCGATGCGGCCGATCAGGCCGCCGAGTTCCGCCCCGACGCGCTGGTTGACCTTCGTCAGGGCCTCGACCGCCCGGGCCGCGCCCTGGTCGGCCGCCCGGCGCAGGGTCTCGGCCGCCTCGGAGGACAGGGCCGCCAGCGTCTCGGCACGTTCGCCGAGCGCCGCCACGGCGCCGCCCATCCCCTCGGTCACCGCCCGCTCCAGCGCCTCGCTGCGCTGGGCCAGCACGCTCACCAGCTCGCTGCCGGGGCCCTCGACGAGGTCGCGCAGTTGCGCCACCTGCCGGTCGAGCCCCTCGACCGTCTCGCCGCTCGCCGCGAGCGCCGCCACCAGGGCGCCACCGCGCTGGTCGATGGTCCGCTGCAGCGAGGCGGTGGTCGCGTCGAGCTTCTGCCCGAGGGCGCCGCCGCGCTCGTCGACGATCTGGCGCAGGGCCTCGACCCGCTCGGCGAGGCCGCGATTCAGCTCGTTGCCGCGCCCGTCGATGGTCTGGGTCAGGTCACGGGCGGTCTCGGCGAGCGCCCGGGTGAGGGTGGTGCTGCGCTGGTCGATCAGGGCCGCGAAGGCCGCCGCCCGGCGGTCGAAGCCGGAGCTGAGCTGGGCGCTGCGCTCGTCCACCGCCGCTGCGAGGGCCGCGGAACGCTCGTCCATGGCGCCGTGCAGGCTCGCCACCCGCTCGTCGAGGGCGGCGGTGAGCGCCGCCGTGCGGGCATCGACGAGGGCCGCATAGGCGTCGCTGCGGTCGTCGAAGGCGTCGGCCAGGGCCTCGCCGCGGGCCGCCACCAGGGCCGCGAAGGCGCGCATCCGGCCGTCGATCCGGGCCGTGAAGGCGGCGGAGCGCTCGTCGACGCTGCCCGACAGGGCCTCGGTGCGGGCCTGCATCAGGGCCGCCAGCTCCGCCGCCTTGGCGTCGACCAGCATCCCGAAGGCCGCGGTCCGCTCCTCGACGGTGCCGCCGAGGGCCTCGACGCTCGCCCGCAGCCGCTCGGCCAGGGCCGCGCCGCCGCCGTCGAGCGTCCGGGCCATGACCTCGACCTGCCCGCCGAGCACCGCGTCGAGGGCGGCGCGGCTGCGCTCCAGGGCGCCGGACAGCTCGGCCACGCGGGCATCGAGCAGGGCGGTGAGCGCCGCACCGCGGTCGTCGAAGGTCTCGGCGAGGTCGCTGTTGCGCGAGTCGAGCAGGCCGGCCAGCGCGTCGCCGCCGCTGCGGATCGTCGTGGCCAGCACGTCGATGCGCTCCTGCACCCGGCGGGCGAGCACGTCGCCGGCGCCCGTCAGCTCGGCGAGCGCCCGCTGGCGGCCGTCGATCAGCCGCACCAGGTTGCCGCCGCCCTGCTCGATCGTGCCGGCGATGGCTTCTTCGCGCTCGCGCAGCAGGGCCGCCAGGGCCTCGACGCGATGGTCGAGGGTCTGGGCGAGCGCCGTCCGCTGCCCGTCGAGGGCGTCGCCGAGGCCGGCCTGGCGCTCGGAGAGGAGGCCGGAGACGGCCTGGGCGCTGCGCGACACGGCGTCGCCGAGGGTCGCGACGCGGGATTCGAGCAGGCCGGCGGCCTCCTCGCTCCTGGCCGCGATCAGGCCCGCCAGGGCCTCGCCGCGCCGGTCGAGACTGGTCTCGAGCGCCTGCGACCGGGCCTCGATCAGGCCGTCGAGGTCGCGGAGCGCCGCGTCGACGCGGCCCGACAGCTGGGTGCCGCCGGTCTGCGCCGCCCGGGCGAAGGCCTCGGTGCGGGCATCGAGCATCCCGGCGAGCGCCTGGGCGCGGGCCTCCACCGCCTCGGCGAAGGCCGCGCCGCGGCTCTCGACCAGGTGGTCGAGGGCGGCGAGGCGGTCGTCGAACAGGCCCGACAGGTCGCGGGTGCGGGCATCGAGGGTGCCGACCGCGCGGCCGACCCGCTCCTCCAGGGTAGCGGCCAGCACGTCGCCGCCCTCGGCGATCACGCCGCGCAGGGTGCCGACCCGATCGTCCAGCACGGCCCCGAGGGCGCCGGCCTGGTCGTCGAGGAGGTTGCGCACCGCGACCGAGCGCTGCTCCAGCGCGTCGTGCAGGGCACGGATCCGGTCGTCGAGGCCGGCCTGCATCGCGGAGGACTGGCCGTCGAGGAGGCCGCGCAGGGAGGCGGCCTGCTCGTCGAGCAGGGCGGCGAGCGCCGTACCGCGGTCGCCCAGGGCGGTGCCGAGCCGGCCCGAGCCCTCGTCGAGCACCCGGTCGGCCTCCTCGATGGTCTCGCGCAGCCGGCCGAGCAGGGTCTCGCCGCGCTGGCCGATGAGGTCGGAGAGCGCGTTGCCGCCGCGGTCGAACAGCCGCGCCAGCTCGGTGATGCGGCCGGCGAGCGCGCCGACCACCGCCTGGCCGCGGGCGTCGATCTCCTGCGCCAGCGCCGCGGTGCGCTCGTCGACGAGGCGGGCCAGGCTCTCGCTGCGGCCCTCGAAGGCGGTGCGGATCGCCTCGGCCCGCTGGGCGAGGTCGCGGCTCGCCTCGCCGCTGTGGTTCTCCACGAAGGTGACCAGCTCGCGGGTGCGGGCGCCCAGCTCGTCGTCGAGGCGGCGGGTGCGGCTCTCGATCAGGCTCAGGGCCTCCTCGGCCTTGACGCCGAAGGTCTCCTCCACGACGCGGCCGCGCTCGTCGAGGGCCTGGGCCAGGCCTTCGAGGCGGGCGATGACCCGCTCGTCGAAGCGGGCGGCGCCGGCATCGAGGGAGCGGGTCAGCTCCTCGGTGCGGCGGCCGAGCTCGTCGCCGATCTCGCCGACGCGGGCGGTCAGGGTGTCGCTCATCGCCTGGCTGCGGGCGGTGATGGCGCGGGCGAGCTCGTCGGCGCGGCCGTCGAGGGCCTGGGCGACCTCGCGGCCGCCCTCGGCCATCACCCGGGCCATCTCGCCGGCCCTGACGATCAGGGCCTCGTTCAGCGCCGTGGCGCGGGCGCCGATATGCTGGTCGACATGGGCCACCATGGTGCTGAAGGTGGCGCCGATCTCGGCGGTGCGCTTGGCGGAGCGGTCCTCGAGCGCGCCGAGCTGGGCCTCGACGGCCTCCCGGGCCTCGCGGGTACGCTCGGCGATGGTCTCGGCCACGGCGCGGCCCTGGACCGTGATCAGGCGGTCCATCTCCTCGAGGCGCCCGGAGACGCTCGCGGTGAGGTCGTGGGTGTCGCGCGAGATGCGGTCGGCCAGGATGTCGCCGCGGGCGATCGCGTCCTGGAGCGCCGCGAGGCGGTTGGTCAGCACCTCGTCGATGGCGCGGCCGCCGTTCTCGGCGGCGCTGGCGAGCGCCGTGCCGGTCTTGTCGAGGGCGTCGTTGACCCGGGCGCCCTGGCTCGCCACCGCCGCGACGATGTCGCGGCCGGCAGCAGTGAGGCGGGTCTGCGTCTCCTCGGCGTGCCGGCCGATCATGTCGGTCAGCGCGCGGCCATTGTCCTCGAAGGCCGAGCCGACCTCGGCGAGGCGGGTGTCGAGGGCGCCGGTGGCGGCTTCCGCCGCGAGCGCCAGGGCCGCGGACACGTCCTCGGCCTGGCGCGTCAGGTGCTCGACGGCGCCGCGCAGGGTGGCGTCGGTGGCCTGCGTACGGTCGGCCACCAGGCGGCCGGCCTCTTCCGCGGCGCGGGCGAAGGCGGACGCCGCCGCCAGCGTGCGGGCATCGACCTGCCCGGTCGCCTGCTCGGCCGCAGCAGTGATCGCGGAGGCGATCTCCTCGGCGCGCGCGGCCAGGCCGTCCACGGCGTCGCGCAGGGCGGAGTCGACGGCCTTCGCCCGGTCGCCGAACAGGCGTCCGGCCGCATCCGCGGCTTGCGCGAAGGCCGAGGCTGCCGCGAGCGTCCGCGCGTCGAGGGCGCCGGTCGCCGTCTCGGCCGCGCGGCCGATCGCGAGAGCGGCTTCCTCGGCCCGGCCCGCCAGACCCACCACGGCCCCGTGCAGCGCCGTATCGGCCTCGCCGGCCCGCATGCCGATCACCTGCGCGGCTTCCTCCGCCACCCGGGCGAAGGACGATGCGGCCTCGGCGAGACGCGCCTGCAGCGCACCCGACGCCTCCTCGGCGCCCTGGCGGAACGCCTCGACGCTCTCGGCCGTGCGGGACTCGACCGCACCGGTCGCCGTCTCGGCGGCCCGGCGCAGGACCTCGGCGGCCTCCTCGGCACGAGCCCCCAGTTCGCCGGTCGTCGCGGTGGCGGCCTGCCGGAACAGCTCGGCCGCGGCCTGGCTGCGGGCATCGAGCTCGGCGCCGGTGGTCTCCAGGGTGCGCCGGAAGATGTGCGCCACCTCGACCGTGCGGGTCCCCAGTGCCCCGGTCGCCTGCTCGGCAGCCCGGCGCATGATCTCCGCGGCCTCCGTCGAACGACCCTGGAGCGCGTCGCCGACCGTGTCGGCCGACAAGGTGAGGGCGGCAGCCGCCGCCTCGGCGCGTTCGGCAAGACCCGCCAGCGCGGTCCGCAGCGAGGCGTCGGCGGTCTCGGTGCGCTCGCCGATCAGGCGGCTCGCCTCCTCGGCGGCGGCCACGAAGGCGGCGGCGGCCGACGCCGTGCGCCCGTCGAGGGCTCCGGTGGCGCTCTCGGCGGCGAGCGCGAGCGCCGCAGCGACATCCTCGGCCTGGCGCGTCAGGTGCTCGACCGTGCCGCGCAGGGTCGCGTCGGTGGTCTCAGTGCGCTCGGCCACCAGGCGGCCGGCGTCTTCCGCGGCGCGGGCGAAGGCCGAGGCCGCCGCCAGGGTGCGGGCATCGAAGTGACCGGTCGCCTGCTCGGCGGCCGCGGCGATCGCCGAGGCGACCTCCTCGGCCCGCTCGACCAGGCCGTCGACGGCACCCCGCAGGGTCGCATCGGCCAGGCTCGCGCGCTCGGCCACCAGATGGCCGGCCGCTTCCGCGGCCTGCGCGAAGGCACTCGCCGCCGCCAGCGTCCGCGCGTCGAGGGCACCGGTCGCCGTCTCGGCGGCGCGGCCGATCGCCAGCGCCGCTTCCTCGGCCCGGCCCGCCAGACCCACCACGGCCCCGTGCAGCGCCGTATCGGCCTCGCCGGCCCGCAGACCGATCACCTGCGCGGCTTCCTCCGCCACCCGGGCGAAGGACGACGCGGCTTCCGCGAGACGCGCCTGCAGCGCACCCGACGCCTCCTCGGCGCCCTGGCGGAACGCCTCGACGCTCTCGGCCGTGCGCGCACCGACCGCACCGGTCGCCGTCTCGGCGGCCCGGCGCAGGACCTCGGCGGCCTCCTCGGCACGAGCCCCCAGCTCCCCGGTCGTCGCAGTGGCGGCCTGCCGGAACAGCTCGGCCGCAGCCTGGCTGCGGGCATCGAGCTCGGCGCCGGTGGTCTCCAGGGTGCGCCGGAAGATGTGCGCCACCTCGACCGTGCGGGTGCCGAGCGCGCCCGTCGCCTGCTCGGCGGCCCGGCGCATGATCTCGGCGGCTTCCGTCGAACGACCCTGGAGCGCGTCGCCGACCGTGTCGGCCGACGAGGTGAGGGCGGCAGCCGCCGCCTCGGCCCGCTCGGCGAGGCCGGCCAAAGCGGTCCGCAGCGAGGCATCGGCGGTCTCGGTGCGCTCGCCGATCAGGCGGCTCGCCTCCTCGGCGGCGGCCACGAAGGCGGCGGCGGCCGACGCCGTGCGCCCGTCGAGGGCTCCGGTGGCGGTCTCGGCCGCGAGCGCGAGCGCCGCGGCGACATCCTCGGCCTGGCGCGTGAGGTGCTCGACCGTGCCGCGCAGGGTCGCGTCGGTGGTCTCAGTGCGCTCGGCCACCAGGCGGCCGGCGTCTTCCGCCGCGCGGGCGAAGGCCGAGGCCGCTGCCAGCGTGCGGGCATCGAAGTGACCGGTCGCCTGCTCGGCGGCCGCGGCGATCGCCGAGGCGACCTCCTCGGCCCGCTCGACCAGGCCGTCGACGGCACCCCGCAGGGTCGCATCGGCCAGGCTCGCGCGCTCGGCCACCAGATGGCCGGCCGCTTCCGCGGCCTGCGCGAAGGCACTCGCCGCCGCCAGCGTCCGCGCGTCGAGGGCACCGGTCGCCGTCTCGGCGGCGCGGCCGATCGCCAGCGCCGCTTCCTCGGCCCGGCCCGCCAGACCCACCACGGCCCCGTGCAGCGCCGTATCGGCCTCGCCGGCCCGCAGACCGATCACCTGCGCGGCTTCCTCCGCCACCCGGGCGAAGGACGATGCGGCGTCCGCGAGACGCGCCTGCAGCGCACCCGACGCCTCCTCGGCGCCCTGGCGGAACGCCTCGACGCTCTCGGCCGTGCGGGACTCGACCGCACCGGTCGCCGTCTCGGCGGCCCGGCGCAGGACCTCGGCGGCCTCCTCGGCACGAGCCCCCAGTTCGCCGGTCGTCGCGGTGGCGGCCTGCCGGAACAGCTCGGCCGCGGCCTGGCTGCGGGCATCGAGCTCGGCGCCGGTGGTCTCCAGGGTGCGCCGGAAGATGTGCGCCACCTCGACCGTGCGGGTCCCCAGTGCCCCGGTCGCCTGCTCGGCAGCCCGGCGCATGATCTCGGCGGCCTCCGCCGAACGGCCCTGGAGCGCGTCGCCGACCGTGTCGGCCGACGAGGTCAGGGCGGCGGCCGCCGCCTCGGCCCGCTCGGCGAGGCCGGCAAGTGCGGTCCGCAGGGCGGCGTCGGCGGTCTCAGTGCGCTCGCCGATCAGGCGGCTCGCCTCCTCGGCGGCGGCCACGAAGGCCGCGGCGGCCGACGCCGTGCGCCCATCGAGGGCGCCGGTGGCGCTCTCGGCGGCGAGCGCGAGGGCGGCGGTGACGTCCTCGGCCTGGCGGCTCAGGTGCTCGATCGTGCCGCGCAGGCTCTCGTCGAGGGAGAGGGCGCGGGTCGCGACGCTGCGGCCGGCCTCGTCGGCGGCGCGGGCGAAGGACGCGGCCGCATTCTCGGCCTGCGCGCCGACATGGCCGGTCGCGGCCTCGGCGGCCTCGCGGAAGCGGTCGGCGAGGGCGGCGGCACGGGCGTCGAGATCGGCGCCGATCTCGTCCGCGGTGCGGCGCAGGGCCTCGCCGGCGCCGGCGGTGCGGGCCTCGAAGCCGCCCTGCAGGGTGTCGGCGGCGAGCGCCAGCGCGGCCTGCGTCTCCTGGGTGCGCCGGTCGAGGCCCTCGGCCAGGTCGCGGCTGCGAGTCTCGAACGCGGCGGCCAGCGCACCGAGCGCCTGGCCGATCCGGCCCTCGGCCTCGCCGGTGCGTTCGGCCACCAGGGCGGCGACGCGCTCGCCGGTCTGGTCCAGGCTGCGCTCCAGGCTGCCGCCGTGGCCGACCAGCACCTCCTCGACGCGCCCGATCGTCTCCTCGAGGCGGGACGCGAGGTCGGCGCCGCGCACGCCGAGCGCCTGGGCGGCGTCCTCGACCAGCGTCGAGAGGTCGTCGCGCACCTTCGTCGCGCGGTCGCCGAAGGCCGTGATGACGCCGTCGCTGGCGCGGGCGAGCCCGGCCTCGGCCGCCGCCGCGCGGGTCTCGATCGCCACGGCGACGCCGTTGCCGGCCTCCTCGATCTCCTCGCGGAGCGCGATGCCGCGATCCGAGATATGGGCCGCGATGGCGCTGCCGGAGGCGGCGAAGCGCTCGGTGATGGCGCTGCCGGTCTCGGCGAAACGCTCGGTGAGGTCGGTGCCGCGGGCGAGGAAGCGCTCCTCCAGCCCCTGCGCCGAGCGCTCGAAGGTGTCGCGGACTTGCGCACCCTCGCGGTTGAGGGCCTCGATCACCTCGGCGCCGGTCTCCGCCAGGGTGCGGGCGACGGTGCCGGCATTCTCGGCGAGCGTCCGGGTGAGGAGGCCGCCGGTGCGCTCGAACGCCTCCGTGACCTCGACGGCACGGGTCTCCAGCGCCCGGCTTAAGGAATCGCCGACGGTGCCGAGATCGGCCTTCACGCCGTCGCTGGTGGCGACGAGGCGCTGGACCAGGTCGTCGCCGCGGCCGGCCACCGCCTCGACCACCCGGTCGCCGGCGGCGGCGAGCGCCAGGGTCACGGCCTCGCCGCGGTCGCCGAGAGCCGCCGTGATCGCCTCGCCGCGGGCGCCGAGCGCCGCGGTGACCCGCTCGCCGGCCCCGTCGACCGCCGTGACGATGCGCTCGGCCGCGGTGTCGAGCTCCTGGGTCAGGGTCTGGTGCGAGCCCTGGATCGCGCCACGCACCCGCTCGGCATTGGCGACGATCGTTTCGCGCTGCACCACCAGCTCCTCGACGAGGGAGCGGATGCGGATTTCGTTGTCCGAATAGGCACGCTCCAGGGTCGAGATCTCGCCGCGCACCAGGGTCTCGAGCTCGCCGGCGCGGGCGAGCGCCCGCTCGACGCCATCGCCGACCGCCGCGACCTCGCGGCGGACCGCCTGCGACATGGTCAGGACCGCGTCGGTGGAAAAACCCTCGGGCTCGGCGAGCCGGATCGCCACCTCGCCGACCGCGCGGGCGACGTGGCGCATCTCCTGGGCCCGCACCGCCAGCATGGCGGCGATGAAGAACAGCATCACGGGGGCGAGCACGGCCGCCGCGCCGACCGCGCCCTGGAGGCCGCCGAGACCGGCGGCAAAGCCCCGCAGGTCGCCGCCGGACTGGATCCAGGCGAGCACCGTGAAGCCGGCGAGCCACACGAGGGCGGCGAGACCCGCGACGACATAGGGCGTGCGCGACGGCTCGATGCGCAGGGTCTGCTGCAGGGCCCCGACGCTGCGGCGGTCGTCGTTGGCGACGAGGGAGCGGTCGGGCGGCAGGAGCCCTCCCTCGCGCACGAGACCGCCCTCGCGACGGCCGTCGCGGGAGCCGGGCAGGGGGCTGCCGTCGAAGCCGGGCTCGCGCACGAGGCCGCCATTCGCCAACGGGTCGGACAGGGGGTCGGCATCGTGGATGTCGGGCAGGCGGGGCTCGACCCGGCTGCCGTCGAGGGGATCCGTCGATCGGGCGTCGGGCGAGCGGGGATCCGGTCCTGCCGGATGGTCCAGGTTCAGGGCCTGCTCAATCGCCGACAGCGCCGCTTCCGCCGGATCCTTGAGCTTCTTTTCCGTCGCCATCGAACGCCCCGTTACGCCGTGAACGCCGCCGGGCAGCCCGCGAGGGCCGCCGCGCCGCATCATCCCCGAAGATCCCGCGAAACCCGCGCCGTGCCGCCAGCCGACGCGATCTCAGCGGTTTACCACGAGAACCTTAGACGCAAGGAGTACCAGACGGATACCCGGACCGCGCCAACCCTCCCAAAAAGCTTAACGGAATGGTTACCATGTGTCCGGCGCACCGCGCCCGATGCCGCTATCCTGCCGCAGAGTCTCGGTTTTGCCGACCGGGCGGCGGGACGGCTCCGACCGTGAGCACGCTGTGGACAGCGCTCCACCGGACGCGCCGGAACCTCTCCCGCCCCCGGCCGTGGGGCCCCCAGACCTTGCGTCCGGCTCAGGCCCGGGGGATCTGGGGCTCGCCAGAGACCGCATGCCGGCCCACCGCGAGAGACCCCGATGGAGACACTTCTCGACCGCGCGCACCTCGACCGGCAGACCTTCGGCGATGCCGACCTCGCCCGCGAGGTGCTGGGGCTGTTTTCGGAGCAATGCGAGCGGCTGACGCCTAAGCTCGCCGATCCGGACCTGGCGCCCGGGACCAGAGCGGACCTTGCCCATACCCTCAAGGGCTCGGCCCTCGGAGTCGGGGCCGCCCGCGTCGCGGCCCTGGCCGGGCAGCTCGAAGCGGCCCTGCGGACCGGCGAGGGAGGGACGGCGCGCAGCCTGGAACCGGCTCTGGCGCAGGCCGTTCGCGAGACCCTGGCGCTCCTGTAAGCAGATTTCGCAAGAGTGGCCGCCGGTTCTGCGGAAAAAATCTGCGACAAAGCAAGGATCCAAGCGGACGAAGCGTTGGCCTGCCGACGCAAGGCTGCTTGGAGCCGGGCCCGCGCGGCCTGCTGCGGCGGCTGTGCCGCGCGACGCACGGCGCGCTTGCATTCCGGGGCGGCAGCCGCCAATCAGACCGCGCCGCGTCCCTCAAAGTCCGATTTGCGGCCGCGCTCGAGGCTTCCGGAGTCCCAGATGGTCCAGATCACCTATGTCGATGCCGCCGGTACGCCGCGCACCGTGAAGGGCGAGGTCGGCTCGACCGTGATGGAGACCGCGATCCGCAACAACGTCCCGGGCATCGACGCGGAATGCGGCGGCGCCTGCGCCTGCGCGACCTGCCACGTCTATGTCGGCGAGGACTGGGCGGAGGCGGTCGGCCCGGCCGAGCCGATGGAGCAGGACATGCTCGACTTCGCCTCGGACGTGCGGCCGAGCTCGCGCCTGTCGTGCCAGATCCGGCTCAAGCCCGAGCTCGACGGCCTCACCGTCACCACGCCGGCCCGCCAGGGTTGAGGCGCGCGCCGGTCCTTCCGGTTCCATTGGGGAAGGACGACGGCTCACCTTCGGCAGGGTGGCGTGACGACCTTGCAAGTCCCGATTGGGGGAGTGAAGCCCGCGGCGGGACTGGGCGATCAGACGGCCTAGACCTCGCCTTGGGACGCAATTCCTTAAGCATCGGCATTCGACACTCGCATCCGGCCTCCGGGGCACGACCCGGACGAGGAGATGCGGTGTGACGAACCAGGCCCGAAGGCTGGGCGACGATCGGGCGGAGGGCGGTTGCGCCCTGTCTGACATCGCCGCCGCGGCGACGACCCTGCGCCAGGCCGCGCACGACAAGACCCAGCGCATCCGCCGGATCACCAGCCAAGTGAAGATGCTGGCCCTCAACGCCCGCATCGAGAGCAGCCGGGTCGGCGAGCACGGGCGCGGCTTCACGGTAGTGGCCAACGAGGTCGGGGCCGTGGGCGAGGCGATCGCCGGCCTCGCCCGGGAGCTGGAGGCCGATGTCGACGGACGGATCGTCGGGCTGCAGGACCAGGTCTCCCGGCTGGTGACCCGGGCCCAGGGCGAGCGCCTGGTCGACCTCGCCCTCAACGCGGTGGAGCTGATCGACCGCAATCTCTACGAGCGGACCTGCGACGTGCGCTGGTGGGCGACCGACGCGGCTTTGGTGGCCTGCGCGGCGGACCCGGAGCCGGCGACGGCGGCTTACGCCGAGAAGCGCCTCGGCGTCATCCTGTCGGCCTACACGGTCTATCTCGATCTCTGGCTGTGCGACCTCGACGGCCGCATCCTCGCCACCGGACGGCCCGACCGCTTCCCCGGCCTGCGCGGCCAGAGCGTGGCGCAGGAGCCCTGGTTCCGGCAGGCCGCCGCCCTCGCCTCGGGCGACGAGTACGTCGCGGCCGACATCCGGGCGGAACCCCGCCTCGGCGGCGCGCAGGTGGCGACCTACTGCGCCAGCGTGCGCCGGGACGGCGAGGCCTCAGGCGGCCCCCTCGGCGTGCTGGCGATCCATTTCGACTGGGAGCCGCAGGCGCGGGCGATCGTCGAGGGCGTACGGGTCGCACCCGAGGACCGGGCCCGCACGCGGGTGCTGCTCGTCGATGCCGGGCAGCGGGTGATCGCCGCGAGCGACGGCATCGGCATCCTGAGCGAGCGCCTGCGCTTCGACCGCGACGATTCGGCGAGCGGCGTCGTGCCGGGCCGGAGCGGCAAGGGCCTCGTCGCCTATCACCGCACGCCCGGCTACGAGACCTACCGGGGCCTCGGCTGGTACGGGGTGATCGTGCAGGGCGCGGGGTGACGCTTCCGGGCCGAACCTGACGGGAGGGTCACTCCCGCCGCAGCAGCCGGTCGACCAGCAGGTCCGACCACAGGCCGGTGCGGAAGTCGCGCCTGAGGGCCTCCGGATCGTAGACGTGCTCGACCCAGTCGAGAAAGCTCAGGCCCTTCGGCTCGCCCTCGGTCAGGTAGCGCTCGAAGAACGCATCGAGGATGCCGGTCTTGGCGAAGCGGAAATGGCCGAACCTCGCCGAGAGCTGGCGCGCCGCCTCGCGCACCGGCCGGCCCTCGTGCAGGATCAGGTAGAGGGCGGCGGCCAGCCCCGCCCGGTCGGCGCCGGACTTGCAGTGCAGAACCGCCGGATAGGCGAGGCCGGCGAAGAAGTCCCTGGCGGCCAGCAGCGTCGCCTTGTCGGGCGCCTCGCGTGAGCGCATCACGAACTCGACGAGCTGCAGCCCCTCGCGCTCGCAGGCCTCGCGCTGGAGCTGCCAGGAGCCGTGCTCGCGCCCGCCGCGCAGTGAGATGATCGTGCGCACGCCCTGGCGCCGGAACCAGGCGAGGTCGTGCGGCGCCGGCTGGGCCGAGCGCCAGACCATCCCGCGCCCGATCCTGTGGCGGTTGAGATAGGCCAGGCGGATCACGCCGTGGTCGATCAGCAGCATGTTGGCCCAGGCGCGCAGGCGCCCGCCCGGGCCGGCGATCGGCTGCTCCCAGCGGGCGATGCGGGCCATGCGGCGGGCGTAGCGGGTCTCGGGCGGGAGGAAGCGGTTGAGCACGAAGGGGCAGGCGCCTGGCTTTAAGGGAAAATCAGCGATTCGCCGGAGCGGGCAGCATGCCGCTCTAGCAGCCGCGTGACCCGGCCGCAACGATGCCGCCGTCGGTGAGCCGGCACCGAAGCCTGGCATTGCGCTTGCGACGTCTCCCCCGCATCGTGGGGACGCGATCCGTCGGCTAACAATCGAGGGGGAAGGCCGTGAGCACTCAGGTCGTCAGCATTCGCCGGGCCCGGAACCAGGATGCCGGGATGCTGTCGGAGATCTTCGACGCCGCCTGGCGCGAAGCCTATCAGGGCATCATCCCGGGGGTCGCCCTCGACCGGATGCTGGCTCGCCGGGGCCCTCGCTGGTGGCGCTCCACCATCGGCCGCAACCGGCCGTTGGTGGTGCTCGAGCTGGGCGAGAACCTCATCGGCTACGTCTCCTACGGCCGCTGCCGCGACCGCTCCCTCAAAGCCGAGGGCGAGATCGACGAGATCTACCTCACGCCGACCTACCAGGGCCTCGGCTACGGCACCCGGCTGTTCCGGGCGGTGCGCAACGACCTCACCGACCGGGACGTGCGCCGGATCGCCGTGTGGTCGCTCACCGAGAACGACCGGGCGCGGGACTTCTACGAGCGGATGGGTGGGCGCGTGGTGGCCGAATCCTGCGACCGCATCGCCGGGGCCGAGTTGCACAAGGTCGCCTACCTGTTCGGCTGACGCGGCAGGGCGGCGGGGGCCGCCCCGGCTCCCTGCCTGTCTGTTGATCACGTGGGATTGCAGATCTGCACAATCGGCACTCATCCGCAGCAACAGATCCGGCGCGGCCGGTTTTCACGATCGCCCCGGCCGCAGCGGAACTTGTCCTCGACTGTCGCGGCCACCGTTGCGTCCCGGCGCTTGTGCGGGCGCCCGCGGCCCTCTAAGGACCGCGCCATTCAGGGGCGCATCCGCCCTTGCAGGGAGTCTGCTCATGCGCCTCGATGCCATCTCCATCGGCAAGAATCCGCCCGAAGACGTCAACGTCGTCATCGAGGTTCCGGTCGGCGGCGAGCCGATCAAGTACGAGATGGACAAGGATGCCGGGACGCTGATCGTCGACCGGTTCCTCTACACCGCGATGCATTATCCGGGGAATTACGGCTTCATTCCCCACACCCTGTCGGGCGACGGCGACCCGTGCGACGTGCTCGTCGCCAACACCCGGGCGATCATCCCCGGCGCCGTGATGAGCGTGCGCCCGGTCGGCGTGCTGGTGATGGAGGACAATGCCGGCGAGGACGAGAAGATCATCGCGGTCCCGTCGCGCAACCTGACCAAGCGCTACGACCGGATCGAGAACTACACCGACCTGCCCGACATCACGATTCACCAGATCCAGCACTTCTTCGAGCACTACAAGGATCTCGAGCCCGGCAAGTGGGTGAAGATCGTGCGCTGGGGCGACAAGGCCGAGGCGCAGCGCCTGATCCTCGAGGGGATCGAGCGAGCCAAGAAGGCGAAATAAGTCGAGCCAAGTAAGGGAGGGGTGAGGCTCGCCTCTTCCATGAAAGGCACAACGGTGAACCCTCCCCCCTCTGCGGGGGAGGGTGGCGAACGAAGTGAGCCGGGAGAGGGGACGCCGCTTCCGGAAATGTCGAGCCCTTCATGAAGAGCGCTCTCTGGATCAGCGTCGCGCTGCCCCTCTCCCGCCCCACTCCGTGGGGCACCCTCCCCCGCAGAGGCTAGCGGATTCACACTTCTCCTCTAAGAGCTAACCCTCTGTAAACGCGCGCGGTTTCCCCTCCCCAGGCGATCCCGGGCTTGCCCGGTATCGCTGCAAGTTGTGGGGAGGGGGCGCGCTACCACTAACGGGGCAGCGCTCAAACCGAGAAGTGTGAATGCGATAGCCCGCAGAGGGGGGAGGGTTCTCGCGCACGACCGGCGCGGGCCATGCCCCCGGTCGATGTGTCCCCTCAGACCGCCCGCGTCTGCGCCGCAGCGCCCGGCCGCGGCTTCTTCACGGCATCGTTGTAGGGCGCGTTGTAGGCCCGGCGCACCGAGGCCCAGTAGGCCTCGCGCTCCTGGGCCGGGAGGCGGCCGAGGGCGGCATTGAGCGCAGCCTCGCCGGCGGCTTCCAGCCCGCGCAGCTGGTCCGGGGTGACGTCGTGAACGGTGGTCATGGTGAAGGGGTCCCGAGCCCGGTTGGGTTCGAACCGCACCATGCCACAAGCGCGGCGGTTCCGCACGCACAGGCTTGCCGCAGCAATGCCGCGCCTACCGCCTGTCCCCGTTGTTTCCAGGGTCAGCGCACCCCGCCCCGGCCGGACAGGGCCGGGTTTCGGTCCGCAGCCCGGGCGGCGCTTGGCGGCAGGCCGTCGGCCTTCTGCGGCCTGTTCCAGGCGGGCGGGGACGTCGCGGCGCCGGGCTTCGCGCGCCCATGCACACCGTCCTGGCTCTCCTGGCCCCAACCGTAGCCGGCATTGACCCCGGCATAGAAGCCGGTGAAGTCCTCCGCGGCGGCCGGGCCGCAGAGTATGCCCGCCAGAACGAGACCCAGCAGGATGGCGCACAAACGGAAAGGAGCGGTGGCCGAGGGCCACCGCTCCATCCGTGTCGATCGATTGCTCGGGCGACGATGCACCGTAGCTCAGTCGACGCTGATGCTCTGAGCCTCGCGGCCCTTCATGCCCTCGACCACGCCCATGGTGACGGGCTGGCCTTCGGCGAGGGACTCGAGGCCGGCGCGGGCGAGAGCCGAGCGGTGGATGAAGACATCCTTGCCGCCGTCATTCACCGACACGAAGCCGAAGCCCTTGGCGGGGTCGTACCACTTCACGGTGCCGCTCATCTCGGTCGACGGACCGGAGGCGAAGCGGCCACCGCCGCCGGCACCACGCTCGGGACGGTCGCCGTAGCCGCCGCCGCCGAAGCCGCCGGCACGCGGGGGACGGGGATCGCGACGGACCGGAGCCTCGGCCGTGCTGGTGTCCACGCTGGTGATGTTGGTCACCTGCGGGCCCTTCTGGCCCTGCGCGGTCTGGACGCTGAGGCGGGTGCCCGGCATCAGATCGGCGTGGCCGGCCGCCTCGACGGCGCGGATGTGGAGGAAGGCATCGCCCGAGCCGTCGCCCAGCTCGACGAAGCCGAAGCCCTTCTCCTTGTTGAACCACTTGACCGTCGCGTCACGCTCCGGCCCGGAAGGGGCAGCGCTACGCGGGCCACCGCGGTCGAAGCCACCGCCGCCGCCGCCGAAGCCGCCGCCGCCGTAACCACCACCGCCGCCGCCACCGTAGCCGCCGCCACCGCCACCATAGCCACCGCCGTAGCTGCTGCCCTGCGGCGCCTGGTCAGGCCACCGCGGCTCGCTACCACCACCCTCGTCGAAGCCGCGACGGCGCGGCTCCCGGAAATCACGACCACGTCCCATTAGAAGCTCGCCAAAACGTAAAAACCGCCGACCACCCTTGTACCCCGGTGCGCTCTGTGCCTGACAGCCAACGCCTCGAGATCGTTCCATTCCCGGCTGCGGTGACCAAGATGACCGCCACACTCCTGACGCAACTCAGACCGTACCGCAAGGCGGATCTGCCACGCGTGGCGATGACAGGGGTTACTTTCTCACGTCGCGGCGCGGATTGACAGCCCGATTCGGCATCTTTTCCCCGTGTCCATCGTGCACCAGTGTGGCGTATGAGCACGGTTCGCGCGTCCATGGGCCCGGACCGACATCCGATGCCATGGGGCGTTCGGTGCCACGGTTCGATGCCGCGGGATGCGACCAGGCGGGACCCGCCCATGCCGCGAGACGTTGCCTGACCGCACCCGCCGTCCACATCTCGTCCCACCACGTCGATCGAGGTCCCGATGCCGGCCCACACCCTCCGTCCCTCGCGCCGTCACGCCGATCTCGGCCCCGACTTCTACGACGTCGTCGCGCCCGCCCGCTTCCCGGCCCACATCGTGCGCCACCGCAACCAGCCCTGGGCCGAGCGGGTGGGCCTCGGCGGTCTCACGGACGCGGAGTGGATCGGGCATTTCGGCCGCTTCGAGCCCCTGCCCGGCAGCTTTCCCGAGCCGCTGGCCCTGCGCTACCACGGCCACCAGTTCCGCAGCTACAACCCGGAGCTCGGCGACGGGCGCGGGTTCCTGTTCGCGCAACTGCACGACCTGAGCGACGGGCGCCTCCTCGATCTCGGCACCAAGGGCAGCGGCCAGACGCCGTGGTCGCGCACCGCCGACGGCCGCCTGACCCTGAAGGGCGGGGTGCGCGAGGTGCTGGCGACGACGATGCTCGAGGCCCTCGGCGTCGAGACCTCGAAATCGTTCAGCCTGATCGAGACCGGGGAGGCGCTGAGCCGCGGCGACGAGCCGTCGCCGACCCGCTCCTCGGTGCTGGTGCGGCTCAGCCACTCGCATATCCGCATCGGCACCTTCCAGCGCTTTCGCGCCCATAACGACACCGACAACCTGCTCCGGCTCCTCGACCACACGGTCCGCACCTACTTGCCCGATGCCTGGCGCGACGATCCGGCCGACCGGGCCGCCGCCTTCCTGGCGGAGGTCTGCCGCCGCGTCGCCCGGATGGGCGCGCAGTGGATGACGGCGGGATTCGTCCACGGCGTGCTCAACACCGACAACATCAACGTGACCGGCGAGAGCTTCGATTACGGTCCGTGGCGCTTCGCGCCGGTCAACGATCCGGCCTTCACCGCCGCCTATTTCGACGAATACGGCCTCTACGCCTTCGGGCGCCAGCCGGAGGCCCTGGGCTGGAACCTCGCGCGGCTCGCCGAATGCCTGCTGCCACTTTCCGACGAGGCGCGGCTGGGTGCGGCGATGGACGTCTACGGTCCCGCCCTACAGGAGGCCTTCGCGGGGGCGATCCTGCGCCGCCTCGGCCTCGCGGTGCCGGCCGACGAGGCGGCGATGCACGGGCTCGTCGGGGCGTTCTGGGCCTTCCTACAGACCAGCCGGGCACCGTTCGAGCAGGCCTTCTTCGACTGGTACGGGGGGCTCGCCAGCGAGGCACGGGCCGCCCGCAGCCCGGCCGCCGCACATTACAGTGGCGAAGGCTTTTCGCGGGTGCGCCAGGCGCTCGGCGCCCTCTCGGCCGATCCGGCGGCGCGGCTCGACCATCCGTATTTCGCGGGTGCCACCCCCTGCACGATGCTGATCGACGAGGTCGAGGCCCTGTGGGCGCCGATCGCTGCGGCCGACGACTGGTCGGCCTATCATGCCAAGCTCGCGGCGATCGGCGAGATGGCGGAGGCCTACGGCACCGGCCCGGTGACACCATGAGGCCGGGGCGCCGGGGCCCCGCGCGCATCCGGACCGCTCAGGCCCACGCCGCGAAACAGGTGCCGGCCGAGGGGATCCATGCGGTAGCCGGTCACCTCACGCCGGGCGACCACGAACACCGCCGAATGGGCGATCGGCACCCACGGCACCTCGCGGGCGAAGATTCCTTGTGCCTGCCTGTAGAGCGCGGCCCGGGCCTCCTGGTCGGGCAGGCGCCGGGCCCGGGTCACCAGGGCGTCGAAGGCGGGGTCGCACCAGCGGGCGACGTTGCTGCCGCCGGGCCGCGCCGGCACGCAGCCGAGCAGCACGCCGAGGAAGTTGTCCGGATCGCCATTGTCGGCGGTCCAGCCGAACAGGGCCATCGCCGGCACGCCGGCCAGCATCTTGGCCCGGTAGGCGCTCCACTCGTCGGTGAGCAGCCGCAACCGCACGCCGATGCGGGCGAGGTCGGCCTGGATCATGTCGGCGACGCGCCGGCCGTTGGGGTTGTAGGCCCGGCTCACCGGCGGGTACCAGAGTTCCGCCTCGAAACCGGAGGGGAAGCCCGCCTCGGCCAGCAGCTTCTGCGCCGCTACCCGGTCGAGGGGCGGATCCCGGAGCGCCGGATCGTGGCCCCAGAGGTTCGGCGGCAGGGGCGAGCGGGCCGCCGTGCCGCCCGGGCCGTAGATTCCCTCGACGATCGCCGCCTTGTCGATCGCCATCGCGACAGCGCGGCGCACCCGCAGGTCGTCGAACGGGGGCTTCGTCACGTTGAGGGCGAGGTAGCCGATATTCAGCTCCTCCTCGCGCATCAGGGTCAGCGCCGGATCGGCCCGGATCGCGTCGAGGTCGGCGGGGTTCGGGAACGGCATCAGGTGGCACTCGCCGGCCCGGACCTTGGCGAGCCGCACCGCCGCGTTGGCGGTGATCGAGAAGACCAGGCTGTCGATCGGCTGGCGCCCGCCCCAGTAATCCGGGAAGGCGCGGTAGCGGAGCGCAACGTCGGGCTGGAACGCCACGAAACTGAACGGCCCGGTGCCGATCGGCTCGCGATCGAGGCGCTCCGGCTCGCCGGCCGCCGTGAGCCTGGCGGCATATTCCGCCGACTGGATCGCCCCCAACGCCATGGCGATGTTCGGCAGGAAGGTGGCGTCGGCCTCGCGCAGGCGGAACCGCACGGTGCGGGTATCAAGCGCCTCGACCGCCTCGATCAGGTCGGGCAGGCCGAGATCGCGGAAGTAGGCGTACTGGCCGCCCGAGACCCGGTGATACGGATGGTCCGGCTTCCATTGCCGGGTGATCGAGAACACCACGTCCTCGGCGGCGAGCGGCCGGGTCGGCGTGAACCGGGCATTGCGGTGGAAGGCGACGTTCGCGCGGAGCGTGAAGGTGTAGTCGCGCCCGTCCGGCGAGACCGTCCAGGATTCGGCGAGGCTCGGGCGGATCGTGGTGGTGCCGGGCTCGAACGCCACCAGGGTGTCGAAGACCGGCCAGGCCGCATCCATCCCGGTCGTCGTGGTGACGAGTTGCGGGTTGAGCGATTCGGGATTGCCCTCGGAGCAGAAGACCAGGGTCCTGGCAGCGGCCGGCGACGCCGCGAGCCATAGCGCGGCGAAGAGGGCCGACGCGGCGCGAAGACACGCCCGGGACTGGCCGCCTGCGGCCCGGCTCCAATTCCGGATTCGTCGAGTCTGGCCGAGCATCGATCCTCGCCTCCGCCGTCGCGGCATCCGTCGCAACATGGCCGTACCGGTTGTCAGAGTCTGCTTGACTTGTCCGATAGACTTAGAGCTTTTTTAATCGGCAATCGCAACATCGCATGGGTTTTTCTCTCTCACCCGCAACCTCATCCTGAGGTGCGACTGAAAGGAGCCTCGAAGGAGGGCTCCGGAAGTCTCGGCGGCATCTGGAGCCCTCCTTCGAGGTCAGTCGATCTACAATCGACTGACACTTCAGGATGAGGTCGCAGGTGGGATGAATGAAATTGATTGGCCGAACAGGCTCGCAATCCCCATCGACAAGAAATTTTCCCTTGATCTACCCCACACCTCACTGCGCCGCCACCCGGCTCTCCGCGCCCGCCCGGACGGGCGCCGCCGGCGCGAGGCAGGCTGGGAACTCGACCCGCACCAGGGTGCCGCTGCCCTCCCGGCTCTCCACCGCGATGCGCCCCTGCAGCTGCCCGGTGACGAGATTGTAGACGATGTGCATGCCCAAGCCCGAGCTGCCGCGGTGGCGGGCGGTGGTGAAGAACGGATCGAAGATGCGTTCCCGGTCCGCCGCCGCGATGCCGCGCCCGTCGTCGCGCACCTCGAGGCGCACCCATCCGCCCTCATGGGTCACCGCGACGACGATGCGTCCCGGCGTCCCGTCGGCGAAGGCGTGCACCACCGCGTTCTTGACCAGGTTGGTGATGACCTGAGCCAGCGCTCCGGGATGGGTATCGACCTCGACCTCCTCGCCGGCATCGAGGTCGAGGCGGTGCCCGCCGCGCCGCAGCAGCGGCCCGAGGCTGCGCAGCAATTCCCCCAGCCACTCGCGCAAAGAGAAGCGGCGGTGCTCGTCGCTCACCCGGTCGACCGCGACCTGCTTGAAGCTGTGGACGAGATCCGCGGCCCGGGCGAGGTTGGCGGTGAGCAGGTGCGAGCCCTCCTGCATCCGGTCGACGAAATGGGAGAGGCGCGAGCGCGAGAGCTGCCCGGTCTTCGCCACCTCGCCGAAGTCGCGCGCCTCGTCGCGCACGAGGGTCGCGGTGGTGAGCGCGATGCCGAGCGGCGTGTTGATCTCGTGCGCCACCCCGGCGACGAGCTGGCCGAGCGAGGCGAGCTTCTCCGCCTGGATCAGGTCGGACTGGGTCTGGCGCAATTCGGCGAGCGTCCGGTCGGCCTCCTCCTTGGCCCGCCTGAGCGCCCGCTCGCGCCGGCCGATCTCGTCGACGAACATCGCGGTCGCCCGGGCCATGTCGCCGAGCTCGTCGCGGCGGCGCCCGACCTCGGCCCCGACGTCGCGGCGGGCCGGATCGGCGGCGAGCGCCAGCATGCTGCGCTGGAGCTGGCGCAGGGGCGCGGTGATCGAGCCAGCCGCCGCGAGGCCCACCGTCGAGCCGATCACCAGGCCGGCCCCGGCGCCGACGAGCAGCAGGCGCAACAGGAAGGTGCCGAGGCGATCGGCATCGTCGATGAAGATCTCGTTGAGGCTCCGGGCGGTCTCGCCGATCGCCGCGGCGAGGCCGTCCATCGCGGCGATGCCGTCGTTCTGCCGGCGCAGGCCCTCGACCGTGGTGCCCAGGCGCTCGCGCCAGCCGTCGATGGCCTCGATCATCTCGCCCTGGATCAGCGGCGAGATCGGCAGCGCCGCGGCGGTCTCGGACAGGCGCTGACCGTCCTCCAGCATCGCGGCCACCGCCGGGACGTCGCGCCGGCGCAGGGCTTCGGCGGTGCGCTGGCCGAGCTTGAGGGTCTCGAGCGCGATGTTCTGGGTCGCCTGCTCGGTCTCGTTGGCCTGGACCGCGTAGGAGAGGAGCTGCGTGACCTCCTCGTGCAGGGCGCGCTGGGCCGACCCGTCGATCTTGAGGACCCGCTCGCACCACTCGTCGAGGACGTTGACCGGGGAGGGGAGCGGCGCGGGGTCCGACACGATGCCCCCCGCCGCGAAGGGGTGCGGCTCCTCGGATCCGCGCCAGGCCTCGTAGGCGGCGGTCAGGATCAGGAGTTCCTCCGCCTCGCGCTCGCGTCCGTCCCCCTTCAGCGCCGCCGCGAGGTCGCGGGCGGCGTTGCGCACCTGGACCATCGAGGGCGGCGGGCCGGCGGATCGCGGAGGAGACGGCGTGGGGCCGGCCTCGCCGGTTCCGGATGAGGACGATGGCGCGGGGCCGGCCCCGCCGGTTCCGGATGAGGATGATGGCGCGGGGCCGGCCCCGCGCAAGGCCTCGATCTCCGTCTCCGCCACCAGGGCGCGCAGCTCGTTGACGGCGCCGACCACGTCGCGGACCTGGCGCAGGGTCCGGGCCTTGTCGGTGAGGGAGACGACGAGATCGGTGTTGGCGGCGCGCTGGCGGTCCCGGGCCTGATCGGCGAGACTCACCAGGGCGTCGGCCCGGGCCGCCATCTCGGCGATCAGCCCGTCATTCTCCCGGGTGATCCGCACCAGGGCCTGCATCTGCTCGATCGAATCCTTGAGCGCCGCCCGGGCCGCCTCGATGCGGGCCGCCTGGTCCGGGGTGCGGGCGAAGCGGCGCAGGTCGTCGAGGGAGCCGGCGGATTCCGCGGTCAGGCGGGCGAAGCGCTCGGCATGGTCGGTGCGCTCGGCCGGGCGCGCGGTCAGGAACTCGTCGCGCACCGTAGTCGACAGGGTCAGGGTGCGGTAGATCGCGCCGGCCAGCACCGCCCCGTCGCGGGCCTTCTCGGCCTGGGCGAGCAGGAGCCAGCCCGCGAGCGCGATCAGCGCCGCGATGGCGATCGGCAGACCGCCGACCAGGAAGATCTTGTGGCCGACCCGCATCGTGGTCCCGTTTCGCCGCGGGGGCCGACTATGCATTAAATTTCAAGGTCTGCCAGCACGGCGGATGTCGGCCGCCTCACCCCGGCATCGGCGGCCGCGAGGCCGTGCGCTCGGGCGCCCGGGAGACCGGGCCCGGACGGCGTTTCGTCGCCCGCGCCCCGACAGCCTGCCGCCTCGGCCGGGCCTGACCCGCCGGGACCTGGTCCGCCGGAGAGGCGACGGGCAGGGGCGCCGGCCGGCAGCCGGTGCAGCGTTCGGGTCCCGCGCCGAGCAAGGAGCGCAAAGCCTCCAGCTCCGCGAGATCGCCGTCCAGGAGCGCATCCAGGAGATCGGCGCTGAAATGCGGCATGATCGTCTCGCGGTGGGCGGCCTCGTCGCATGGTCCGGCGCATCAGCCGACCGAGACCCGGCCCGGCATCCGGGCCGGGGCGGCCGGGCGCCCCTCCTCGATCATCCGGACCGGCCGGCGCGGCACGGCGCCCTCCGGCTGCAGGCAGGATCCGGGGCGGTAGGGCCAGGCCGCCTGCGTGCAGACAGGATCGACAGGCGCCGTCGAGACCGGGGTCGCCAAGGGAGCATTCAAGGGAGCATTCAAGGGAGCATTCAAGGGAGCATTCAAGGGAGCATTCACGGGCGCCTCGACCGGGGCCGCCTTGCGCGCCTCCTTAGCCAGATGAGGAACGCTCGTCTTCGTCACCTCGACGATGCCGGCCGTCAGCATCGCGCTCATCAGGATCACCCGCGCCACAATCATCTTCGCCTCCGCGCCGCCCGTTGTCTCCGGGCTCTTGTGAGCGGCGGTATAGGCGCGGTGCATGTCCGCGATTTTGCGTCGGATTGCCGATTCGGGGCAGGCGGGGCCCATCGTGTTTCGTCCGCCGGACTGGACGAAACATTCGGCGACGCCGCATGCACGTGAAAAATCCCCCTCTCCAGCGGGAAAGGGGGACGGAAACCTTCAGAGACGGCCCGGGCCCGTGGGGGAACCGGCCTGATCGCGCGACCGGATTACTCGGCTGCGGTCTGTTCGGCGGTGAAGTGGCCGCACCAATCCTGACCGGCGACGACCGGCCACAGGCCATGGCCCTGCGGCTCCGGCTGGCTCACCGGCGGGTTGTAGCGGCACAGGCCCTGGTCGCCCGTGGCGGCGGCACCGTTGAGCTTGTGGTCGTCGAAGTAGCGGCAGCTGTTGCAGGCCGCACCTTGGGTGATCGCCATCGTCGTTTCTCCCGTCCGCCGGTCCGTCGCCCGGACGCGCCACCTTTCAATTAGAATAACTCGAAACTGATGGCAAGCGGCCGTCCCTGGGCAAGGCGGGAGCGGATCGGCGGGCGTCGTAGAGGGATTCGTGGCGGCCTCGTGGACGCGAGGCGGTTTGACGAAACGTCGAGCCGATACGGAGGCTGATCCTCCGCTCCTCCCGACGGATCCCGGGTCTTCCCGGCATCTCGGGCCCGCCCCGCTCGACGAACGGCGTCGCGATCCGACTCTCGGCGGCGGTCGGCTCCGCCGCGATCGATTGCAGTGGAGTTGCCGCCCGTATCGCCAGAGTGGCGGCCCATCGCCGTCGAGGCGCCAGTCGCCGTGGCGAAGGTCGGAAAAAAGCAGCGAGCGGCGACCGGGAAACCCACCACCGCATGCCCCGGGGCGCGAGGTCCGACACGATCGATCTCGCCCACATGCCGTCCGGGACGATCGGCCCCCATCGGATGCTCCAGGCCGCCGGCTGCGGCTGTCCCAGGTCCAGTCCCTCGTCGAGAGCCGCCCCCGATTGGCGACCGCCGGATCGATACCGACGCCCTGCCGCGCCGAGAGGAAGCGGGATGCGCCACGAGCGGTCGCCCCTCCGGTCCAATCGGGCGGACCCGGGAGATCGAATATATCTGCTGCGATGCGCCACTGGAAAAACACACAGAAACCATTCAGATACGTTTTATACCCAAAAATAATATCGATAACAAATATAAATCATTGCTCTAACATAATATGGTAGATTTATATCATGGAAATTTTTATTTTTTTCTGCTTTGTTAGCCTAAGAAAATGACGCAGAGATAAAATCAGCCGTCGCTTGTAAGTTCTTGAGATTTTTGTTAGTTCTAAACAATAATCTATAGGGTTCCGTAGTCACAATGTGGTGATTCTGCCACAATCTCCGAACAAGGCGGTCTTGGCAGACTGTTAGAACTTGGATAAGATTGATCAACTCAGCGTCATGAAAGATTGTTCCCTCGCACCGAACGAAGTCGGGTGCGGTTCGGCCGAACCCGTGCGGTGGCCGAATCTTCGGGGGCATAAGAGGGACATGGTCTCGAGGCCGAAGAGGTCTTCGGAACAGAGTCGTTCACCCCTTTCGGGTCCGAAATCTTGGAGGTCTCCATGAAGCTCGTTAAGAGCCTTCTGCTCGGTTCGGCCGCTGGCCTGACCGTCGTTGCCGGTGCGCAAGCCGCCGATCTGCCGATCAAGAAGGCTGCGCCGGTCGAGTACGTTCGTGTCTGCTCGGCCTATGGTGCCGGCTTCTTCTTCATCCCCGGCACCGATACGTGCCTGCGCGTCTCCGGCCGCGCCCGCTTCGAAGCCGGCTACTCGCAGGGCTACTCGCGCTCGGGCAACAACGGCGACCTGATGGGTTACCGCGGCCTCGGCCGCCTCAACCTCGACGCCCGCACCCAGACCGCCTACGGCACGCTCCGCGCCTTCGTGCGCTTCGAGCTCGCCTCGCGGACCGGCGCCTACCTCACCTCGGGCACCCAGAACCGCGCCGCCAACGGCTTCGGCGGCGTGGGCGTCGACACCTTCGGTCGCTCGCAGCAATACGTGAACGTCGACAAGGCCTTCATCCAGTTCGCCGGCCTCACCGCCGGTCGTGCGGCCTCGTTCTACGACTTCTACGCCCACGACTTCGAGATCATCGGCACCTCGCTGGGCTCGGACGTCTCCTCCACCAACCTGCTCGCCTACACCGCGACCTTCGGGAACGGCTTCTCGGCGACGCTGTCGGTCGAAGATCCGATCTTCCGCAAGACCCCGCTGTTCGGCACCGCCACCGCCGGCAACGCGGCGAGCTCCTTCGCGGTCTTCACCGCCGCGGCCGCCAACCTGAGCCCGGTCATCGCCACCAACGCGGCCGGCGTGCCGATCGGCGAGGCGTTCTACGACCTGCGCCAGACCTCGCGTATGCCCGACTTCGTCGGCGCGCTGCGCTACGACGCCGCTTGGGGCTCGGCCCAGCTCTCTGCCGCCGTGCACGAGCTGAATGCCGGCAACGCTTCGAGCGTGCTGAACTTCGCCGGCGGCACCATCGCGTCCGGTTCTGTCGTTACGCCCCGCGTGAACACCGAGTACGGCTGGGCCGTGCAGGGTGGTCTGAAGATCAACACGCCGTTCATCGCTCCGGGTGACGCCCTGTACCTGCAGGGTTCGTACGGCGAAGGCGCCCAGCTCTACACGGGCTACTCCTCGTACATCGGCTCTTACACGGTCAGCGCCGGCAACACCCAGGGTGCGCAGTTCGCCAGCTACTTCGCCGATGCCGCGGTGAACCCGGTGAACGGCAAGATGGAGCTGTCGACCAGCTGGACGGTCGTCGGTTCGTACCTCCACTACTGGACCCCCGAGTGGCGTTCGGCGTTCATCGGCAGCTACGGCGAGATGACCTTCGGCCGCACCAGCCGCAACCTGCTCGGCGCGCTGAACTTCAACGGCCTCGGCAACCCGGTCAACAGCCCCGGCGCCTTCGCCTACAGCGCCGCCCTGCGCGACACCAGCCAGATCGTTGTCGGCGCCAACCTGATCTGGTCGCCGGTCAAGGATCTCGATATCGGCGTCGAGGGTCTCTACAACCGCGTCGACCTCAAGGGCGGCGCCGTGGTCGACCAGAACAAGGCTCCGGGCCAGGTCCCGGTGGGCCTGAACGCCGCCGGTCTGCCGACCAACGCCGCCGGCGTGGTGCTGCCGACTGCCAAGTCTGCCGACACGTTCAACATCCGCATGCGCGTCCAGCGCGACTTCTAAGACCATCGAGGTCGAACAATCGGGGATCCCGGCGCAAGCCGGGGCCCCTTTTTCGTTCTCGCAGCACAGAGACAAGAAAAAAGGCGCACTCGGGGAGTGCGCCTTGCAGGTGCCCTGGGTCTCGAAACTCAGGATGTCTTTTTGTATCAGCACCAGAAGTCGAATTCAACTGTCAGACCTCGGATTTGACGGATCTTCCGAGTAAAAAATTCCCGGCGATTGAGTTCTAACAAAATCAGGCGCCACGGCGAATCCGGGGCGCGGATAGCCGATGGCGGTCTTCGCGGCCCGCCCAAAGTCTCGCCGGACGGCGTCAGGCGCGCTGCTCCTTCAGGCGGCGGACGCACTTGCTGTAATATTGCGGCCAGCGCGGCCCCTGCGCCACCTTGTCCGCCGGGGGCAGGGCACGCCACTCGGCGCCGCATTTGCGCTGGCGCTCGCGCGCAGCGAGGCCGCGAGGGCCGGGCTCCCGGCGCGGCGCGAGTTCGGGATTCGGTCCGGCGCTCTGGCCGAACGAAGCGGCGGGCGCGGCGACCAGAAGGGCCACCAGTACGGTGCGGAGGAGGGGAGACGGCATGGGGCGGGCTCGTAGGGGGAGCGCCGACGGGATCGGCCGGCGCGGGGCCGAGACTGCCACACCCTGACGCAAGGGCAATAGATGCACGCCGGGCGTGCAGGCAGGACGTCCAGCCGAAAAAGGCTTACGGGCCGTTTCGCAGCCGCGACACCGGTGCAAGACCGGCACGAGATCGTCGATTGAGACAACCTTCACCCTGTACAGGGTGGGCCCGGGCCTGTTTACCTGCCATTGAAGCCCGATGCGCGACGGACGTGCCCCGTCCCCGCCGTGCGAGAAGGACCAGCCGCATGTCGGCCGTGACGACGCCGCCGATCGACCTCTATTACTGGACGACGCCCAACGGCTGGAAAGCCTCGATCATGCTGGAGGAATGCGGGCTGCCGTACCGCATGGTCCCGGTCAACATCGGCAAGGGCGCGCAGAGCGCACCCGAGTTCCTGGCCGTGTCGCCGCACGGCAAGATCCCGGTCATCGTCGATCCGGACGGGCCCGGCGGCACACCGATCACGGTGTTCGAATCGAACGCCATCCTGCAATATCTCGGCCGCAAGACCGGGCTGTTCTACCCGTCGGAGGAGCGGGCCCGGATCTCGGTCGACATCTGGCTGTTCTGGCAGGCGGCGAATTTCGGGCCGACGCTGGGCCAGACCCACCACTTCCGCATCTACGCCTCGGAGAAAATCCCCTACGCGGTCGAGCGCTTCACCGCCGCGACAATGAGGCTCTACGCCACGCTCGACGCCCAGCTCGGCCGCCATTCCCATGTCGCAGGTGACGAGTACACCATCGCCGACATCGCGATCCTGCCCTGGGCCAAGATGTGGGAGCGCCAGGGCCAGGACATCGCCGCATTCCCGAACGTCGCCGCCTGGATCGACAGGATGAAGGCCCGTCCAGGCGTGCAGCGCGGGTTCCGGCTCAAGCCGGACCCGGAGGAGGCTCCGGGCCCGCGGGGTTGAGGCTCGGTTCGCAGCAGACTCAGTTCGCAGCAGGCTTAGTTCGCAGCAGGCTTAGTTCGCAGCAGGCTTAGTTCGCAGCAGGCTTAGTTCGCAGCAGGCTTGGCGGCCGCGGGCTTCGCCTTGGCGGGCACCGGCGCGACCTGGGCGAACTCGTCCGGGGCCTTGGTCCAGGTCTGCGAGCCGCACAGGATCTTCAGCATGCAGCCCGAGATCGCGAGTTCGCTGGCGCTCTCTCGGCTGATCGAGACGTCGTAGATCTTGCCCTCTTCGGCGTTGTAGATCTGGCCCTTGAAGGCACCGTCGTCGGGCTTCAGCCCGTCCATCAGGGTGAGGCCGATCACCGGGCGGCTGCGCTTCTTCGGATCGGGATTCTTGATGTCGGTGCGCGGCTGGCCCTGGTCGTTCAGCGGCGTCTTCAGCCACACCACCTTGCCGCAGGCATGGGCGGCACCGGGACCGCATTTCTCGATTCTGATCTTGGCCCGGCCGTCCTCGGTGAGCCAGGTCCCGGAGGGATCGCCGGCGGCGGCCGCGGCGGTGACGCCCGCCGAGAGCAGGGAGGCGGCGATGGTCGGGATCAGGATCGAGCGCATGCAGGAAGCTCCTGGCTGTCCGCGTCACGATAGCCCCATGCGGGACTGACGACGGCGGAAGAGGCGAGGGACGCCGCCGCGGCGGGACCGGGCAGCGTGGCCGAAAGGTCACGTTGAAGACAGGAAGCCCGATCTTTGGGGCGATTTTTCGGCCGCGTTGCGGCAAGGCCGCAACGATGTGGTCGGGCGGCGAGGGCGGTCGCCCTTCCGCGCTTGAGGGGCGCCGGGCCCGCGGCTATAAGCCCGGCGCCGGACGTCCGCTCAGGACCCGGCGCGCGGGCGCTCGCGCCCGGCTTGAGAACCGGACCTCCAAGGTTTGAGCCTGACGGGTCCGGTGCCGCGCGGCATCCCACCGCCCACGCCACCGCTTTTCTTCGAACGGACGTCCCCATGGCCACCGAGCGCACCTTCTCCATCCTGAAGCCCGACGCCACCGCCCGGAACCTCACCGGCGCGGTCAACGCCGTGATCGAGGAGGCGGGCCTGCGCATCGTCGCCCAGCGCCGCATCCGCATGTCCGACGCCCAGGCCAAGAAGTTCTACGAGATTCACGCCGAGCGTCCGTTCTACGGCGAGCTCGTGGAGTTCATGACCTCGGGCCCGGTCGTGGTCCAGGTGCTCGAGGGCGAGAACGCCGTCGCCAAGTACCGTGAGGTCATGGGCGCCACCAACCCGGCCCAGGCCGCCGAGGGCACCATCCGCCAGAAGTTCGCGAAGTCGGTCGGCGAGAACACCGTCCACGGCTCCGACAGCCTCGAGAACGCCGGCATCGAGATCAAGCAGTTCTTCGACGACAAGGACATCGTCGGCTGACGGTTTCCCCGCCAGGGAAACGCCGATAGGTTGAGAGCCCTCGCCGCGAAAGCGGCGGGGGCTTTTTTCATGGGAGACCGGACAGTGACGGGGCAGCCACGGATCGAGCGGACGACCTCCACCTGCCCGCACGACTGCCCGTCGGTCTGCGCCCTCGAGGTCGAGGTGATCGACGGCGCCACGATCGGGCGGGTGCGCGGCAACCCGCGCCACAGCTACACGGCGGGCGTCGTCTGCGCCAAGGTCGCCCGCTACGCCGAGCGCATCCACCATCCCGACCGGCTGACCCGGCCGCTCATCCGCACCGGGCGAAAAGGCTCGGGCGAGTTCGCAGCCATCGGCTGGGACGAGGCGCTCGATCGTGTGGCGCAAGAATTCCTCAAGGCGGAGGCCGCGCACGGGCCGGAGGCGGTCTGGCCGTATTATTATGCCGGCACGATGGGGCTGGTGATGCGCGACGGCATCAACCGCCTGCGCCACGCCAAGGGCTATTCCGGCCAGTTCTCCACCATCTGCACCACGCTGGCCTGGTCGGGCTACATCGCCGGCACCGGCCGCCTCGCCGGGGTCGATCCGCGCGAGATCGCCGAGAGCGACTGCGTGGTGATCTGGGGCACCAACCCGGTGCATACCCAGGTCAACCTGATGACCCACGTCCAGGCCGCCCGCAAGAATCGCGGTGCCAAAGTCGTGGTCGTCGACATCTACGACAACCCGACCATGAAACAGGCCGATCTCGCCCTGCTGCTGCGGCCGGGCACCGACGGGGCGCTCGCCTGCGCGGTGATGCACGTGCTGTTTCGCGACGGCCTGGCCGACCGCGACTACATGGCCCGCTACACCGACTGCCCGGAGGAGCTGGACGCCCACCTGAAGACCCGCGACCCCGCCTGGGCCGCCGCGATCACCGGCCTCACGGTCGAGGAGATCGAGCGTTTCGCCCACCTCGTCGGCGAGACGAAGAACACCTTCTTCCGCCTCGGCTACGGATTCGCCCGCAGCCGCAACGGCGCCGTCAACATGCATGCGGCGCTCTGCATCCCGGCGGTGACCGGCGCCTGGCAGCATCGCGGCGGCGGCGCCTTCCACTCGAACAGCGGCGTGTTCGGCCTCAACAAGCGGCTGATCGAGGGTCTGGATGCTGCCCGGCCCGGCACCCGGATGCTCGACCAGTCGCAGATCGGCCGGGTGCTCACCGGCGACCCGGAGGCGTTGCGCCACGGCCCGCCGGTGACCGCGATGCTGATCCAGAACACCAACCCGGTCTCGGTCGCCCCCGAGCAGGAGCTGGTGAAGCGGGGATTTGCCCGCGAGGACCTGTTCGTCTGCGTCCACGAGCAGTTCATGACCGAGACCGCCCGGATGGCCGATCTGGTCCTCCCGGCCACGATGTTCCTGGAACACGACGACCTCTATACCGGCGGCGGCCAGCAGCACATCCAGCTCGGCTTGAAGCGCATCGACCCGCCGGCCTCGTGCCGCTCGAACCACGAGGTGATCGGGAGCCTCGCCGAGCGCCTCGGCGCCGAGCATCCGGGCTTCGCCATGAGCCCGCGCGAGTTGATCGACGCCACGCTGAAGGCCTCGCGCCGCGGCAGCCTCGCCGAGTTGGAGGGAGACGGCTTCCTCGACGTGCAGCCTGCTTACGAGCGCGCCCATTTCCTCGACGGCTTCGCCTATCCCGACCGGCGCTTCCGCTTCCGGCCCGACTGGAGCAAGGTGCCGGTGGCGCAGGATGGGCCGCGCGGGCCGGCGATGCCGCCGCTCCCCGACCATTGGGAGGCACCCCTGATGGTGGCGACGGAGGCGCATCCGTTCCGCCTCGCCACCAGCCCGGCGCGCAACTTCCTCAATTCGAGCTTCACCGAGACCCCGACCTCGCTCGCCAAGGAGCGGCACCCGACGGTGATGATCCACCCGGAGGATGCCGGGCCGCTCGGGATCGGGGAGGGGGCGTGGGTGCGGCTCTCCAACGAGCGTGGCGCCGTGACGCTGCGGGCAACGCTGTTTTCGGGCCTGCGCCGTGGGGTGCTGATCGCCGAATCGATCTGGCCCAACGATGCCTACCCGGACGGGCGCGGCATCAACACCCTGACGGGAGCCGACGCGCCGGCCCCGTTCGGCGGCGCCGCCTTCCACGACAACCGGGTCGCCATCGCGGCCCTGCCGCAGTAACGCGGCCTATAATCTCCGCGGTGTGGCCCGCCCGCCCTTGTGCGGGCGGGGAGTTTCGGCGTCCAACGGTCGAGCTTGACGACAAGCAGCCCAACGGACCTCATTGCCATGCGTCTCCGCACCTTCCTTGCCGCCGGCCTCCTCGCGATCGGCGCCAGCGCGGCCCTTGCCGGCGCGTCCTCGTCGCAGTTCGAGGCCTACCAGCCCGATCCGGCCCTGCGCACCGCGCCGACATCGGAGCTCGAGGCGCGGGTGCGCCGCTCCTGCGCGGTGATCCAGGCCCGGATGCAGAACGCCGCCGAGACCAGCTTCGAGCGCCCCTGCGGCTGCTACGCGAAGACCACCCTGCGCGCGCTCGACGCCTCCGAGATCGCGGCCTACCGCACCACCGGCTACTTCAACGATTCGGCCCGCGCCAAGGCGCTCGGCGCCATCGACAGCTGCAAGCTGCAGCGGCCGGTCTGAGGGGCGAGGCTGAGTCCTCGCACACACTCCTATCCGCAACCCCATCCTGAGGTGCCGCGAAGGAGGGTTTCAGAAGTCTCTGCGCTCTCTGGAGCCCTCCTTCGAGGCTCGCTTCGTTCGCACCTCGGGATGAGGGCGCGGGTGGGAGTCGATGAAGTTCAGTCGTCTGTGCTGGAACGTCCTACAACCGCGCCCGCGCAGACCGCGGCGTCGACAGGAGCAGATGCGTCTCCGAGGTGGTCACGCCCGGCAGCAGGCGCACCCTCCGCAACAATTCGTCGAGTTCCGGCAGGCTGCCGGCGGAGACTTCCACGACGATGTCCCAGGTGCCGACCGTCGTGTGGACCGAGGTGATCGCGGCGAAGCCCTTGAGGGCGTCGATCACCTCGCCGGTCTTGCGTCCCTCGACGGCGATCAGGGTGATCGCCCGTACCGCCGCCGGCTGGCTATCGGCCCGCAGCACCACCGTATAGCCGATGATCTCGCCGTCGCGCTCGAGCCGGTCGAGCCGCGCCCGCACCGTGGCCCGCGACACCTTGAGGATGGCGGCCAACTCCGAGACCGGGCGCCGGCAATCGTGCCGCAGCAGGGTGATCAGGTTCTGGTCGAGGGCGTCCATTCCGACACTCTGCGCATTGTCACCTGCCAGATTGCGCAATCCGACTGAAAAATCGACCGGCTTCCCGTATTCGAAGTGACGCATCCGCTTGCTACCGTCGTGCTGATCGATGCGATCGGTGGGGCGCAAGCGTGGTCGGCAGACATCCTGAACGATGCGTCCTGGTGGGCGCGCCGGTGCAATCGGGCACCAACCGCCTCGGCTGCGACATGGGGCCGAGCGCCTACCGGGCGGCAGGCCTGCCGCAAGCGATCCGCGATCTCGGCATCCCGGTCGAGGATGCGGGCACCGTCGCGCCCGCGCCCTTCGCAGGCCCGGCCCATCCAAATCCGGCGATCCACCACCTCGCCGAGACGGCGTGCTGGACGCGGGCGCTCACCGAGGCCGCCTTCCGGCACAGCGCCGAGGCGCGGCCGATCTTCCTCGGCGGCGACCACAGCCTCTCGGCCGGCACCGTGGCGGGCATGTCCTTACGGGCGCGGGCGGAGGGGCGGCCGCTCTTCGTGCTCTGGCTCGACGCCCATGCCGACCTCCACACCCTCGACACCACGGCGAGCGGCAACCTGCACGGCGTGCCGCTGGCCTATCTCACCGGGCGGCCGGGCTTCGAGGGCTATTTCCCGCCCCTGGAAGCGGCGCTCGATCCGGCGCGGATCTGCATGATCGGCCTGCGCAGCGTCGATCCGGCGGAGCGCGCGGTCCTGCGCGACAGCGGCACGCGGGTGCACGACATGCGCGACATCGACGAGACCGGCATCGCCGCCCCCTTGCGCAACTTCCTGCACGAGGTCGCGGGCGCCGACGGCCTGCTCCATGTCAGCCTCGACGTCGACTTCCTCGATCCCGGCATCGCGCCCGGCGTCGGCACCACGGTGCCGGGCGGGGCCACCTTCCGGGAAGCGCACCTGATCATGGAGCTGCTGCACGATTCCGGCCTGGTGCGCAGCCTCGACCTCGTGGAACTCAACCCCTTCCTCGACGAGCGCGGCCGCACCGCCCTGCTGATGACCGATCTCGCCGCCAGCCTGCTCGGCCGCCGCATCCTCGACCGACCGACCCGGAGCTTCTAGGACAACTTGATTTGGAGCAATTTCCGGCGAAGTGGATACCGTTTCGTCGCAGAAAATTCGACAAAACCAATGATCAATAACACATCAATATTGTAGTACGATTGCGCAACGCCCTAGGAAATCGATGCAAGCCAGCCCATATTTTGCTTTTTCACCAATTCCTTTCGCAAGATCGACAACCACTTTCGCGGGATTTGCTCAGATGACGGCCCTCAACATCGTCCCATTCGTCAGCGTCGACAACATGATGCGCCTCGTCCACGCGGTCGGGATCGAAGCGATGCTGGTCCGCCTCGCCGCGGCCGTCGCGGAGGACTTCTCCCGCTGGGAGGCCTTTCACAAGACGCCCCGGATCGCCGCCCACAGTTCTGACGGCGTCATCGAGCTGATGCCGACCAGCGACGGGCAGACCTACGGCTTCAAATACGTCAACGGCCACCCGAAGAACGCCGCCGGCGGGCGCCAGACCGTCACCGCCTTCGGGGTGCTGGCCGATGTCGGCAACGGCTACCCGGTGCTGATCACCGAGATGACCCTGCTGACGGCCCTGCGCACCGCCGCCACCTCGGCGCTCGCCGCGCGAGCCCTCGCGCGGCCGGGGTCGCGCACCATGGCGCTGATCGGCAACGGCGCCCAGGCCGAGTTCCAGGCCCTGGCCTTCCGGGCGCTCCTCGGGGTCGATGTCTTACGCCTCTACGACATCGACCCGGCGGCGACCGCGAAGTGCCTGCGCAACCTCGCAAGCCTCGGCTTCGACCTCACGGCCTGCGGCAGCACCGAGGAGGCGGTTCGCGGCGCCGACATCGTCACCACGGTAACGGCGGACAAGCGCAACGCCGTGATCCTCAGCGACAACCTGGTCGGGGAGGGGATGCACATCAACGCCGTCGGCGGCGACTGCCCGGGCAAGACCGAGCTGGCGCCGGAGGTGCTCGCCCGCGCCGCCCTCTTCGTCGAGTACGAGCCGCAGACCCGCATCGAGTGCGAGATCCAGCAACTGGCGCCCGACCATCCGGTCACCGAGCTGTGGCGGGTCCTCGCCGGGCTGGCGCCCGGGCGGCACGATGCGCGCCAGGTCACGGTGTTCGACTCGGTCGGGTTCGCGATCGAGGATTTTTCCGCCTTGCGCACCGTGCGCGATCTTCTGGCCGAGCACCCCTACTACGAGGAGCTCGACCTCCTCGCCGATCCGGACGACCCGCGCGACCTGTTCGGCATGCTGCTGCGGGCGGCCCCACCGCGCCTCGTCGCCTGAGCCACCGCCACAGGCCGCACCGCGCCGCGGATCCGGCAAGAGAGCCGGCAACCCCGCAGATCCGCCAGGCCCGCCGATCTGTGCCGCCCATCCCTCGACTTGATCTGTATTGCCAGCGCGGCGCGCCGCGCAGTCCGGTCCCCACGCCGTCGCGCCTTCCGACGCTCGCCGTCGTGGAAATCTCCAGTCCCCGCCGGGGCGGGCGGAGTCTTGGGAGGAGTCTTGGCAAGGGCAAGATTATCCCCGAACTCGGATTCCTCGGCCGGAACACTCTCCCGGAGCATCGCCCCGCGACAGGAACGTTCTACCGACCTGGCGAGCGGCCCATCGCCGGCTCGCTATGCACAGCCCTTCCCCAGCGAAATTACGTACGCAATCTCTCGAGTCGCTGCGTAAGATCTTGTTGCTGATCCGTTTTCGGGAATCGCTTTGGTTAACAGCAGGCTAAGTGTTCGACTGTCCGTCTCGACACGTTTTGAAACATCTGGCATCCCAAGACTGCGAACGGGACGCGAGACCGGTCCCGGACTTGAGGACAGCCCCGATGAAGACCCTCGACCTGAAGACCCTCGGCACCGTCGCTGGCGGCACCCTCTGCGCGCCCGTCTGCTGCCCCCCGGCCTGCCCGCCGCCCGCCTGCCCCCCGGCCCCCACCTGCGGCAGCGCCAAGTCCAAGAAGTGCTGATCGCCTCAGCGATAGACTGATCTCGACGATACGAAGACCGACAGGAAAGACCACCATGAAGAAGCTCGACCTCGCCACCCTCGGCACCGTCGCCGGCGGCACGATCTGCGCCCCCGTCTGCTGCCCCCCGGCCTGCCCGCCGCCCCCGTGCCCCCCGGCTCCGACCTGCGGCAGCGCCAAGTCCAAGAAGTGCTGATCGCACCGGCGGCAGCCTGATCTCGACGACGACAAAAGACTGACAGGAGAGACGATCATGAAGAAGCTCGACCTCAAGACCCTCGGCACCGTGGCTGGCGGCACCCTCTGCGGCGGCATCTCCATCGGCGTGTCGGTCGGCGCCTGCGCCCCGGCCTGCCCCCCGGCCCCGACCTGCGGCAGCAGCAAGTCCAAGAAGTGCTGATCGCCCAAGCGGCAGCCTGACCTCACCGACACTTCGCATCAGACAGGAGAGACACCATGAAGAAGCTCGACCTCGCCACCCTCGGCACCGTCGCCGGCGGCACCCTCTGCGCCCCCGTCTGCGGCCCCCCGGCCTGCCCGCCGCCGTGCCCCCCGGCTCCGACCTGCGGCAGCGCCAAGTCCAAGAAGTGCTGATCGGCTGACAGTGGAATGGTGCGGGGCCATGCCCCGACGGACAGAGTTCCGAGGACGACAGTTCCGATGAGCAACGCCCCGCACATCCCCTGGACCTATGCCCGCCTCGCGAGCCTGCCGCTCGCCTGGCGCCGGCGCGCCCTGCGCGCCCTCGTCGCCAGCCGCCACCTCCTTGACCGGAACAAGGGTGACGGCTTCGCCGCGACCTTCGAGAGCGTCCTGCGCCTGCCGCGCCGCGAGGCCCTGCGCCTGTCGCGCGAGGCCGTCCACCACGACGCCGCCACCGAGATCGAGTGGTGCGCCATGCACAAGCGCCCGGTCGCGGCCATCCGGCGCGACATCGACCGGGTGAACGTCACCGATCCGGCGGCGATGGCGCGCGTCGCCGCCACCGGCCGGCCGGTGATCCTGGCCCCCCTCCACATGGGCGCCTACGTGGTCGGCCTCGCCGCCCTGATGCTGCGCCACTTCCCCGGCCGGCCGATGCTGGTCCTGCGCCAGCGCGACGACATGGCGATGGAGACGGAGGTGATCGAGCGCCTGCGCGAGGTCGATGTCGACGTGCGCTTCCTGAATGTCGGCAACCGGTCCGACTTCCTCTCCGCGGTGCGCTTCGCCCAGAAGGGCGCGGTGATCGTGGTGTTCTGCGACCTCGATCCGTCCTACGGCGCGCCGGCCGAAATGCCGATGTTCGGGCTGCCCTTCCGCTTCGCCTTCGGCACCGACACCCTGGCCCGGCTCACCGGCGCCACCGTGGTGCCGGTCGCCACCACCATGGACGATACCGGCGACACGGTCCGCCTCGGCCAGCCCTTCGAGGTGCGGGGGAACGCGCCCGAGGAGCGGGCGCAGGTGGCCGGCATCATGCGTAGGCACATCCAGGCCGCGATTGCGGCGAGGCCCGAGCAGTGGCACCTGTGGCCGATGCTCGCCGATTATTTACCCTCCTCTGCCAGGGTGCAGGACAACTCTCCGGCAGGCGGGGAGGCGCCGCAGACCCTCGCGGCGTAAGGCCTCGCGAGCGGACGGTCGATGAGCGAACCCGCGGCGCCTCCCTCCGCGGAGGCCAGTTTCCAGCGTCGGCGGCTCACCGGCACGGTCCACCTCCAGCACGACCGCGGCAGCGTCTGGATGGCGTGGTTCTTCGGCGCCATCATCGTGGCGATCGTCGCCGGCCTGTTCCTCGGCCGCCTCGCCCGCTCCGAATCGGTGCGCGGCTACGTCTCGGCGGCGTCGGGCCTCACCCGCCTCGACGCCCAGGCCGCCGGCATCGTGCGGGACATCGCCGTCAAGCAGGGTGACACCGTCAAGCGCGGCCAGCGCCTGATGCAGATCCAGCTGCGTGAGCAGACGACCGGCGGCGTCTCGACCGTCGGGGCGACGCTCCGCAGCCTGCAGGAACGGCGCACCGGGCTTGCCGCCGAGGAGGCGCGCCTCTCGGTCTATCTCGAGTCGACCCGCGGCGACCGCAGCGAGACCGAGCGCAACGTGACGGCGGTCTTGCGCGCCCTCGACGAGCAGGAGCGCACCCTCAAGGAGGGATTGGCCCAGCAGGAGGAGATGGTCTCCCGCGTCGAGGCCTACCTGCGCCAAGGCTACGCCACCCGCGAGACCCTCAACGGCCAGCGCCGCGCCGCCCTCGACTATGCCCGCCAGATCGCCGAGTTGCGCGCCCGCCGGGCCGAGCTGCGGCAGAGCACATCCGAGCGCCTGCGGGCGCAGCGCACCGGCGACACCGAGAAGGCGGCCCAGCTCGCCACCACCCGCAACGAGTTGAGCGCCATCGAGGCGCAGATCACCGCACTCGGCGCCCAGTCGCGCATCGACGTGGTGGCGCCCACCGACGGCCAGGTCGCCGGCCTCTACGTCCAGCCCGGCGATTCGGTCACTGCCGACCAGGTCGTGGCGATCCTCGGCGATACCAGGGCCGATCCGCTGGTGGTGCTGGAGGTGCCGGCCCGCGCCATCGGGCTCGCCAAGGTCGGCCAGGAGGTGGTGCTGAAATACGACGCCTTCCCGTTCAAGACCTTCGGCATCGCCAAGGGGACGATCACGGTGATCTCCGGCACGCCCTTGCGCAACCCGATGCTGGCCTCGGCCGATGACGGCACCGGCGATGCGGCGGGCGCGGCGGCTTCGCGGCAATCCGTCTACCGGGTCGAGGTGCGGCCCGATTCGCGCACCATGCGCGCCTACGGGGTCGACGAGCCGATCCGCATCGGCTCGACGCTCTCGGCCGACATCGTGGTCGAGCGCCGCCGCCTGATCGACTGGATGCTCGATCCGATCCGGGCGATGCGCGGAAGAGGATGATCCGATGACCGACTGGCTCAAGCGTGCGCTCGCGCCCAAGCGCCGGGTGCGCTCGATCCTCCAGAACGAGGCCAACGAGTGCGGGTTGGCCGCGCTCGCGATGGTGGCGAACTACCACCGCCACGACATCGACCTCGCTTATCTACGGGCTCTGTTCCCGCTCTCGCGCAACGGCATGACCCTCGCGAGCATCGTGCAGCTCGCCGACAGCCTCGACCTGGACGCCAGCGGCTACGCCCTCGACGGCGTGACCGAGCTGGAGCAGGTGGCCTTGCCGGCGATCCTGCACTGGCGCGGCAACCACTTCGTGGTGCTGGAGAAGATTTCTCGCGGGAAGTATCACATCCAGGACCCCGAATTCGGCCTGCGCATCTACGAGCGGGCCGACATGGAGCGGCTGTTCGGCGGCGTCGTGCTCGAATTCGCCCCCCGGATGGATTTCCGCGCGATCAAGGTCGGCGACCGGCTCAAGCTGTTCGACATCCTGCGCAGCGCCCGGGGCCTCGGCGGCACGGTGTGGCAGATCACGCTGGTCTCGGTGGCGATCTCGCTGCTCGGCCTCACGACCCCGGTGCTGCTCCAGATCGCGCTCGACGTGGTGATCCCGCAGGTCGATCTCGACCTGATGCAGATGCTGGCCGCCGGCCTCGTCCTGATGATGCTGTTCGAGGCGTTCGGGCAGTGGCTGCGCGGCTACATCGCCTTGCGCGCCTCGACGTTGCTCCAGCTCCAGTTCACCCGCAACGTCGTCGGCCACGCGCTGCGCCTGCCCTTGAGCTATTTCGAGCTGCGCCATCCGGGCGATTTCGTCACCCGCATCCAGTCGATCGATACGATCCGCAACTTCATGGTCGGCGGCCTGGTCACGTCGTTTGCCGATATCGGCACGTCGTTCCTGCTCGTCGGGCTGATGTACTATTACTCGCCCGCCATGGCGTCGATCGTGCTCGCGACCCTCGCCGCCGTGCTGGCGATGCGCTTCGTCACCTTCCCGACCCTCAACCGCGCCACCGCCGGCTCGCTCGAGGCGCGCTCGCAGGAGCAGGCGAGCCTGATCGACGGGTTGCAGCGCATCGGCAGCCTGAAGGCGCATAACAGCACCGAACTCTTTGCCATGAACTGGTTCGAGAGCTTCGCGCGCTTCGCCAATCTCGATTTCCGGGCGAAGAAGGCCGGGCTCGACGCCGAGTTCCTGATGCATGTCGTCATCGCAATCAGTACCGTGGCGACGCTCTATCTCGGCATCACCGGCGTCATCAAGAACACGCTGACGATCGGCACGCTCTACGCCTTCATCGCGCTGCGCACCGACTTCTTCGACCGCATCAACCACCTGACGACCAGCCTGCTCCAGCTCGCCGCCCTCAAGGTCCATGTCGCCCGCCTCGACGATGTGATCGGCCAGGCGCCGGAGGAGGGCCTGCACGAGGCGACCTTCCACCGGGCGATCCGCAAGGAGGTGAAGGTCGAGAACGTGACCATCCGCTTCGGCCGCGGCGACGAGCCGATCCTGACCGGGGCCTCGCTGACCATCGATGTCGGCCGCTGCGAGACGATCGCGATCGTCGGCGCCTCCGGATCCGGCAAGTCGTCCTTGATGCGGATTCTCGCCAGCCTCACCGAGCCCGCCGCCGGCTCGGTCACCATCGACGGCGCGCCGATCGGCCAGTTCGGCAAGCGCGAGTACCGGGCCAATCTCGGCGTCGTCTTCGCCGATGACGGGCTGTTTGCCGGCACTGTCGCCGACAACCTGTCGCTGTTCGATCCCGCCGTGTCGCATGCCGAGATGGAGGCGGCCCTGACCCGGGTGTCCTTGCGCGAGGAGATCGAGCGGCTGCCGCAGGGCTACGCCACCCACGTCTCGGAGGAGGGGAGCGTGCTCTCCACCGGCCAGCGCCGCCGCCTGCTCCTGGCGCGGGCCATCTGCCGCCGGCCGCGGCTGATGCTCCTCGACGAGGTGACGGCGAATCTCGATCCGGCGACCGAGACGGCCCTCGTCGAGAGCCTGAAGGGCGTGAAGGCCGCCAAGGTCTTCATCACCCATTCCGAGCGCCTGCTCGACCAGGTCGACCGGGTGTTTCGGATCGAGAACGGGCGGCTGACCGAGGATCCGCGCCCGCCGGCAAAGCCGGGGGCTCCGGAGACGGAGGCGGCGTGAGGGGCGGGCGCCGCTCATCCCATGCATGGCGAGTGGTGAACCAAGCGATCGTTTTGTTACGCTCGCATCATATCACGGTCCTACGCTGCATTCCGGAACCTCTTTGATGGCCAGTAGCCGCATCGCTATGACTGTCTGCGGGATCGAAACTCGACCGTTTTGACCGCGTAAGAGCGGCTTGAAACCAATTGCCGGTGCAAGCTCCGATTTCGGATGTTTGCGTGATGATGGACTGCAGACGTGAAGAGCGAGAGCGTTACATCTGCCCTATGGATTGCCCCTCAAGGGCGCAGATGTTGCGGTAAGGCGTCGCAGCGCGTATCGATTTTCGGCTTTCGCGAATGCTCCCTGCGGAGATTTCGATGAGTCCTCTCGACGACGACGCTTGGGATGCATGGTCGCCCGACGAGCTTGGACAACGTCTCCGAAACGCAGCCTTCCCATGGTACGTCGCAGGCGGATGGGCTCTCGACGTCTGGCATGGCGAGCAAACGCGCGAGCACGAGGATCTGGAGTTTGTTGTCCTTCGCAAGGATGTAGCTTATTTTCGTTCTATTTTGCATGAATTAGACTTTTTCACCGTCAAAGATGGAACGGTCGAATATCTTCCTCCGTCCGCCGCGGTCCCGAGCGATGTCTGGCAGCTTTGGGGAGGAGACCTGCAGCAAGGTTGCTGGCGAGTGGACATGATGATGGAGCCAGGAACGCCGAATCTATGGATTTACAAGCGCGACCGGACCATACGGATGGCCCGATCTGATGCTGTTCGTGTGAGCAGCTCAGGCATTCCATACCTTGCGCCAACACATGTCCTCTTGTTCAAAGCAGTGCATTGCAGAAAAAAAGATCAGCGTGATTTCGATTTTTTCGTTCAAAAATTTTCCATGAAGGAAAATCAGCTATTGAGTTCATTGATTAAACAATTACATCCAGGTCATCGATGGATCGATGATCTAAAAATTCGCTAATATGATAGAAATATCATATAAATAAGATAAAAATTGATCATTATGATTGTGAAATTCGGGCGTTGCTAAAGGGCCTCGCAATAATGCGGAGAGCGGCAATTCCTGTGCGAGGCGGCCGATCACTTTGAGGCGAGGACATTACGCCGTCAACGATGATCCTCCTCAGCCCGCGACACGCGCAGAACAGGCGTCGGCGTCACCGCCGGCGCCCCGCTGCCGCGCAAGGCCGGGGCCTTCTCGACGGGCGCCCCTGCGAGCGAACGGCGCAAAGCCGACGGCGGCGGGGGAGCGACCGACTCGAACCGCCGAGAGGGAGGCCCGCCGGGCGCGGCGTCGAGCTGGGCCGCGGCCGCCGCCAGTTGCAGCGCCTGCCCGTCGCGCTCGTTCAGGACGATCTCCGCCGCCACCTCGGCATTGGCGAGTTCGCCGCGGATGTTCAACTCGTCGAGGACGGTGCGAAAGCCCGCCGCCCGCTCGATCCCGAAGCCCCGCATCGTCTCGCGCAGCTCGCGGATCCGGGCGACCAGCTGGGTGTATTGCTCGGCGGTGGCCTGGCGCCGGGCGAAGGCGATGCGGGCCGAGGTGAGGGTGGCGAGTTCCTTGTCCTGCGCCTCGTAGCCGCGCTGGCGCGCCAGGGCCGAGGCCTCGCCGATCCGCGGCAGGCTGCCCGGCGTGTAGATCGGCACGGTCGCGACCACCCGGGTGGTGGTGTCGGTGATCCGGTCGAGGACCGGGCTGTAGCCGATCTGCGCGATCTTCGAGAATTGAAGGTTGACCTTCGGCAGGAGGTCCGCGACCGCGGCCTTGGCCTGGTAGCCCGCGGCCTCCGCCTCGAGCTGGGACGCGGCGATGTCGGGATTGGCCGTCCGCACCAGTTCGGCATAGGCGTCGGCGCTGCGCGGCAGCCGGTCGGGCAGGCGCGGCGGCGGCATCCGCTCCGGCGCCATCCGGGTCAGCCGGGTGAAGTCGAGCCGGGACGCGGTGAGATCGGCCTGGGCGCGGATCCGCAGGGCCTCGGCCTCCTGAACGCGGGAGCGGGCCAAGGCCACGTCGGTGCGGGTGGCGTCGTTGAGCTCGAACTGCTTGTCGGTGAAGGCGGCGATGCGCTGGATCGCGACGAGTTGCGCGTCGCGGGCGGCGAGGATCCGGGTGTCGCGCAACACCGCGATATAGGCGATGGCGGTATCGAGCAGCACCTGCTGGCGCCGGCCGATCAGCAGCAGCCGGCCCGATTCGGCCAGCGTCTTCGCCGTCTGGTAGCCGTTCCAGCGCTGGAACCCGTCGAAGAGCGGCAGGTTCGCGGTGAGCCCGACCACGGTCGGCGCCCGCCGCGGCGTCGCGTCGAGCCCGACCGTCGGAGGTGCGGCTTCCGGCGAATAGGTGATGCGGCTCCGCAGCGGCCGGTCGGCCGTGAAGGCGACGGTGGGCATGAAGGCGTCGATGGCGCCGCGCAGGCGCTCCTCGGCGCCGTCCTGGCGCGCGCGCTCGGCCCGCAGCACGAAGCTCGAGTCGAGCGCGGCGGCGGAGGCCTCCTCGAGGCTCTGCGCCCGGGCCGCGCCGGCGGGGATCGCCAGGATCGCCAGGACGCAGCCCAGCCTCTCCAACGTCGCGCGCCGCACCGGCATCTGATCTCCGAAGGGTAGGGGAGCGCCGGGCGCCTTCCTGGCGAGGACGCCGCGAACGGTCGCTCTCTTCTTCGCGCAACAGGGTGAACGAAGCCTTACCTACGGACGCGAAGCCTCACGGGGCTCGACTGCACAGGACAACGTGACCGGATGGGTGATGATGAGCGGCCGTCAATCTGATCATATCCACGTCATACCGCATACCTCCCGCGTTGCTCGGTCGATGAAGATTACAAAGATCTGTGGCCGCGGCCGGTCGATATTCGACCAGTCCGGCATGGTCCGCAGTCGCGATGCGTCATCCGGAGGCCGCGACGCTGTTTTGGGGAAAGGAAGATGCGCAGGTCCCCTGCTCTTCCCGCGGGCGGGGAGGGGGTCTCGATGGGTGAGGCTCCTCCGGAAACTCCCCCTCATCCTCGCGGCGAACCTGCATTTCGCCGCACGGGCTCGCTGCCCCCCCTGGACGGGGGATCAGCCCTCTCCCCGCCCACGGGGAGAGGAGAAAATCCCGCGCCATTCCTTTTCCCCGACAGCCCTGTGGCGGAGAGAGGCGCCTCGGCGGCATCCGGCTCTCACCCCCGCGCCGGCACACCACCGAGCGGGCCGACGGCGATCGAGCGCAGCAGGGTCGCCCGAGCGGTACGCAGATGCACCCGGCAGGTCTGGTCGATCTGGCGCAGGTCGCGGGAGCGCAGGGCGGCGATGTAGTCCAGGTGCTCGCCCAGGGCGACGCGGTGGCGCTCCTTCTCGTCCGATTTGTCCCACTGGTAATGGTAGTGGAAGATGATCGAGATCACGTCGTAGAAATCGCGGATGAAACGGTTGCGCGAGGCGTCGAGGATCAGCCGGTGCAACCGCTCGTCGAGGCGCGAGAAGTCGCGATGGCGCGCATCGATCTCGGCGAGCAGCGCGTGATGCTCGCGCTCGATCGCGGCGAGCTCGGCCCAGGCCGGTGAATCCGGCGCCAGCTCGACGAAGCGGCGGGCCGAGCGTAGCTCGAACATCTCGCGGATCTCGTAGATCTCGGCGGCGAAGTCCGGTGTCACCCCGGCGAAGATCCAGCCGCTGTTCTCGCGCCGCTTCAGGAGCCCGAACTGGCTGAACCGGGTCAGGTATTCCCGCACCGCCGTGGTCGAGACGCCGAACAGCCGAGCCAGTTCCGCGGTGTTGACCACCTGGCCCGGACGGCAATCACCCTGGAGCACCCATTGCATGAACTTGCGCTCGACGGCCTCGGCCACCGTCTCGGTCTCGACGCCCGGGAAGTAATCATCCGGCACCGGGTGGCGAAGGAGGTGGCGCCGGGTCCCGTCCATCCCGACGATGCCGGCCGCGGACAGGCCCGCCAGCACGCCCCGCACGGTGGTGCGGCTGACCTCCAGCGCCTCGGCCAGCTCGGCCTCCGAGGCGCACCACGGCCCGAGCGGCCGCGCCGCCAGCACGGACAAGCATTGGTTGGTGGCCCGCTTATGGACCGTGTTCGCCCGCATCCCGCCCTCCGGAAGAAAGCGATTCCAGCACGCCGGCTGCGACCCGTCCATCCGCCTTGGTTCGGTTTTTCGCACATAAAAAACCGTTTGACAGGCGGGATAGGGCAGTTCTTTATGCATGATAATACATAAGACCCACCCGGTGAGGACACGCCCTTGACCCCGATCGGCAGCATCTCCGCCTACGCGGCGCGTCGCGCATGAGCGCCGTCCCGACATCCCGAAGGGTCGTCCAGTTCGGCACCAGCCGCTTCCTTCAGGCCCATGCCGACCTGTTCATCCACGAGGCGCGCGAGGCCGGCCAGGCGGTCGGCCCTGTCGCGGTGGTGCAGACCTCAGGCAGCGCTGCCCGCGCCGGGCGCGTCGCCGCCTTCGGGGCGCCGGGCGGCTACCCGGTCATCATCCGCGGCATCGCGGACGGCGTTCCGGTCGAGCGGCAGGTCACCGTCACCAGCATCGATCGCGGGCTCTCGGCGACGACGGACTGGGACGCCGTGACGGCCCTGTTCGTCGAGGAGGCCGAGATCGTGCTGTCGAATACCGGCGATACCGGCTATGCGATCGACCCGGCCGATCGCGGTCCGGCCCTGATCGAGGCGCATCCCCCGGTCTCGTTCCCGGGCAAGCTCACCCAGCTCCTGTATCGCCGCTGGCAGGCGGGCGGGCGGCCGCTCACGGTGCTGCCCTGCGAACTCATCAACCGCAACGGCCGGGTGCTCCAGGGCCTCGTCCTAGACCTCGCCCGCGAGGCAGGCCTGCCGGAGGCGTTCTCCGCCTGGCTGCGCGAGAGCACGATCTTCACCGACACCCTCGTCGACCGCATCGTCTCGGAGCCGATCGAGCCCGTCGGCGCCGTGGCCGAGCCCTACGCCATCTGGGCGATCGAGCGCCGGCCCGGCCTCGTGGTCCCGTGCGAGCATCCCTGCATCGTGCTCGCCGACGACCTCGAACCCTACGAGCGGCTCAAGCTCCACATCCTCAATCTCGGCCATACCTTCCTCGCCGAGATCTGGCAGCGCGAGGGCCGGCCTGCCGCCGAGACCGTGCGCGAGATCCTGGCCGAACCGGCGATCCGGGCCCGGCTCGACGCGCTCTATCGCGACGAGGTCGTGCCGGGCTTCTCCGCCCGCGGGATGGGGCCGCAAGCGAACGACTACGTCGCCGCCACCCTCGACCGGTTCCTGAATCCGTATCTCAACCACCGCATCGCCGACATCGCCCAGAACCACGTCCAGAAGATCGAGCGGCGGGTCGACGCCTTCCTGGCCTGGGTCGAGGAGGCGGGGACCAGCCTGCCCGCTCCGGTCCTGCGGGCACTCGCCGCCGCCTATCCGACGCCGGGCGCGGCATGACCTACCAGTTCGACTTCGCGTCCCTGCTGCCGTACTGGCGCGACTTCGCCGCCGGCGTCTGGCTGACGCTCCAGCTGTCGGGCGTGGCGACGGTTCTGGGTTTCATCGGCGGCGCGCTCTGCGCCATCGCCCGGGCCGACGGGCCGCCCTGGCTCCAGCGGGTCGTCGGCGCCTATGTCGAGGTGATCCGCAACACGCCGCTGCTCGTCCAGATCTTCCTGGTCTATTTCGGCATCGCGGTGCTGGGCCTGCGGGTCGACGCCACCATCGCGGCGGTGCTGGCTCTCGTCGTCAACGTGGTGGCCTATACCTGCGAGATCATGCGCGCCGGGATCGAGAGCATTCATAAGGCGCAGGTCGAGGCCGGCGAGTGCCTGGGGCTCAACCGCCGCCAGATCTACTGGCACGTGGTCTTACGCCCGGCGATCGAGCGGGTCTACCCGGCCCTCGTCAGCCAGTACGTGCTGCTGATGCTCGCATCCTCGATCTGCTCGCAGATCTCGGCCGAGGAGCTGACGGCGGTGGCCAACCGCATCCAGTCCGACACCTTCCGCAGCTTCGAGACCTACATCGTCGTCGGCCTCGTCTACCTCGCCCTGTCCTTCGTGGTGCGCGGAGCCTTCTGGGGCTTCGGGCAACTCGTCTTCACCCGCCGGCGCAAGCTCGGCACGGCGCTCTAGCGGGGAGGGGATCGATGCCCACTTTCGGACCCCAGCACCTCTGGTTCCTGCTCCAGGCCGCCGGCTGGACGCTGGCGCTCTCCGCCATCGCCTTCCTCGGCGGCGGCCTCCTCGGATTCGGCGTGGCACTCGCGCGCATCTCCCGCAACCGCGTCCTGCGCGGCCTGGCCACGGCCTACGTGCAGGTGGTGCAGGGCACGCCGCTCCTGATCCTGCTGTTCATGATCTATTTCGGCCTTGCCATCGCGGGCTTCGACCAGCTGCCGGCGCTGATCGCGGCGGGCGCCGGGCTCACCATCTACGCCTCGGGCTTCCTCGGCGAGATCTGGCGCGGCTGCATCGAGGCGGTGCCGAAGACCCAGTGGGAGGCCGCCGAGTGCCTGGCCCTGTCGCGCTGGCAGCGCCTGACCCGGGTGGTGCTGCCGCAGGCGATGCGGCTCGCCACCGCTCCGACGGTGGGCTTCTTGGTCCAGATCGTCAAGAACACCTCGCTCGCCTCGGTCGTCGGCTTCGTGGAATTGTCGCAGGCCGGCAAGCTCATCAACAACTCGATCTTCCAGCCCTTCATCATCTTCGTGACCGTGGCGCTGTTCTACTTCGCCATCTGCTATCCGCTGTCGGCCTGGAGCCGCGGGCTGGAGAGGAGGCTCAATGTCGGCCGTCGTTAAGCTTGCCAACGTCCACAAGAGCTTCGGCCCGCTGAAAGTCTTGGACGGCGTCTCGTTCGAGGTCGGCCGCGGCGAGGTGGTGGCGCTGATCGGCCAGTCCGGTTCCGGCAAGTCGACGGCGCTCCGCTGCATCAACGCGCTCGAGACGATCGAGGAGGGGGCGATCGAGGTTTGCGGTCACGCGATCCATTCGCCCAACCTCGACAAGCGGGCGCTGCGGCTCTCGGTCGGCATCGTCTTCCAGAGCTACAACCTCTTCCCGCACCTGACGGCCCTTCAGAACATCATGCTGGCGCCGACCTGCGTGAAGGGCCTCAAGCGGGCCGAGGCCCGCGACCTGGCGATGGCGTGCCTGACCCGGGTCGGCTTGGCCGAGAAGGCCGAGCACTATCCCGAGCAATTGTCGGGCGGGCAGCAGCAGCGGGTCGCCATCGCCCGGTCGCTCGCCATGCAGCCGCAGGTGATGCTGTTCGACGAGGTCACCTCCGCCCTCGACCCGCAGCTGACCTCGGAGGTGCTGAAGGTCATGGAGGATCTCGCCCGCGGCGGCATGACCATGATCCTGGTCACCCACGAGATGGGCTTTGCCCGGCGCGTCGCCGGCACCGTCATCTACATGCGCCAGGGCCGGGTCTGGGAGACCCTGGCCGGCCGCGACCTCGACAACCCACGCACGCCCGAATTGCGCGACTTCGTCGGCAGCGGGCTGTGATCAAGAAGGAGTTTTGGGGATGAAGCGCAGGACCTTCCTGGCCGGCGGCCTCGCGGCCGCGTCCACCCTGGCGATGCCGGCGCTCGCCGACACGCTCGACACGATCAGGAGCCGCAAGAAGCTGCTCGTCGCCCTCGATCTCGGCTCGCCGCCCTTCGGCATGACCGATGCCGCGATGCAGCCGACCGGCTCCGACGTCGAGACCGCCCGGCTGCTCGCCGCCGACTGGGAGTTGCCGCTGGAGATCGTGCAGGTCACGAGCCCGAACCGGGTGCCGTTCCTGCTCACCGGCAAGGCCGACATGGTCATCGCCTCGTTCAGCGTGAACGAGGAGCGCCAGAAGGTGATCGACTTCTCGGACCCCTACGGGGTGATCCAGGCGGTGATCGCCGGCCCGAAGGACCGCGAGGTCAAGGATTACGCGGCCGTCGTCGGCAAGCGCCTCGGCACCACCCGCGGCAGCACCAACGACAAGGAGGCGACCAATCGCGCCCAGGGCGCCCAGATGGTGCGCTACGACGACGACGCCACGCTCATCACCGCGATGGTCTCGGGCCAGGTCGACATGGTGGCGACCTCGCCGCAGGTCATGAACACCGCCAATGCCCGCAAGCCCCCGGCGCCGTTCGAGACCAAGATCGTGATGCGGACGTTCCCCTACGCGATCGGCATCCGCAAGGGCGAGGGCAAGCTCCAGACGGCGCTGAACGAGTGGGTGCACAAGAACCTGCGCAACGGCAAGCTCAACACGATCTACAAGACGTACCACGGCAGCGACCTGCCGCCCGAGATGCTGGCGTAGTCGAGAGGGCACTTCCACTCCCCAGGCGATCCCGGGCTTGCCCGGTATCGCGGCAAGTTGTGGGGAGGGGTTAGGGGTGGGGGTGGTGCAGAAGGCACCGCTGAGCCTTATCCGGCACCACCCCCACCCCCTCACCCCTCCCCACAAGGGGGAGGGGAGAAGCCTCATCTTCGCACCACCAGCCCTTTCCCAAATCTCTACCCTCGAAAGACCCATCCCATGAAGGTGCTCCTCTGCGACGAGCCGGGCCGGCTGCGGCTGACCGAGCGGCCGGAGCCGGTCCCGGCCGAGGGCGAGGCGCTGGTGCGCATCCGCCGGGTCGGCATCTGCGGCACGGATTTCCACATCTACCAGGGCAAGCACCCGTTCCTGCAATATCCGCGGGTGATGGGCCACGAGCTCTCCGGAACGATCGAGCAGGCGCCGGCCGGCAGCGGCCTCACGGCAGGCCAGAACTGCTACATCGTGCCGTATCTCTCCTGCGGACACTGCGTCGCCTGCCGCAAAGGCGTCACCAATGCCTGCCAGAACATCAGCGTGCTCGGCGTCCATTGCGACGGCGGCATGGCCGAGTTGATCAGCGTGCCGGCGCAGAACGTGGTGCCGGTGGGTGATACCCCGCTCGACGATGCCGCGATGATCGAGTTCCTGGCGATCGGCGCCCACGGGGTGAAGCGCGGCGGCATCGCGGCCGGGGATCGGGTGCTGGTGGTCGGGTCCGGGCCGATCGGCATGTCGGCGGTGATCTTCGCCAAGGCGCGCGGCGCCCACGTCACCGTCATGGACCTGCGCGAGGACCGGCTGGCCTTCACGCAAGCTTCGCTCGGCGCCGACGCGCTGCTTCTCGCCAACGACGAGGCCGAGGCGAAGGCGGGCGCCGCCACGTCCGGCGACTTCTACGATTGCGTGATCGACTGCACCGGCAACCGCGCCGCGATGCAGCGCGGCTTCGGCTTCGTCGGCCATGGCGGGCGCTACGTGCTGGTGAGCGTGGTGCGCGACGACATCGTGTTCTCGGACCCCGAGTTCCACAAGCGCGAGACCACCCTGTTCGCCAGCCGCAACGCCCAACCGGACGATTTCGCCGAGGTGGTGCGCCAGATGCAGGCCGGCCGGGTGCCGACCCAGGCGCTCCGCACCCATCGCGGCGCGCTGGCCGACGGGCCGGAGCTCTTTCGCGACTGGCTGCGGCCGGAGGCGGGGGTGATCAAGGCGATTCTGGAACTCTGACCGACCTGCACCGCAGAGCGCACTTCCATCCCACCCGCGACCTCATCCCGAGGTGCAGGCGGGATGGGCCATGTCGATCGGTGAAACAGACTCTCAACCCAGGTGAAGGCACCGGCCCGCGCCTTCGGGCATGCCGGCGGCATGGACCGACGACACCTCGCGACCGGAGACGGCCGCCTCTCCCCCTCCGACCTGCGCCTCTGGATCGTGCTGGCCATGGCGCTGGTCTTTCTGGCGCTGGGCGGCGTCTTACTGGCGACGCCCGCGCTCGGCGCGCTGATCTACGGCGTGCCGGAGCCCGAAGGGATCGGCCGGACTTATCTCAGGGCGATCGGCGCGCGGGACGCAGCCCTGGCGCTCCATCTCGCCGGCCTCAGCCTGCTCTCGACCCGGCGCGCCGTGATGATCGTGCTGGCGGGAAGCCTCGCGATCCCGGCCTGCGACCTCGCCCTCATCCTGTCCGCCGGCACGGCGGCCTGGTGGCAGGTGGCCCTGCACGGGATGAGCGCCGGGGTGCTGGCGGTCATCGCCCTGTGGATGCTGGCCCCGGCGCCCCGCCAGGATCACTCCGCGTAATCCGGCTCCTCCCGGTCGAGCCGCCGGCGGATCGAGGCGAGGTGGAGGCGGGCCGATTCCGGATCGCCCTCGCGCATCTGGCGGGAGGCCGCCTCGGCGATGGCGGACGCGACCGGCAGGACCGAGCGGCCGGTCGAGAGGGCGAGCACCTGCACCTCCGCGGCACGCTCCAGGTAGTAGAGGTCGTCCCAGGCCTCCGCGATGGTGGGGGCGAGCACCATCACGCCGTGGTTCTTCATGAACACGATGTCGGCCTCGCCGACGCTGTCGGCGATGCGGTCGCCCTCGGCGGAATCGAGGGCGAGCCCGTTGTAGTTCCGGTCGAAGGCGGTGCGGCCGTAGAACTTGAGCGAGGTCTGCCCGGCGAAGATCAGCGGATCGCCCTCGGTCATCGAGAGGGCGGTGGCGTAAGGCATGTGGGTGTGGAACGCCACCCGCGCCCGCGGGATGCGCTGGTGCAGGCGGGCATGGATGTAGAAGGCGGTGGCCTCCGGCTGGCCCTCGCCGGAGACGACGTTGCCGTGGAAGTCGCAGACCAGGAGCTTCGAGGCGGTCAGTTCCGCGAAGGCGTAGCCGTAGGGGTTGACGAGGAAGAGGTCGTCGTAGCCCGGCACCATCGCCGAGAAGTGGTTGCAGATGCCCTCTTCGAGGCCGTGGCGCGCCGCCATGCGGAAGCAGGCCGCCAGATCCTCCTTGGCGCGGCGCACCTCGGGCCCGGCGAGGTCGGGCTGGTTGAGGCCGTCCGGAATCCGCTCGCCGGCCGGCGCGCCCAATGCGTGAGCCATGATGTGCGTGTCTCCTTCGTCGCGGCGGATCCTGGGGAAGCCGGCCCCGCTTGTCCATGAGGATCGAGGCTTCACGAGGCCTCGGAGCGTGTTCGATCGGGTGCACCCGTCGATCTGGCACCGACATCGCCACCTCACCCCATCATCCTGGGGCCGCGCAGCGGAACCCGGGAGCCATAACCGCTGACGATGCAGGATGAAGCGGAATGCGTACCGCCTTTCCCTTCCACGTCGGCGGCTCTGGATCCCGGGCTCCCGGCTGCGCCGGGGCCCAGGATGACGATGGAGGGTTCGAGGTCGGTCCCCTCGATCGAACAGGCCCTCGGACGATCAGCGCGCCTTCACGTGCTCCAGCAGGGCAGGGGTGGCGTAGCCGTCCGCCGGCAGCCCGGCGGCGATCTGGTAGCGCCGCACCGCCTCGCGGAGCTTGGGGCCGGCCCTTCCGTCGAACGGGCCGTCGTAGAGCGCGCGGGCGGAGAGCCCGCGCTGGAGCGCGGTGAGCCCGGCCTGGTCGAGGCGCGGCCCGGTCGGCCAGGGCGCGGCGAGCGGCGGTCCGCCGGCGATCCGGTCGGAGAAGTGGCCGACCGCGAGCGCGTAGGAATCCGAGGTGTTGTAGGCGCGGATCGCCTCGAAATTGGCGGTGATCAGGAAGGCCGGCCCGCCGACGCCGCCAGGCAGGAACAGGCTCGCCTCGCCCTGATCGGGCAGGGGCGCGCCGTCGAGGGTCCGCACGCCGCGGCCGGCGAAGTCTGCGAGCGGTCCGCGGTAGCGCGCGAGGTCGAACCCTGCCGGCAGGGTCACGGCGACGCCCCAGGGCAGGTCGCGGCGCCAGCCGGCCTGGTTGAGGAAATGCGCGATCGAGGCGAGCGCGTCCGGCGCCGAATCCCAGATGTCGCGCCGCCCGTCGCCGTCGAAATCGACCGCCGCCTTCAGGTAGGCCGAGGGCAGGAACTGCGTCTGGCCCATCGCGCCGGCCCAGGAGCCGCGCATCCGCTCCGGCGTCACGTCGTGGTGCTCGAGGATCTCCAGAGCGGCCAGGAGTTCATCGCGAAAAAGCTCGCCGCGATGGCGCGCCTCGGCCAGGGTGGCGAGCGCCCGGATCACCGGCATCGTGCCGGCGCTGGCGCCGAAATCCGATTCGATGCCCCAGAAGGCGAGCAGGACCGGGCCGGGCACGCCATACTGCGCCTCGATCGCCGCCAGGGTCTCGGCGCGGCGCGCGGCTTCCGCCCGTCCGCGGGCGATGCGGCCGGGCGAGACGGCGCCGGTCAGGTACTCCCAGACCGGGCGGCCGAACTCGCCCTGGCGGCGCAGGCGCGCCAGCACCGCCGGGTCCGGGGTGACGCCCCGGAACGCGGCGTCGAAGGTCGCCCGCGACACCTTTCGCGATTGGGCCGCCGGCCATAATTCCTCGACGAAGGCCCGGAAATCGCCCGCGCCGACGGGCGCGGCGAGGACCAGGACGGCGCCGAGGGCCAGAACGCTGCGCAGGACGAACCGGGTCTGGGGCATCGATCAGACCCGGTTGCGCCGGCCCAGAGCCTCTTCCCAGGCCAGCGCCTGGGTGACGATCTCGCGCAGGTCGTCGTGCTGCGGCACCCAGCCGAGTTCGGCCCGGATCCGGTCGGCTCCGGCGACGATCCGCGACGGGTCGCCGGCCCGGCGCGGCGACAGCTTGACCGGGAAATCGACGCCGGAGACCGACTTCACCACGTCGATCACCTCCAGCACCGAATAGCCGCGGCCGTAGCCGCAATTGAGCGTCAGGCTTGTCCCCCCTCCGCGCAGGTGGTTGAGCGCGACGAGGTGGGCTTGCGCCAGGTCGGAGACCTGGATGTAGTCGCGCAGGCACGAGCCGTCCGGGGTCGGATAGTCGGTGCCGAACACTTCCAGCTGGCCGCGCTTGCCGAGGGCGGCTTGCGTGGCGACCTTGATGAGATGGGTGGCGTTGGGGGTCGACTGGCCCGAACGCCCGCGCGGATCGGCGCCCGCCACGTTGAAGTAGCGCAACACCACGGTGCTGATGCCGTGGGCGCGGGCGGCGTCCTCCAGCATCCACTCGGTCATCAGCTTCGAGCGGCCATAGGGGTTGATCGGGTTCGGCGTCAGGTCCTCGGGCACCGGCACGACCGACGGCTCGCCGTAGACCGCGGCGGTCGAGGAGAAGATCACGTGGCGCACGCCCGCGCCGATCGCCGCCTCGATCAGCGCGCGCGACTTGACCGTGTTGGCGAGGTAGTAACCGAGGGGATCGGAGACCGAATCCGGCACCACGATCTTGGCGGCGAAGTGCGCGAGCGCGTCGATCTTGTGCCGGCGGATGGTCTCGGCCACCAAGGTCTGGTCGGCGACGTCGCCGCGCACCAGCGTGACTTCCGGCGGCAGCGCCCAATCGAAGCCGGTGGAGAGATCGTCGAGGACCACGACTTCCTCGTGTCCGGCGTCGATCAGGGCGAGCACCATGTGGCTGCCGATATAGCCCGCGCCACCCGTGACAAGTACCGCCATTCCGTCCGCTCCCCGGCGTGAGACGGGTTGATCCATATCCCGCAATGCTTCAGCGTCAATTAAGCTGTCCGGTGGCAAGGGTGCCCGGGGGAGGATGTCCGCCGGGCGTGAGATGCCCGGGGATGGCCGTCCCCGCCGGGCGGTCCGGCAGCTCCTCGGTGTTCACTGGATCACGCACGATGAAACGCATTCGCAAAGCCGTCCTCCCGGTCGCCGGTCTCGGCACCCGTTTCCTGCCGGCGACCAAGGCGGTGCCCAAGGAGATGCTGACGGTCGTCGATCGTCCGGTGGTCCAGCACGTGGTCGACGAGGCCCGGGAGGCGGGAATCGAGCATTTCATCTTCGTCACCGGCCGCGGCAAGGCGGTGATCGAGGACCATTTCGATATGTCCTACGAGCTCGACCGCACGCTGCAGGAGCGCGGCAAGACGGAGGCCTACGAGGCTCTGAAGAAGGACCTGCCCGCCGCCGGCCAGACCAGCTTCACCCGCCAGCAGGAACCGCTCGGCCTCGGCCACGCGGTGTGGTGCGCCCGCGAGATCGTCGGCGACGAGCCCTTCGCGGTGATCCTGCCCGACATGCTCAGCCGCGGCAGCATGGTGCAGATGCTCAAGGCCTACGAGCAGCACGGCGGCAACATCATCGCCGTCGAGGAGGTCGCCCCCGACCAGACCCACCAGTACGGCATCGTCAGCGTCGGCCAGGAATACGGCGACACCTTCGAGATCACCGGCATGGTGGAGAAGCCGGCGAAGGGCACCGCGCCGTCGAACTACATCATCTCGGGCCGCTACATCCTCCAGCCGGAGATCTTCTCGATCCTCGAGCGCGGCGAGCGCGGGGCGGGCGGCGAGATCCAGCTCACCGACGGCATGAAGCGCCTGTCGGAGACGCAGAAGTTCTACGGCATGCACTATCGCGGCAAGACCTACGACACCGGCTCGAAGCTCGGCTTCCTGGTCGCCAACCTCGCCTACGGCCTGGAGCGGCCGGAGCTGCGCGACGCGCTCAAGCAGGAGATCGAGGCGCTGCTGGCGAAGGGCTGACGCGGATCCGGCCTCCCCCCGCACCTGAGCCGGGGGCGAGGCCGCTCTCCTCTGTTCGCCCTATTCGTCGTCGAACCAGTTGCGGCCCGGCTCGATGCAGCGATAGCCGACGAGGCATTCCGGCGTGTCGCGGGTCGGCACGAAGGCGTTCTTCGTAATCTGCGTCGGCTCGCAGAAGCTGCGGTCGCGCACGAAGCGGTCATAGGTGTAGCCGCCGGTGCCGAGCACCGCCGCCCCTTGCGCGGCGAGAAAGCCCCGCGCTTGGCCGCAGGTCATCGCGAGCGTCGAGGGACGTCCTTGCGCGAGCGCGACGGTGGGGACCGTCGCGAGGGCAAGGGCGGCGAACGGAATCAGGACTTGTCGACGATCGGCGGACACGCACGGCGCTCCCGGGGACAGGAGCGCGGCCAACGCCCGGGGGCCCGGCTTCGATCCACCGCCCTACTGCGTCAATTGCCCCACGCTCAGGATCGCCCCCATCACCGAGATGATCAGCCCGCCGATCAGCCCGCCGATCGCCACGGTCACCAGGGGGGTGAGCAGGGCGAGCAGCCGGTCGATGCGCTGGCGGGTCTCGGTCTCGTGCATCTCGGCGGCGTGGATCAGCACGCTGCCGAGGCGGTTCACCTGCTCGCCGCTCGCGATGAGATTCAGGGTCGAGGCGGCATAGGGCTTGAGCGAGGACAGACCGGAAGCGAGGCTGCCGCCTTCCGCCAGCCGCCGTCCGGCCTCGTCGAGGGCATGGCGGAAGACCCGGTTGCCGGCGAGCGGCCGCGTCGCCGCCACCGCATCGGGGATCGGCACCTCGGCAGTCAGCAGGGTGCCGAGCACCCGGCAGAACCGGCCGCACTCGATGCCGACCACGATCTCGCGCACCAGCGGCAGGCGGAGCGCCAGTTGCGCGCGGGACGCCGCGAAGCCGGGCATCCGCCACGCCCGGGCAAGCCCCAGGATCAGGAGCGCGAGGCCGCCGAGGAGGAACGGCCAGGTCGTCGAGAGCGTCTCGCCGAGCCAGGCGGCGGCGCGGATCGCGAAGGGCGGCGCCTGGCCGCTGCCCTCGAAGAGCGGGGCCAAGGCCGGCACCAGCACGCCGACGATCATCGCCACGGTGCCGATCGCCATCGCGACGAGGAGCGCCGGGTAGATCATCGCCGAGATCAGGTGGCGCTTGACCGCGTCGCGGCGCTCGATCGACGCGGTGAGCGAGCCGACCACGTCGACGAGGGTACCGGTGGCCTCGCCGGCACGCACGATGTCGACCATGTCGCGCGGGAAGGCCTGCGGATGGGCCGCCATCGCCCGCGACAGGGAGGCGCCGGCCACGACCCGTTCCAGGAGGTCGGAGAGGACGGGCTTCAACGCCGGCCCGGCCTGGCGCTCGACGAGGCGCAAGGCCTTGTCGACCGTGAGCCCGGCGCCGACCAGGGTGCCGAACTCGCGCAGGAACGCGACGCGGGCGGCGTCGTTGACGCGGTCGCGCCCGAAGAGGTCGCGGCGCCAGAACGGCGCCGGGCCGGCCGCCGCCTGGGCGATCTCGTAGACCTGGAGCCCGTCGGCGCGGAGCAGGGCCACAGCGCGCTGGCGGGTTTCGGCCTCGATCCGGCCGGCACGGGAGCGCCCGTCCGCGGCATAGGCCTTGTAGGCAAAGCGCGGCATCTACAGCGTTCCTTCCAGCACCCGCCCGACCTCGTCGAGGGTGGTGTCGCCGTCGAGCACCCGCGCCCGGGCGCTGTCGGCGAGCGTCGTCATGCCGGCTTTGCGGGCCCGGTCGGTCAGGGTCTGCTCGTCGGCGCGAGTGGCGATGAGCCCGCGCAACTCGCCGTCGAGGGTCATGATCTCCGAGGCGACCATGCGGCCGCGATAGCCGGTGCCGTTGCAGGCCGGGCAGCCGCGGGCGCGCTTGAGGCTCAAGGGGGCGTCGGCCGGGACGCCGAGGCGCAGGCGCTCCTGCGGGCTCGCCGGAATGGCCTCGGCGCAGGCCCCGCAGAGCCGGCGCACCAGGCGTTGCGCCACCACGCCGTTGAGGGTCGCGGCGATGAGGTAGGGCTCGATGCCCATGTCCATCAGCCGGGTCACCGTGGCGGGGGCGGAGTTGGTGTGGAGCGTCGAGATGACGAGGTGGCCGGTCAGCGCCGCCTGCACGGCGATGCGGGCGGTCTCGCCGTCGCGAATCTCGCCGACCATCACCACGTCCGGGTCCTGGCGCAGGATCGAGCGGAGCGCCGCCGCGAAGTCGAGGCCGATGCCCGGATGGGCCTGGACCTGGTTCACTCCCGCCATCCGGTACTCGACCGGGTCCTCGACGGTGACGACCTTGAGGTGGGGGCCGTTGATCCGGCGGAGCGCCGCGTAGAGCGTCGTGGTCTTGCCCGAGCCGGTCGGGCCGGTGACGAGGACGAGACCGTTCGGCCGGCTCGTCATCGCGGCGATCTCCTGGATCGCCGCCGCGTCGAAGCCGAGCGCGGAGAAATCCTCGACCCGGCGCGAGCCGTCGAGGACGCGCAGGACCACGCTCTCGCCGTGCGCCGTCGGCAGGGTCGAGACGCGGATGTCGACCTCCTGGCCGCGATCGGGGGCCTGCATGCGCCCGTCCTGGGGCAGGCGCCGCTCGGCGATGTTGAGGCCGGCCTGGATCTTGATGCGGGTGGTGAGCGCGAGCTGGACCGATTTCGGCAGCCGCTCGGATTCGACCAGCACGCCGTCCACGCGGTAGCGCACCCGCATGTCGGCTTCCTCCGCCTCCAGGTGGATGTCGGAGGCGGACAGTTCGAAGGCCTTGCGCACCAGCCGGGCGGCGAGCCGGACGATCGGCGCCTGGCTCGCCACGTCGGCGAGCCGCGCGAGGTCGTCGTCGCTCCCCGCCTCGCCCTCCTCGGCGACGTCGCCGTAGACGGCGCGGTGGGCCCGCTCGAAGCTGCCCGGGCCGACGAGGCGGAAGGCCACCCGCCGGTCGACGAGGTGCTCCAGCGCCTGCCCGGTCTCGGGCTCGAACGGATCGACGAGGGCGACGACGAGGCGGTCGGGCTCGGCGGCGAGCGGCAGCACCCGGGCGCGGGCGCAGTAATCGGGCGAGAGCAGGTCGGCCAGAACCGGCTCGCCCGGCAGATCCTCCTGGCGCAGGATCGGCAGGCCGGTCGCCTCCGAGAGGGCGGTGACGAGCGTCGCCTCGTGGACGAGGCCGAGTTCGGTGAGCAGCAGGGGCAAGGGGCGTCGCCCGGGCCCGTCGAGGGCGGCGAGCGCCCGCTCGTGGCCGGCTTCGTCCAGCACCTCGCTCTCGGCGAGCCGGTCGACGAAGGCGCGCAGGTCCGCGGTGCGGCTGCGGGCCGCGTCGCGCCGGTCGGCCCGCGCCCGCCGCGGCCGGGTCTTGCCCGCCCAGATGCTCAGCATCGTCCTGCCCCAGAGAAGACACGAGAGAAGTGGATCCGGCGCCGCCCCGCCGGGGCCATTCTCGCGCGGCGTCCTTAAGCGGACGGAAATATCGCTGCGTTAGACCGGTCCGCGACGCCCCCCGACGACTGCGCGGGCGCCGGAGCCGACCCGTCTTGCGTGCGCCATCCGCCTCGTCTCCAGGCCTGCTCTCGTCCAAGGGCCTCCTCTCGTCGCTCGAAGCCTCGTGGCGCCAGGGCGTCGATGCCGCCTCCCATCTCCTCGGCCTGACCGAGGCCCGCACCGACCGCGAGCCGGCCGTGCTGACGCTCCGGCTCGGGGCGCCGCACGAGGCCGGCCTGACGGTCGTCGACCGGCGCGACGGGCCCGACCGGACCTACCGCCTCGACCTCCAGGCCGACGACCTGCCTGAGCAGATCGCCGCCATCCGGGGCGGCCGGCCGGAGGGTCGGGCGAAGGTCGTCGTCGATCCCGCCGCCTGCTTCATCCGCACCCTCGACCTGCCGAGCGCCGCCCTGCCGCGGATGCGCGCGGTGCTGGCGCAGGAACTGGAGGCCGCGACCCCGTTCCGCGCCGATCAGGTCTTCAGCGACTGGTACATCGAGGGCGAAGACCTGGAAACCCGCACCCTGCGGGTGCGCCACGTGGTGCTCAAGCGCGCCCGCCTCGGCCCCGTGCTGGCGGCTTTGGCGGGGGCGGGTCTGACGGCGAGCGTCGTGGCGGTCGGCCCGGCGGAGGACCGGACGATGCCGGTCGACCTCCTGTCGAGCGGGCACCACGCCCTGCCGGGCCTCTTGCGCAGCAGCGGCAACCTCGCTCTCGTGGCGGCGACCGGCCTCTTTCTCCTCGGCGCCTTCCTGGGCCTGCGCCAGCACCAGGCGGCGACGCTCGCCGCCCTCGACGACGCCTTCGCGACCGCCCGCCGGGCGGCGTCCTCCGGCCTTCCGCCCGCGGTCCAGGCCGGCGCCGCCGCGATCCTGGCCGAGCGCGGCCTTCCGCTCGCGCGGATCTGGGATGCGGTCGCGGCCGCCCTGCCGGACACGGCCTCGGCGCAGTCCTTGCGCCTCACCCGCGAGGGGATGGAGCTGACCCTGCTGGCGCCCGACGGGCCGGCGGTCCTCGCGGCTTTGGCGCGCCTGCCGGGTTTCGGCGCGCCGGAGCTGCGCCAATCCTCCCCCGTCGAGGGCGGCCAGCACCTCGTCGTCGCGCTGCCGCGCCGCGTCGCGGGAGCCCGGCCGTGAGGGCGGTCCTGCCCGCCGCCGGGCGGCCGCTGCTCCTCGGCCTCGCCGGTCTCGGGCTGGCCGCCGCCCTCGGGACGGGGCCGGTGCTCGACGCGCTGGCGGCGCAGGACGACATCGCCATGGCCCGCGACCGGCTGGCCCGGGCGCAGGCCGCCGCTCTCGCGCCCCCGGCGCCGGCGCCCTTGAGCGCTGCGGACGAGGCCGGCCTCGTCGCCGCCTTCCAGTCCCGCCTCACCGCGCTGGCGGCGGAGCGGAGCGTCGCATTCGACGGGGCCGGGATCCAGCCGGACCTGAGCCGACCGACGCTGCCGCGCCTCTCGGCCTCCTTACGCGGCACCGCGGAGGGCCTGCACGGCCTGCTCGACGCCCTCGAGACCGGAATCCCGCTGGTCGTGCTGGAAGAGGCCGAGATCAGCGTCGAGCGCCCGGCCGATCCCGAGATCGGGCGGGCGACCGTGCTGCGCCTGACCCTCACGGCCCGCGGCGTGCTGCCGCCCGCCCCGGCCGCCAAAGCAATCCCGTGAGCAAGACCACGCCGTGACGGAGCGCGCCGTGAGACGGACCGTCCCCCATCTGCGGGCGACCCTGGCGGCGACCGGGCGCGGACCCCGCATCGCCTGCGGGCTCGCCGCCATCGTGATGCTCGGGGCGTTTGCCTGGCCGATCGATGGCGGGCCCGCGCCCCTGCCGCGCCGCGCGGTGGCCGCGATGCCGCCGACGGACGAGACCGCGTTGCAGCGCCCGCTCTTCGATCCCGGTCGGCGTCCCTGGACCGCCCGGGGCCCGCGCGACATCCTCTTCGGCGATCCGCCGCGGCCGGTCCTGACGGTGCGCGGCATCCTGCTCGACGGCGCGGTCGCCCGGGTGCTGATCGACGACGGCAGCGGCAGCCAGGCCTGGCTCGCCCGCGGCGAGGGACGGGGCGACTGGCGGGTCATCGCGGTCGGGCGCGACGAGGTCACCCTGGTCCAAGGCGAGCGCCGCTATGTCGCGACCTTCCTGGGCACCCCGACGACCCTGCGGCCCGTGGGCGCGAAGCCGGTGACGGAGGCGGGGCCATCCTTGCGGCGGTGAGGGCTGGGGGGCACACGCCTGATTTTCGAAGAGGATCGTCCTCGAACAACCCTGCGCAGCGGGGAGCGTCGACCACGAAATAGTCTGTTCGAGACTTAACGCTCGGGGCCGTCGCAGGTCAAAGGAGAGCGTCTCTCTCGATCCCGGACCCTACCGAGACCATCCCCCTCAATCCAGCATCCGCCGCAAGATTCCCTCCGGGCCCTGATGCGCCGCCGGCAGGGGCGGGGGCGGCAGGACCGGGCGCACCGGCATCATCGTGCGGAACTGCTGGCGGAAATCCTCGGCGATGCGGTCGGCCTCGGCGGTGCCGCGGATCACCCGGGGGCGGATGAAGACCAGGAGCTCGGTCCGGACCCGCTGGTCGACCCGATTGCGGAAGGCCGGGCCGATCACCGGCAGGTCGCTCAGGACCGGCAGGTTCTCGTTGGTGATCTGCGCCTTCTCCTGCACCATGCCGCCGATGGCGAGGCTGTGCCCGTCCCGCACCGCGACGCTGGTGGCGACCCGGCGCTGGCGGATCGTCGGCGAGTCGATCGTCGAGGTCGTGGTCGGGACCACGTCGCTGACCTCCTGGTTGATGTCGAGCACGACGAGGCCGTTCTTGTTCACCCGCGGCGTGACCGACAGGATCACGCCGGTATCCTTCATCTCGATCTGGTTGAGGATCGGCGCCCCGGCGACGAGGGCGCTCTGGCCGGTCTGCTTGATGATCGGCACCTGGTCGCCGACCTGGAGCTTGGCGGTGCGGTTGTCGAGCACCGTGATGTTGGGCGACGAGATCACGTTGACCCGGGTCACGCCCTGGAGCGCGTTGAGCACCACGTTGAAGTCGGTCCCGGCGAGCAGGTAGTTGAAGCCCGGCACCCCGCGCATCGCCGCGGTGATCAGGCCCGCGGTGCCGTTCGTCACCGCCGCCTTGTCGGTGTCGGTGCTCGCGAGGTTGAAGCGGTCGCCGCGGTTCTTGAGGAACCACTGCACGCCGAAGGCCAGGCTGTCGTTGAGTGTCACCTCGGCGATGACCGTCTCGAGCAGGACCTGGGTCGGCATCGCGTCGAGGCGGCCGAGGATGCGCAGGATCTTGTCGTACTGGTTGCGCGTCGCCGAGATCACCAGGCTGTTGTTGGCGTCGTCCGCCACGATGCCGATGGCGTCGCGCCGCATCCCGGCGCCGCCGCCCGCGAAGGTCGTGTCGAAGCCCCCGCCGTAGCCGCCACCATAGCCGCCCCCGCCATAGGCGCCGCCACTGGAGCCACCGCCGAACAGGCCCCCTCCGCCGGCACCGAGCCCGCCGGACATGCCGCCGAGGCCCGCCCCGCCGGCCCCGGCCTCGCCGGCGGATCCGCCCGAGGCCCAGCCCGAGGTCGAGGGCGAACCGCCTCCCGGCCCCCCGCCGCTGCCCGGGACCCCGGCGCCCATGCCGCCGGATCCCATGCCGCCGGATCCCATGCCGCCGGATCCCATGCCGCCGGATCCCATGCCGCCGGATCCCATGCCGCCGGCGCCCAAACTCCCAGCGCCCAAACCTCCGGAACCGCCCATTCCGCCGAGGCCGCCGCCCATGGCGGCGTAGCCGCCGGACGCTCCCCCGTAGCTGCCACTCATGCCGCCGCTCATGCCGCCGCCATATCCGCCCATGCCGGACATGCCGTAGGCGCCGCCCATCTCCGACATCACCACGCCCTGGAGCACGGCGGCGAGTTCCTTGGCGGAGCGGTTCTGGATCCGGTAGACGAAGAGCTGGCGCTCGCGGTCGGCGGCCAGGGTCTCGAGCTGTTCGAGCAGCGCCCGGGCGCGGTCGAGATAGGCGGCGCGGGAACTGACCACCAGGATCGCGTTCAGCGCCTCGTTGGGGATGAAGCGGATCACGTCGCCGGTGCCGGCGGTCTCGCCGCCGAAGATCTGGGTCAGGTCGCGGGCGAGCGCCACCGGGTTGGCGCTGCGCAACGGCACCATCGCGGTCGACATGCCGCGCATCCAGTCGACGTCGAACACCGCGATGGTCTGGCGCAGCACCCGGATCTGGTTGGCGTCGCCGGAGAGGATCAGCAGGTTGCGCGCCCGGTCGGCCCGCAGCACCACCTCGCGCGGCGCCACCGAGCTTAAGATCGCCTGCATCTCGGCGGCCGAGATCCAGCGCAGGGGCACCGCGACCGCCCCCGATTCGGCCCCGACGCCCTGGACCGGCCGGACCTCGGTGGTCGCGCCGCCCGCGGGCACGATCTGGACGCTGCGGCCGTGGCGGCGCAGGGACAGGCCGCGGCTCGCGAGCGCGGTCTCGACCATCCGCAGCAGGGCCTCGCGGCTCACCGGCCCGCCGGTCTGGAGCGTGATGGTGCCGGAGGCGCGCTCGTCCAGGCTGTAGCCCCAGCCGAGCGTGTCGGCGAAGACCGCCTTGGCGGCCACCGGCAGCGGCACCTCGACGAGGTTGAGGCTGACCGGTCCGCCCGCGATCGGCTCCCGGGCCGGGGCCTCGCCGCCGATCAGGCGGTCGTCGCCGCGCATCACCAGGGCGCCGGTGTCCCGCGGATCGGACGGCCCGAGGGGCTCGGCGGCGCTCGCGGTCAGCGGCCAGCCGCAGGCGAGCGCCAGGGCGAGGACAGGCGCACCCTTGATCATCACCCCGCCGTCCCCATCACCCGCTCGTCGATGGAGCGAACGTTAGGAGAGCTATGGTTAATGGGGGGTTGAGGACGGGGCGGAGACCGGGTTACGGCCATGTCCGCGGACCGGATATGCAGCCTGCACGTGCAGCAGGCCGGAGCGATTCCACGCCCGGCCGGCCGATCGGCATGACGTCGGCAATGAACGCCGGACCGAACCGGCCGGATCGACCGCGGAAACGACCGGTCTAGACCGCACCGGCGGCGCGACCGACTGCCGACGCCGCGCGATCGATTGCCGGACGGTCATGGAATGTCACCCGGATACATAACCGGAGACATGGCACGCGCTTCGGACGACGGGGGCGGGCCCGCATCGTCCGGACGCCGTATCATACGCTTTCCGATTGATCGCTTCGCGATGCGGAAAGCGGCTTCGCTCAGGCGCCGCGCGGGCTGATGATACGGGATCCGGAATTGATCTTCCGGATCCCGTATCAGTTGCTCGCCACGTCGGCCTGGTCGCCGGTCCCGCCGGCCTTGCCGTCGGCCCCCAGGCTGTAGACCTCGAACGGGGTGCCGGCCATTCCGGGCGAGCGGTAGAGATAGGCGTGGCCCCAGGGATCGGTCAGGCCGCGGGCGTCGCGCACGTAGGGGCCGCGCCAGCCCGCGCCGGTCGGCTGCACCAGGGCCTGCAGGCCCTGCTGCGACGTCGGATAGGCGCCGAGGTCGAGATAGTAGAGCTCGACCGCCTGGGCGATGTTCTTGACCTGGATGCGTGCCGTCTCGCCCTTGGCGCGGCCGAGATACCCGAGCACCTGCGGCGTCACCATGGTGGCGATCATGCCGATGATCGCCAGGACGACCAGGAGCTCGACCAGGGAGAAGCCGGCCTGCCCCCCGCTCCGGTCTTCGGAGGGAGTCATACGATTTCCGGCTGATCGCTTCGCGATGCGGAAATCGGCTTCGCTCCGGCGTGTGAAGCGAAGCTTCACCGCCGCGGGCACGTGATACGAAATCCGGAAGTGATCTTCCGGATTTCGTATCACTCGCGTCTCGCCGCGATCCGGCATGGTTGTGATGAGCATCGTGCGGCCTCGGGGCAGACGGACAATCGCCCAGCAAGGTGCCGTCTCTTCGTAAAGAAGCCCTCACTGCCGGTCCTGACGGAGCGGCGGACCGCCGCGGGAGTCGGACTTTGTTATCCAATTCCGGCCAGGATCGGCCCGCGTGAGGCGAGGCCTTGGGGCATGCCGTTCGGGGCGAGAGCCTTTCGGTCCACGGGAAGGGCAGGGGAGACGCATGAACCGCTCAGCCGACCACGCGGCCCGCGCCGGTGGCCGCCGCCGGCGCGGCCAGGGACTCGCGGGGGCGGCGATCGCGGGGTCGGGGATTGCCGGGCTCTCGCTCGCGGGCCTCCTCGTCCTCGGCGGCAACGCGCTCGCCGCAGAGCCGCTGAGCGTCCCGCTGCCGGCACCGTTCCCGCCGATCCGCGTGCTGACGCTGCTCGTCGCCGTTCACCTCATCGGGCTGTCCTTCGGCCTCGGCGGCGCGACGATGCTGGATTTCTGGATCCTGCGCTGGATGCGCTGGGGCAGCCTGCCGGGCGAGATCGCCCGCATCTTCCTGTTCGTCAGCAAGGTCGTCACGGTCGGCCTCGGCCTGCTCTGGCTCTCGGGGCTCGGCTTCCTCGCCGTCTACGCGGTGGAATCGCCGGAGAAGTTCGGCAACCCGAAGCTCCTGGCGAAGATCGCCGTCGTGGCGGTGCTGACCGTCAACGGCCTGCTGATCCACGCCATGGTGCTGCCGGGGGTGCTGCGCGACATCCGCCGGCCGATGCTCGACGGCGTGTCGGGCGTGCGCACCGGCATCTTCCTGGTCTCCGGCGCGATCTCCGGCGTGTCCTGGTACACCGCCTTCGCCCTCGGGCTGATGCGCGAGCTGAACGGCGTCGTGCCCGCCGGCCTGCTCCTCGCCCTGTGGCTCTGCGCCGTCATGGCGGCCTCGCTGGCGGCCTATTTCTACTGGCTGCACCTGCGCGAATGGACGGTGCGCCAGGCGATGCGGGCCGCTTCGGCGCCGGCCTCCGTGCCGGCCCGGGAACCTGCGGCGGTGCCGCCGCCCGCGCCGGCGGAACGGCTGACCGAACCCGCGATCCGCTCGACCGAGCCCGCGGCACTCTCGGTCGAGCCCGTCGCCGAAGCGGCGGCGGCGTCCGCCATGCCGCCGCCCGTGACGCCCCCGCCCGAGGCCGTGGAGCCGGCGCGCCCGGCCGCCCCGGCGCGGATCCCCGCGGACCGGATCCTCGCCCTCACCCCGGCGGCGCCCCGGGCGCGCCCGCCCCGGCGCGCCTGATGTCCGACGTGCTCCTTGCCGGCGCGGTGCTGCCCGCCCTGCTGCCGCTGCCGCTGACCCTGCCGGCGAGCCTGATCGACCTGCGGCGCCGCATCATCCCGGACGCGCTCACCCTCGCGCTCCTGGTCCTCGGCCTCGCTGTGGCCGGCTGGCGGGACGGGATGACGGGGATCGGGCTCGGCCTCACCGAGGCCTGCCTCGCCTACGGGCTGTTCGGGGGATTGCGCGCCCTGCACGCCCGGGCGAGCGGCCGGATCGGACTCGGCCTCGGCGACGTGAAGTTCATCGCGGCGGCCGCCGCCTGGACCGGGTTGTCCGGCCTGCCGGTGCTGATCCTGGCGGCCAGCCTGTCGGCGCTGGCCGCGGTCGGGCTCATGGCGCTCGCCGGGCGGACGGTCTCGCGCGGGACCGCCCTGCCGTTCGGCCCGTTCCTGGCGCTCGGCCTCCATGCCGCGCTCCTGCACGCCGCCCTCCCGATCGGGCCGGCCGGCTGATGCGCGGCGGCGACGGCAGGGGCGGGGGAGAGGCGGGGTTCACCCTCGTCGAGATGCTGGTGACGATGGCGATCCTGGGCCTCGCCGCCGGGGTCGCGTTCCAGTCCCTCGGCCCCGGCGCCCTCGATCGGCGCACCCTGCTCGTCTCCGAGACCGTCGCCGCCGAGATCGGCCGCCTGCGGGCCGAGGCGATCCGGACGGGCCGGGCCGGGCGTCTCGCCTTCGAGCCGCAGGCCCGGCTCTTCCTCAGCTCCCGCCCGGGCGCGGTCCCGATCCCGGTCGGCGGCCTGTCGGTCGCGGTCGAGCCCGGCCCGGTCGGCCGGCCGGTGCCGGGCGAGTTGCACCTCCTGCCCGACGGCAGCTCGACCGGCGGACGGATCCTGCTCGCCGCAGGGAGCGCGCGCCGGATCCTCTCGGTCAGCGCGCTCACCGGCCGGGTGCGCCGGGAGGACGGGCCATGAAGGAGGCCATCGCGGCGCGGCTCCGACGGATCGTCCGGCGCGCCGGCACGCGGGACGAGGAGGGCTTCACCACCGTCGAGGTGCTGGTGGCGTTCGGGATCGCCGCCGCCGCCACGATCATGGCGTTCCAGATCGCCGGCACCGCGGCCGCGGCCGTCCGGCGGATCGAGGCACGCCGCGTCGCGGCCGACGAGGCGGAGGGCGTCGTCCTGCGCCGCCTCGCCGAGGGCCCGCTGCGGCCGGGCCTGGCGCGGGGCGTCTTCTCGGACGGCACGCCCTGGACGCTCGCCGTCACCGACCTGCGCCCGGCCCTCGGCCTCGGCCGGGTGCCGCCGCTCTGGCAGGTGCGGGTGACGGGGGCCTCGACGGTGCCGCTCTACGCGACGCTGATCCCGGAGAGGCAGGAATGAGCCGGGAGCCGCCCGACGCCGAAGCGCGGCAGGCCGGGTTCACCCTGGTCGAGACCCTGGTCTGCCTGGCGCTCGCCGGGCTGATCGGCGTGCTCCTGCTCAACGCCGTGCGGATCGCCGGCGGGGCCGCGGCCGCGGCGGCCCGGGCGGCGGGGACCGAGGAGGTGCAGTCGGTCCGCGACCACCTGCGGCGCACCCTCGGCAGCCTGGCGCAGAGCCGCCCCGACGGCAAGAGGCCGACCCTGCGCGGGGGCCCGGACGGGCTCGTCGCGGTGCTCGCCCCCGACCAGACGCTGGAGCGCCCGACCGAAATCGCCGTGACCCTGGCACGCGTGCCCGGCGGGCCAGGGGCCTTCGACCTCCTGGAGAGCCGCAGCGAGGCCGAGGCGCTGCCGGGGCAACCCCTGATGCCGCGCAGCGAGGCGATCCTCGGGCGGATCGCCGGCCTCGCGCTTCGCTATTACGGCGCGCCCAGCCGCGGCGCCCGGCCGCTCTGGCTGCCGGCCTGGTCGCGGCCGGACCGGCCGCCGCTGCTGGTCGAGATCCAGGTCGCCTTTCCTCCCGCAGACAGCCGCCGATGGCCCCCCCTCGTGATCGCCCTGGATTCCGGCCCGTGAGCGCCCCGGGCGAGCCCCCCTCCGACGAGGGCGAGGCCGGCTTCGTGCTCCTGTCGGTGCTGGCGATCTTCATCGTGGTCGGTGCGGTGCTGGCGGCGGCGATCCTCCAGGTGCGCTCCGCCACCGGCCTCGCCCAGGCCCGGGCCGAGGCGGTGCGGCTCCAGGGCGAGGCGGACGGAATCGCCCGCCTGATCGCCTACCGGCTCGATCTGGGCCGGACCTATCGCCAGTCCAGCGCCGGCCTGCCGGAGGACGGCACGGTGACCGCCTGCCCGCTGGCGCCGGGGCGCAGAGCGCTCCTGTCGCTCCAGGACCAGGGCACGCTCATCGACCTCAACGGCAGCCCGCGCCCGGCGATGGAGGAGGCCTTCCGGCTCCTCGGGGTGTCGGACCGGGAGGCACTGGCGCTCGGCGCCGAGATCGTCGATTACCGCGACCCGGACGACGCGCCGGAGCCCAATGGCGGGGCGGAACTGCCGCAATACCGCGCCCGGGGCCTGCCCTGGGGGCCGCGCAACGCCCCCTTCGCCAGCATCGACGAGATCGACCGCCTGCCCTCGATGACGCCCGCCATCGCCGCCCGCCTGCGACCGGTGCTGACGGTCTACAACGAGGGCGGCCGATTCGACCTCGCCGCCCTGGTGCGGCGGGCCAACCCCTCGGCGATCCGCTCGCTGCCGGGCTCCGCCGGCCCGGTCCCGTCGCCCCGGCAGGTCTTCCGCCTCTCGGTCGTCGTCGAGGCGGGCCGCGCCCGGGCCGGGCGCTCGGCGATCCTCAACCTCGGCGGCGGCAGCGGCTTCCTCGTCTGGCAGCAGACCGTCGCGGCGGACCTCGTCGCCGGCACCGGTCACCCCGCCTGCGCGCTGGTGGCGGCGGCCCTGGGATCGGCTCCCTGACGGCCTCGCGCAGTTCCCGCCCCTGTCCGAGAGGAAGCCGCACGAATCGCCCGACCGTCACCCACGGTCGGCCAGGATCGGATTGGCCGGGACGCGAGTTGAGCTTGAGACGGGTTGCGAAAGACCACCTCGGAGACGACAAGGAGCAGGGTGCGATGACGGAGACCGTGGCGGTTCCCCGATGCCCGGACGTGGTGCTGTCGGATTTCGGGAGCTTCTTCGAGGAGCACCGCCGGCGCCGCGAGGCCTACGTGGCGCCGGCCGCCCAGGACGAGGCGCCGCTCTCCTCCGAGGACGCACGACGCGTCGCTCTCCTGCGCGACATCGCCGCCGAGGTGCTGCAGGCCGCAGCCAGCCAGCTCGCGCCCTATGGCGTGCTCATCGAGCGCGGGCCGTCCTTGCGCGGCCGTCCCGATTTCGAGCAGGCCTACACCCAGTTCATGCTGATCAACCGGAATACCGGCCAGGCCTCGGACGTCTACGTGATGAGCATCACGGATGCGGGCTACTTCCTGGCGAGTGCCTGCGACCCCCGCCTCGACCACGACCATCTCGACCGGCAGGTGACCCACTGTGCCGCGAGCGCCCTGAACTGCGACGTCGTCGCCCGGGTGATGAAGGACGCCATCCTGCACGTTGCCTGATCCTCGGCCTGATCCTCGGCCTGATCCTCGGCGCGCCTCCCGCGGCGGCGGGCGGGACCGCGCTGGCTCGGGCGCGCCCGAAACCTCCCCTTAGGTTTTTGTTCCAGCGCGGCAGTGCAAAAAAGGCGGCTACAAATCCCTCTTGACCATCCCCGCGCGGAGGGGCAGCATAGTTCCCGTCGAGACCAACTCGAGGAGGTAGCCATGAATTCTCAAGGTTGCAGCCCTCACGCGACACATACCGATGCCGGTGATCAGGAAACTCCGCCGGACTACTATCGACAGGGATAGTGGCTTCAGGGCGGGCTAGAATACGGTACGGGGCCGAGACGGCCATCACCATCGTACCGTGCGAAACACCCCGCGAACCCTGAAACGTGGACCCTGCCTCTTCAAGGCTCGTCGGTGCGCCGGCGGGCCTTCGTCGTTTCGAGCCCGGCGGCAGGCACCGACCACCTCATGTCGCAGAGAAAGGCCGAATCGGTCTCGGGCGTGGGCAACTTTAATCTTTCGTTAGGTTCCGTCTCGACCTAAAAAATCGAAAGCAGCCGGCTACGAATACCCCTTGACCACTCCCGCCGGGAGGCGCAGCATAGTCTTCATCGAGACGAACTCGAGGAGGTGGCCATGAATTCTCAAGGTTGCAGCCCTCATGCGACTCACACCGATGCCGGCGATCAGGAAACGCCACCCAATGTCGATCGACAGGGATAGTGGCTTCAGGGCGGGCTGAACTACGGTACGGGGCCGAGACGGCCGTCATCATCGTACCGTGCGGCAAAACCCGCGAACCCTGAAACGTGGACCCTGCCTCTTTAAGGCTCGTCGGTGCGCCGGCGGGCCTTCGCTGTTATAGGCCTTGTGCAAGCCCTTACCTGCCTCATGCCGCAGCGAAAGGCCGAATCGGCTTCAGGCGTCAGAAGTATTAATCTTTCGTTAGGTTCCATCTCAACCTTAAAAATCGAGAGCAGTCGGCTACGAATTCCGCTTGACCACTCTCGCCGGGAGGCGCAGCATAGTCTTCATCGAGACGAACTCGAGGAGGTGGCCATGAATTCTCAAGGTTGCAGCCCTCATGCGACTCACACCGATGCCGGTGACCAGGAAACGCCACCGAATGTCGATCGACAGGGATAGTGGCTTCAGGGCGGGCTGACATGCGGTACGGGGCCGAGACGGCCATCATCAACGTACCGTGCACGACCACCCGCAAACCCTGGAACGTGGACCCTGCCTCCTCAAGGCTCGTCGGTGCGCCGGCGGGCCTTCGTCGTTTTCGGGTTCGCCGCCGCCATGGTAGGGCTGTCCGAGGAGGACCCTTGATGTCATTCGACCGTTCCCGCCGCGGCAGCGACCCCCGGCAAGCCGCCGAGGCCGCGTTCCGGGCCGTGACCCGTAAAGTGCCGGAGGGCTCAGGCCCCGAGGGCAAGGCAGCCGATGGCAAGGCGACCGACGGCAAGCCGAAGCCCGCCGCGAAGGCGGCCGTCCCGGGCGTGCGCGAGACCGTGTCCTTGCGCCTCGACCGCGACGTGCTCGACCACTTCCAGGAGGACGGGCCGGGCTGGCAGGAACGCATCAACGCCGCCCTGCGCAAGGCCGCGGGTCTCTGATGTGAGGCAGCTGAGCCTCGCGGCCTCGCTGCTGCTCCTCGCCGTACCGGCGCAGGCGCAGGGCGGGCTGGTGACCAACCCGTTCGCGTCGAACTATCCCTCGGTGCCGATCCGCGAACGGGTCGCCCCGCCGCGTCTCAGCGCAGGAACTGACCGAAGGCCCGCGGCCCGTCCGAGGTCTTCACCTGTCCGGTCACCGTCAGGGCCGTGGCATCGATCACCGTGAGGGTGTTCGATTCCCAGTTCGCCACATAGATCGTCTTGCCGTCCGGGCTGGCCTGGATGCCCTCGGGGTATTCGCCGACATCGAAGCGGGGCCCCGGCGCCAAGGTGGCGGTATCGAAGGTACTGACCGTGCCGCCATATTGGTCGGTGACGAAGGCCCGGCCCTGGGCGAGCGCCACGGCGTAGGGCCGCTCGCCGACCTTGACCCGACCGATCTCCCGGTGCGCCGCGATGTCGACCACCGAGACGTCGTTCGAGCCGACATTGGCGGAATAGGCCCGCTTGCCGGCTGCGTCGATCGTGACCCCGAACGGCCGCGTGCCGACCGGAATCGTCGCGACCCGCTGCCGCGTCGCGGTATCGACCAGCGAGAGCGCGTCGTCGTCCCGGTCCGCCGCCAGCAGGAACGTCCCGTCCGGCGTCACCGCGATGCCCGAGGGCGAGGTGCCGACCGGGATCTCGGCCGCGACCGACAGGGTCTTCGGATCGACCTCCCAGAGACGCTTGGCGTACCAGTCGGCGACGTAGACCGCGCCGCTCACCGGGTTCACCCCGACCCCGAGGGGGCCGCCGCCGAGCGGGACGGTGCGGGCGATCCGGCGTGCGGCGGCATCGATCACGACGAGCGCCTTGCCCTCCGGCGCGGTGACGTAGACGGAACGTCGGTCCGGAGACAGGGCGATGCCGGCCGGTGCGCCCTTCACGGGGATCGTCGCCACCACCTTGCGGGCGTCGAGGTCGACCACGTCGACCGTGTCTGAATTCTGCGCCGTAACGAAGGCCTCCGCCGCCCGGGAAGGGACCGGCATGACGCCGGCCCCGACGAGCAGGCAGAGCCCGGCGAGATGCCGGGCTCGCCTCACGAGTTGCCCTTCTCGATCTTCGCCTTCAGGTTGTCGAGGCCGCTGCGGTACAGCTCCTTGACCGCCTTGATCGCCGCCTCGTCGCTCAGCTCGGGCGGCGGGTCGTTGTTCATGTAGCCGCGATAGAACGCGCCGTCCCACACCACTTCCGACGCCTTGCCGCCATCCGCCGGCTCGACCTTGATCGTCGAGGAGTAGTTGTTGACCGGCAGCACCTTCACGTCGACCTTGTCGATCCGGTACGACAGGCTCTTCTGCTCGGCCGAGTACTTGTAGAGCTCCTCCTCGACCGTGGCACCGCCCTTCAACGTGAGGGTGCGGGTGGCCTTGACCTCGTTGCCGCCCTTGCCCTCGGTCTTCTCGACCGGCGGCAGCCAGCTCATGTCCTGGAAGTTGCCGACCACGGCCCAGACCTTGTCCGGGCTGGCATTGATCGTGACCTTCTCCTCGACCTTCTTGCGGGTCGGGCCGTGGGCCTGGGCAGCGGGGGCCGCCGCGAAGGCGGCGACGAGGGCCGCCGCGATGATGCGCTTCATCGGATCTCTCCTGTTCACGCGTTCTTACGCGTCATCGACCGCGAGGGACGCGGCGGCCGCCTGCGGCAGGGCGGCCACGACCTTCGCGGCGATCCAGTTCCAGGCCTCGCGCTCGGCGGGCCCGGCCGTCTTCTCGACGGCGATGCGGTGGTGGTGCAGCTCGGCCAGCACCGTCTCGGGGTTCAGCATGTGCAGGCGCGTCGACAGGATCGCCGCCTCCAGCACCGCGTTGACCGCCCGGTTGTGGCCGAGGAACGGCCGGTGCGCCTCCGCATGCACCACCCGGCCGCGGAAGCGCGGGCGGACGGGATCGTCGCGCACCTCCACGACCTGCAATTCCATGTGTCCGTAGGCCTCGGCCAGCCGCGGCACGGGAATCGTGCGGCACGGCACGGTCGGCCAGTCGCGCCGGCCAGTGACGCAGCCGGCGATCACCCGCACGTCGGCCGGTACGGCGGCGGCGAAGAACGGCTGCGCCTCCAGGTTGGCGATGGTCGGCGAGGGCCGGAACGGCGCCACCCAGAAATCCTCGCCCTCCCGGATCAGCCCGAACGGCACCAGGTGCAGGGACCCGTCGGCGGCGAGGGTCGTCACGATGGTCTCGAGGATCAGCGGCACGGCGTCAGGGCTTCCCGCTGTGGCGCGTATGGCCCGGGGCCTTGAAGCGCGTGGTGTCCTCCACCTCGGCATCCATGGCGCAGCCCCATTCCAACGCCTCGTCCTGCACGTAGCGCTTGCCGAGCCGCCAGGCCAGTTCCGCCTTGGTCAATTCGCCGCCGAGATAGAAGGCGTGGGCGCCGTCGGCCTCGACGCCGAGATCGGGGAAGAACGCCATCGCATCGCGCCCCACCTTGTGGATGTCGCGGTTGTAGATGTGCACCCCGTCCTCCGCGACCGCGACCCGGTAATTGGGGTCGCGCACCTCGGCGGCCAGGGCCGCGATCTCGTCAGGGGTCTGGGTATAGGGCCGCTTGTCGTGGAGGGCGAGGAGGGCGCGGCCATAACCTTTGGGCAGGGCGGCGTCGGCCTTGGCCGCGTACATCACCCGGCGGGCGGCATCGTGCTCCTCGACCGTGCGGCGCGTGTGGTTCGAGACCTGCACGATCAGCACGTTGCCGATCGACAGTTCCGAGCACACCCCCATCAGCAGGGCCGTCACCCCGAGGCTATCGGCCTCGGTGAGCTCGGTCAGGTTGCCGGTCCCCATCATCATGGCGATGTCGGGGTGGCGCCGCCGCGTCTCGTGGTAGCGCACCAGGGAGGCGGCGAAGCCGAAATGGATCGGTTCGAGGATCGGGTCGGCGATGAAGGGCTTGCCCGCCCGCTGCATCCGCTCGATCGCCCGGTCGAGGGAGGGCAGGTCCTCGGGGCGCATCGGCACCAGAACCGGCACCGCCTCGGTCTCGAAGGCGAGGTCCAGGGTCTCCTCGTTGAGGCTGAGCAGGAAATCGGCGCCCGCCGCCGCGCCCTGGCGCAATTCGTCGGCCGAGAACGAATCGACGCTGACCCGCAATCCCTCGGACTTCAGCAGACGCACCGTCTCGCCCAGATGCGGGAAGGGGGTATCCGGCAGCCCGCCGAGATCGATGACATCGGCCCCGCGCCGGGCGAGGTCCTTCGCCCGAAGCAAGATCTCCTCGGGCGTGAGCCGCGACGCGTCGACGATCTCGGAGAAAATCCGCACGTCGTGGCGCGAAAGATCCACTTTCCGCCCGGCGAGACCGAGGAAGACCGGCAGGTCGACGATCTCGTCCGGTCCGCGCTCCACCGGCAGGCCGAAATGCGCGGCGAGCGCCGCCGGATCGGCCCGGCAGCGCCCGGGCAGGATCACCCGCGTCGCGCCCTCCGGCATCGTGACCCGGCGGCGGATGATCTCCTCGGTCATCAGCGCGGCGACCTTCACGCCGGCATCCGCGATGGTCCAGGCGAAGCGATCTGGCGGCAGGCCGGCGGCGATTTTTTCCAGCCGCGCCTTGGCGAGGCGCCCGGTGACGAAGACGAGATGCTCCCTCACGCGGCGCACTCCGCCAGCGCCTCGCGGCACGGCCGGTCGCCGCCGGGGCCGCGCAGGACGATCCGGCCGGGAAAGCGAGCGGCGAAACCCGGAAAGGCGGCATCGACCAGCCCGGCCCGAGCCAGCTCCGCCGGTCCGGCCCCGGGCGCCGGATCGGCGGATTTCACCAGCAGGCAGGTGCCTGCGCCGAGGCGCGTGGCGAGCCAGAGCGCCAGGCTGTCCGATGTCACGTCCCAGCTCTCCGGGATGTCCGGATGGCCGTCCTTGAGCGCCGACGGGTCCCAGACCGGTACGCCGCCGGCGGCGAGGGTTCCGGCGAAATCCGGCGTCACCCGCAAGCGCGGCTCCAGCGCGGCGAAGATGCGCGCCATGCCCGCCATGGCATCGAGGGCGAGCCGGTGGGCGAGGGGGTCCGGAAAGGCGAGGGCCGACTGCGTCGCCCGCACCGCCTCGGCGAGCGCGCCGCCGCCCGGCACGATCACCACCGGCCCCTCGGCCCCGTCCGCCAGGTCGCCGAGCAGCCGGCACAGCCGGGCCTGATCAGCCACGAGGCTGCCGCCGACCTTCACGACGGCGAGGGCGTGGCTCATGCGTCGTGCCCGGTGCATGCAGGATTGTCCGAAACGATCGAAGGATGCGGCATCTCCTCGCCGCGGGAGAGCGGGTTGCAGGGTGCCGCGTCGAAGATGGAGCGGCGGCCGGCGAAAGCCAATGCGTCGGCCGTCGCGCGCAGCCGCGACTGCAGATCGGCGGCCCGCCGCGCGACCGCCTGCCGGGCCGCGCCCGCATCCGCCCCCTCGGCCAGCACCGTGCAGATCGGCGCTCCCGCCTCGACGCGGCTGCCGGCCGGCGGGCGGTCCATCGCCCAGTCGGGCCAGTCGAAGACCGGAACGGAAGGAACCTCCGTCCCGGCATACAGGATCTCGGTCGCGGCGGCGCCCGGACGAATCGAGCGGTGCTCGGGCAGCCGGCCGTCGGCCGCCGCCAGATGGGCGGAAAAGAGCGGCTGGGCCGCGCGGTCGAGCACGTCCAGGGTGGCGCCGGGACGGGGATTGACCTCGAGCAGCCACCAGGCATCGCCTTCGACCAGCAGGTCGGCGCTGACGAGACCGCGCAACCCCGTCGCGGTGACGAGGGCCGCGAGCGCCCGCTCGGCTCCATCCCGTACCGCGGCGGGCAGGACGGCCGGTCCGGCGGCACCGGCATAGCGGAAGGGGCGGCCGGTCCCGGGCGCCGTCCATTGCTCGGTTACCGCCAGCACGGCGATGCCGCGTCCATCCGCGAGGGCGTTGAGCGAGCGGGGCAGGCCCGGCACGCGGCGCTGGAGATAGGCTCCCGCCGGGAGCCGGCCCGGAGCGGCCGGGCGGATATGGCCGCCTCCGGACCCGCCGCGCCGCTTCGTGAGCCAGGATTCGGGATCCGGCACCGGTGCCAAGGAGATCTCCGGATGCGGGATGCCGAGACGCCCGCACAGGGCCGCGAAGCCGGCCGGGTCCTTGAGCGCCGCGACGGCATCCGGCGCGGCGCCGATCAGCCTGAACCGCCCGGCGAGCCGCCGCATCAGCCCCGGCGCACCCTCGAAGCCGGAGCCGAGGACGAGGCCGATGGGGGCGACCGCTTGGCTTGCGAGGTCCGAGAGCGCCGCCTCCACGCTCCCGGCCCCCGGCCCGGCGCCGAGGCGGCCGGAGACGCGGCGATAGCCGGCGGAAAGCAGCCGGGTATCCGCGTCGCCGAACAGGTCGGCGACGAAGGGGCGGTAGCCGGCCCGCCGCGCCGCGGCGGCGAGCGCCCGGCCCGACTGCGCGGCGATCAGGACCGCGTCGGCCGTCACGCCGCCGCCTGGTCGGCGATCTCGACGGCGAGCCGGTAGGCCTCGCGGAAATCGAGGACGAGGGGCTGGTCGGCCTGGAGCAGGCGGCGGAACAGGCCGGCCTGGGTCCCGTACTTGACGTTGCCGATGGCGAGCGCCCCGATGCCCACGCCCCGCCCGCTCGGCAGGGGGACGGCGTCGGCGTTGACGTCGATCCCGGCGATGCCGGCCGGCGGCACGGCGTTGACGTCCGCGGCGACGAGGAGGCGGCCGGCCTGGGTCAGGTCCTCGGCGCTCAGGACCTGCACGCCCGCCGCAGCCGCGGAGAGGATCACCTCGGCGTCGCGCGCCGCCGCGAGACGACCCTCGGGCGTCGAGCCGTCGGCGGCCTCGACGGCGACGCCGAAGCGCGTGCGCATCCCATCGGCGATCGTCGCCACCCGCTCGCGGCCGTTATAGCCGACGATGACCGGCTGCGCGCCCTCCTGCGCGGCGATCACCGCGGCGCAATAGGCGACGACGCCGGTGCCGCCGTAGATCGCGACGCGCTTGCCCCGCAGCTCCTCGCCGAACCTCTCCCGCAAAGCCTTGCGGGTGCAGGCCACCATGGCGGCGCCGGTGGTGAAGGAGCCGGCCGGATCGGCGAAGACGTGGTTGGCGAAGGGCGGCACGAAGGCACCTGTCGCGGCATCCACCATGTCGAGGGCGGCCTCCGCGTTCTTGCCGCCGATGAAGATCGCCGTGCGGGTGCCGTCCTGCGGCGCGCGGGAGAAGATCGAGTCCTGGACCAGCGGCACCACCTCGCCGGGCTCCACGCTCGTATAGGTCGAGACGACCTCGAACCCCGCATCCACCGCCATGTTCACGTCGAACGGGCTCATGTGCTTGAGTGGGGTCAGCATGTGCAGGATCGAGCGGGCCATCCGGCATCTCCTGAAACGCGGCGGCCGCCCGCCGGCGACCCGATTCGCGCGTGAAGCTTCAAGGTTCGGTGCCACCTTTACGCCCGCAGGCCCCACCTGTGGCCTGGACGTTGGTGGCAATTGCGGCAAGGAGCCCGCCGCTCCGGTCAGTCGATCTCGGCGCCGCGGTTGCGCCCGCGGGCGATGCGGACGCTCAAGGCCGGGTGGCGGGCGCTCAAGGACGCGGCCAGCGCCCTGGCCTGCGCCTCGTCGCCGGTGAGCGCGAAGCCGGTCGGCCCCCAGGAACTCTGGCCGAAGCCCGGGATGCCGGCCGCCTCGACGTCGGCCAGCGCCGCCGCCACCGCCGCGCTGGCGTAGCGCCCGCCCTGGTGGGGGGCGAAATAATCGCCGATCCGGCGCTGGATCCCGGTGATCCCGGCGCCGAACCGCGCCACGTCCCCCGTGACGACCGCCGGCAGCACCTGCATCAGCACCGTGCGGCAGATCTCGGCCGCCTCCGGCGCGGGAAAGCGGGGGAGTTCGCGGAAGGCCCGGCGCTCCTCGGCCCCATGCACGCCCGTGCGGCCGGAATCCAGGATCAGCACCACCCGCCAGGCCTCCGGGAAAGGCAGCCGCGCGATCACCGGCGGCGGAGCCTCGCTGTCGTCGCGGCCGCCATCGACGATCAGGCCGCCGGTGACGAAGGCGGCGAGACCGACGCCGGACCGGTTGCCGCGGTCGAGGGCATCGGCGAAGGCGGCAGGGGAAAAGGGCGCGCCGTGGAGCGCGGCGAGCGCCGCCGCGACCGAGAGGGCGAGTTGCGTCCCCGAGCCGAAGCCCGCATGGGCCGGGATCACGTCGGCGAGGTGGAACGCCCCGGTCTCCGGCACGCCGAGGTGACGGGCGGCCAGCGCCGCATAGGTGCGCACCCGCTCGCACTCGGCCTCGATGCCGGGCGTGTCGGCCCCGGTGACGGTGAGGCTGTCGGCCCGGGCGGCGGTGAGGTCGATGCCGGGGGCATCCAGGCCGAGCCCGATGCTGCCGAAGCGCCGGCCGAGCCCGCCATGCAGGTCGAGGAAGCCGAAATGCAGCCGGGCCGGCGCACGCACCCGCACCGTCGCCCGCGCCGTTGCCATCCCGTGCGCCAAACCGGCCTCGCTTCCTGACCCGACCGGGCGGCGCCCGCAGGGCCGTCCGAATCCTCGGGGCCGGACTGTCCCACACCGTCTGCCGGCTGGGCAACTCGCGATCGGCGGATATGTGCCCGCCGGCCGGGCGCGAAGCCGGACTTTCGGGGGACTTGCCTGAGCGGGCGCCCGGGTGCAACCGTCTCCCGCGAACTGCGTAGGGCAGGAGCGGGCGAGGGCGGATGACGGCCTGGATCGATGGACGGGCGGTGACGCGGGACGAGGCCGTCGCGGCCGCCGCCGCGATGCTGGCAGGGGCGCGAAGCCCGGTCTTTGCCGGCCTCTGCGCCGAGGCGGCCTCGGTGCAGGCGGCCTTCGACCTCGCGCGCGCAATCGGCGCTTCGCTCGACTCCGCCGCGGCGCCCTCCCTCTACGCCGATCTCGGGGCGCTGGCCTCCGGCGGCGCCATGACCACCACCCCGGCCGAGGCGCGTGGGCGGGCCGATGTCGTGCTGGCGCTGGGCGCCGCGCCGTGGGCCTCCGAGTCCTTGAGCGAGCTGGCGGCGGACGGACCCGTCCGCGGACGGGCATCGGGGCGGCCCCGCGGCATCCTCGCCCTCGGCGGTCCGGGCGATGGGGCCGTGCAACACGTCGCCTATCCGGCGGGCGAGGCCGGGCTCGCGGCGGCGATCGGTTTGCTGCGCGGCCTCGTCGCCGGCCGCATCGCCGGTCCCCATCCGCTGGCCGACCTCGCGACGCGCCTGCGCGACGCGCTCTACGGCGTGATCGTCTACGACCCCGCCGAGATCGGAGCCCTCGGGGCCGAGATGCTGAACGGCCTCGTCAAGGATCTCAACGAGACCACCCGCTGCTTCGCGCTGCCCCTCGGCGACCCCCACCAGGGCCGGGCCGTGGCACAGATCGCCGCCTGGAGCGCCGGCCAAGGGCCGCGGGTCGGATTCGGCCGCACTCGTCCCGAGCACGATCCCTGGCGCTTCGACGCCGCACGCCAGGCCGCGGCAGGGGAGGCCGATGCCGCGCTCTGGCTCGCCGCTCTGCCGGCACCCTTGCCGGACTGGACCCGCACGGTGCCGACCGTGGCGCTCCTCGGCACGCCGAAGGGCGACGAGGCGAAGGTGGTGATCGGCGTCGGCGTGCCGGGCGAGGCCTTCGGCGCCGCCCTGTGGCACCCGCGCCGCGCCGCGATCGCCTGGCACGAAGCCGACGCGCCGGCACCGGGGACAGATTCCGCCGCCACGATCCTCGCCGATCTCCAGGCCCGGCTCTCTTACACCGTCAAGAATCCTGCCAAGAACCCGGAGCGTTCCGCCTCATGCTGACCCGCATCGCCGGCGGCCGGGTGGTCGATCCGACCGCCGGGCGCGACGCCATCGGCGACGTCTGGATCGAGGACGGCCGTATCGTCGCCCCCTCGGACCGCGCGCCCGACCGCATCATCGACGCCGCCGGCTGCATCGTCATGGCGGGCGGCGTCGAGGTCCATTCGCACATCGCCGGCGGCAACGTGGTGCTGGCGCGCCTGCTGCTGCCGGAACTCGGCGTCTCGGAACCCGGCGCGCCGAACCCGCACGGCTCGGGCCGCGATGTCGGCCTGCTCTACGCCCGGATGGGCTACACCACCGCGGTCGAGCCGGCGATGCCGCCGGTCAACGCACTGGCGACCCAGCTCGAACTCGACGAGATCCCGCTCCTCGACCGGGGCGGGCTGTGCGTGATGGGCAACGACGACCAGTTGCTGCAATTGCTGCGCGACCGCGAGAGCGCCGACGCGGTGCGCGACCTCGTGGCTTTGAACGTCGCGACCTCGCGGGCGCTCGGCGTCAAGGTGATCAATGCCGGCGGCGCCGACGCCTTCAAGGACGGGGCGGTCCGCTTCTCCCTCGACGACGAGGTGCCGGCCTACGGGCTGACATCGCGACAAATCCTCAACGGGCTCCTCGACGCGGTCGAGGCCCTGAAGGTCCCGCACCCGCTGCACGTCCATTGCAGCAATCTCGGCCTGCCGGGGGCCGACGACAGCCTGATCGAGACGCTCGAGGCGGCGGAAGGGCGGCGGATCCACTTCGCCCACGCCCAGTTCTACGCCTATGCCGCGATCGACAAGGACAACCCGCTGACCGGCGGCTTCCAGTCGGCCGCGCCGCGGATCGCCGAGGCGCTGGCCCGCCATCCCAACGCCACCCTGGATATCGGCCAGGTGGTGTTCGGCCAGACCGCGACGATCTCGCTCGACATCCTGCGCCAGTTCTCCGGCCGCAAGGCGGCGAGCCCGAAGAAGTGGATCGTCAATGCAGGCGACGCCGAGGGCGGCGGCATCGTGCCGTTCCGCTACCGCGACCGCGGCCCGACCTCGTCGCTGCAATTCGCCATCGGGCTCGAGCTGATGCTGCTCTCGCCCGATCCGGAGCGCACCATCCTGACCACCGACCACCCCAATGGCGGACCGTTCACCGCCTATCCGCGCATCCTGCACCTGCTGATGGACAAGGAGGCGCGGGATCGCGAGGTCGCCGCCCATCCGAAGGTGGCAGCCGAGCGCTCCGGCCTCGCCGCCATCGAGCGCGAATATACCCTCACCGAGGTCGCGCAGCTCACCCGCTCGGGCCCGGCCAAGCTTCTGGGCCTCACCGACCGCGGTCACCTGCGCCCCGGGGCGCGGGCCGACATCGCGGTGTACCGCGACCAGCCGGACCGGACCGCGATGTTCGCCCGCGCCCACCGTGTGCTGAAGGACGGCGCGGTGATCGTCGAGGACGGCGAGGTCGTCGCCTGGACGCGCGGTCATACGCTGAGCCTGTCCGTCGAGGCCGATGCCGGCATGGCGCGGCGGACCGATTCATATCTGCAGGGCCGTTTCGGCGCCGGTCTGTCCACCTTCACGGTGCCGGACGCGGCCTTCCCCGATCGTGAGGTGTTCGAGGCGGTGTCATGCCGGACCTGATTCTCAACGGCATCCGGGTCGAGGACACCTTCGCGGAGGCCTTCGACATGGCGGCCACCGCCCTGGTGCTGACCGCCGAGACGCCCGAATGGGCGACGATCGCCGCGACGACCATGACGGGCTTCGCCACCTCGGTGATCGGCTGCGGCGCCGAGGCCGGGATCGACGCCGTGCTCTCCCCCGACGAGACCCCGGACGGGCGCCCCGGCATGCGGGTGCTGCTCTTCGGCTTCGATGCCGGCGGCCTCAAGGACCAGCTCCTGCGCCGGGTCGGGCAATGCGTGCTGACCTCGCCGGGCAGCGCGGTCTTCGCCGGGATCGCCTGGGACGACCCCAATGTCGGCAAGGCGCTCAAGCTCGGCGGCGCGATCCGCTATTTCGGCGACGGCTTTTCCACCGCCAAGCGCGTCGACGGCCGGCGCTACTGGCGCACGCCGGTGATGGACGGCGAGTTCCTGTGCGAGCACTCGGTGCCGACGATCAACGGTGCGGTCGGGGGCGGCAACCTGCTGTTTCTCGGCCGGCGCTTCGCCGACACCCTGCGGGTGGCCGAGATCGCGGTCGCGGCGGCGCGCACGATCCCCGACGTGATCCTGCCCTTCCCGGGCGGCGTGGTGCGCTCCGGCTCCAAGGTCGGCGCCCGCACCAAGGGCATGATGGCCTCGACCAACGACGCCTATTGCCCGACCCTCAAGGGCCGGGCCGGCTCGGCCCTGCCTCCGGAAGTCGATGTGGTGCTGGAGATCGTCATCGACGGGCTGTCCTCGGCCAGCGTCTCGGCCGCGATGCGGGCCGCCCTCCACGCCTCGACCAGGGCGGGGGCCGATCTCGGCCTCGTCGCCGTCACGGCGGGCAATTACGGCGGCAATCTCGGGCGCCACCACTTCCACCTCCGGGACCTGCTCGGAGAGGCCGCATGAGCACCCTGACCCTCCGCGAGGCGCCGCCGGAGCGCCTGGATCTTGCCGGCCTCACCCCCGCCGCCCTCGCGGGCCTGTCGGAGGCCGAGGCCGCCCGGCTGCCGGTCGGCACCAGCCGCCGCGGACTCACCCTCGGCGATTGCTTCACGGTTCACATCGACGGCTCGGACGAGTTGCGGATCGTCGGCGCCACCGACCGGCTCGACCGGGTCGGCGCGGGCCTCGCCGCCGGGCGGATCGTGGTCGAGGGCGATGTCGGCCAGCGCCTCGGCGCCGGCATGACCGGCGGCACCCTCACCGTCAGCGGCTCGGCCGGCCCCTTCGCCGGGACGGCGGCCAAGGGCGGCACGATCCGCATTGCCGGCGATGCCGGCGAGAGCGCCGGCGGCGCGCTCCACGGCGCGGAGGCCGGGCTCGACGGCGCGACGCTGATCATCGGCGGCACGGCCGGCGACCGCCTCGGCGACCGGATGCGGGCCGGGCTGATCCTGGCGACGACCGCCGGCACCCATGCGGGCTCCCGGATGATCGCCGGCACCATCGTGGCCGAGGCGATCGGCGACCATCCCGGCTATGGCATGCGCCGCGGCACCCTGGTCGCCGCCCGCCACGGCGCCCTGCTGCCGACCTTCGTCGAAACCGGGCGGCAGGACCTCGTGGTGCTGAAGCTGCTGGCGACCTCGCTCAAGGCCTCGGCGCCCGAGGCAGCGGCGCTCCTGCGGGCGCCCATGCGCCGCTATGGCGGCGACCTCGCGACCCTGGGCAAGGGCGAGCTGTTCACGCCGGTGGGATAAATGCGGGCGAGACGGCTCGCTGGTTTCGCCGTCAGCTCTACCATCCTCTCGATCATCCCGGGGCCGCGTAGCGGAACCCGGGATCCATAACAGCTGACGATCCAGGATAAAGCGGAAGGGTCTTCGCCTCGTTCGGCACCGTCAGCGCTTATGGTTCCCGGGTTCTCGCCTTCGGCGAGCCCCGGGATGACATCGAGGGTTTCAGGATCACCTGCGACAATAGCTTAGGCGACCAACCGAATCCTCACAACCGCGCCTGAATCTTCTTCGCGATCGCCCCCAGCCTCTGCTCCAGCAGGGTCGGCACCTCGCAGACATAGGTCAGCGACTGGCTGCGCTCCTGGAAGATGCGCTTGTCCCAGTTGAACCGACTCTCGAGCTCGGTCAGCTCCTTGGTCTCGGGCACGTCCGGCGCGGTCTTCACCTCGCTGATCTTCCCGGCCTCGTCGCGGATGCGCTCGGCCATCACCCGCTGGCCGCGGGCGTAGCGGCCGATGCCGGCCACGACCTTGTCGCGCTCGCCGTTCAGCACCTCGAACACGCCGGCGAAGACGCGGGTCAGGCGGGCGTCCTTGTCGGCCTTGTCGAGCTTGGCCACGAAACCGTCGAGGAGGCCGTCGACCTCCTCCAGCGGCAGCCGGCGCGACCCGATCTTCTGCGCGAGCAGGGCGGCGTCGGTGTCGTTGCCCCAGTCAGTCAGCGCCTGGCTCGGATCGGGCCCGGTCCAGACCGCGCCGGGGCCGAGCGTCGAGACCTTGCGCTGGGCGCAGGGCCAGTCGGGATCGGGCTTGGGCTGCGCAAGGGCCGGCACGGCGCCGAGGATCAGCAGGGTGGCGAGGGCGGAACGGAGCATCATGGACATCTCTCTCACAGGCGGTCAGCCCGCATCCCCGGCCGGGCCGCCGCGCCGGGCGAGCAGCCCGCGGCCGGGATCGTAGGCGGCGACCGCCATGACGAAGAAGGCGAGTCCGGTCCCGACCACGACGGCGCAGGAGACCGGGTTGAAGGCGCCGTAGAGCGCGAAGCGCACCAGCTCGACGGCGTGGGTGAACGGGTTGATCTGGCAGATCCAGTAGAGCGTCGCGCTCGATTCGTTGATCCGCCACAGCGGGTAGAGCGCCGAGGAGGCGAAGAACATCGGGAAGATCACGAAGTTCATCACGCTCGCGAAGTTCTCGAGCTGGCGCACGAGCGACGACAGGAACAGCCCGATGGCGCCAAGCATCAGCCCCGCGGCGAGGAAGGCCGGCAGGGCATAGAGATAGCCCATCCACGGGATGTCGGTCTCGAAGAAACTCGCGACCGCCAGGAACACGTAGGCCTGAATCAGCGAGACGATCACCCCGGCGATGAGCTTGGCCAGCAGCAGGCTCCAGCGCGGATAGGGGCTGGTGAGCAGCACCCGCATCGAGCCGACCTCGCGGTCGTAGACCATCGACAGCGAGGATTGCATGCCGTTGAACAGCTGGATCATCACAGCCAACCCCGGCACCACGTAGACCTCGTAGAGGACATACGTTTCGTAGGGCGGCGTGATCGACAGGCCCAGCGTGTTGCGGAAGCCGGCGGCGAAGATGAACAGCCAGACCAGCGGCCGTACGAGCGCCGAGAAGAACCGCTCCTTCTGGTTGAAGAAGCGCAGCAACTCCCGACGGACGATGCCGGCGAGCGCGATGAGGTAGCCGCCGGCATCGAGCCGGCCGCGCACCGGGGTGAGGGTCGTCCCGGCGCTCATGCCACCTTCCTCGGATTGTCGCCGCGCTCCGCAGTCATCTGGCGGAACGCCGTCTCGAGGGAGCCCGAGGGCTCGCTCAAGGTCCCGGCGAGGCCGCGGGCGACGATGCGGCCGCGATGCAGCACCACGACCCGGTCGTCCGCGTCGATCTCGTCGAAGATGTGGGTGGCCCAGAGCACCGACAGCCCTTCCTCCCGCACCAGTGCCCGCACGATGGCGACGATGTCGGCGCGGGATTCGAGGTCGAGGCCGACGGTCGGCTCGTCGAGGAGCAGCAGGTCGGGGGCGTGGATCAGCGCCCGGGCGATCTCGATTCGCCGCGACTGGCCGCCCGACAGGGTGCGGATCTTGTCGTCGCGGCGCTCCGAGAGGCCGATGCGGGTCAGAAGCGAGTCGATCCGGGCCAGCGCCGCCTTGCGGGGGATGCCGTGGAGCGCCGCGTGGTAGAGCAGGTTCTGGCGCACCGTCAGGTCGGTGTCGAGGGTGCGAGCCTGGAACACCACACCGAGGCGGGCCAGCGCCTGCGAGGGTTCGCGGTTCAGGTCGTGCCCGAGGAGCGAGACCCGGCCGGCCTGGCTGGCATAGAGCCGGGTCACCACCGAGAACAGGGTGGTCTTGCCGGCCCCGTTCGGCCCGAGCAGCGCCACGAAGGTGCCGCGCGGCACCTCGAACGACACGTCGTCGAGCGCCGTGCGGGCGCCGAAGCGATGGCTCACGCCCTCGACCGCGAGGGCCGCGCTCATCGCGCCAGCGCCTTGCGGGCGTCGCGCACCGCGTCGAGGCACTCGTCGTATTCCTTCTCGCCGAGTTCCCGCTCGGCGATGCGCAGCTCTTTCCGGAGGGTCTTGGCGACCGGCTCGGGCGGCGATTTCGCCAGTTCCGCCTTGATCGTCGCGATGCCGTCCCGGCACGCGGCCGCATCGTCGGCGCGGGCGGGCAAGGCCGTCAGCAGGAGCAGGGCGGCGAGGGCGAGACGCATCCTTGGGGTTCCTCCGGTCGTGTTGGCGTCGATGTAGGCCGGGCTGGCGAACCCGCAAACCCCTGTCACTTCACGATGAAGCGCCCGGTCATGCCCCGGCTCTCCAGCCCCTGGACCGACCACGGGAACTCGCCGGCCCGCACCGTCACGAACTCCACCGCGATCGTACCCTGGTCGTCGAATTCGAGGTGGTGCGGCGGCCCGGCCATGTGCACCTCGAGGTGGTTGATGACGATCTGGTTCATCCACACGCCGCGGAAGAACTCGCTGGCGAAGAACTTGTACTCCTTCTGCCCCTTGGCGACGATGCGAAGACGGTAGGACTTGCCGGCCTCCATCTCGATGTCCTTCGCCGGCACGGCATAGTCGTTGTCCTCGGCGCCCAGCACCAGATCGGGCAGGTCGGTGCGGCCCTTGGTGAGGTCGTGGGCGGAGGAGGTGGTGGCGAGGAGGCTGGCCGCGAGGGCGGCGGCGGTGAGAAGGGCGCGCATGATCTGTCCGGGTGAGAAGTGGGGCTCTCCCCCCTCTCCCGAGTGGGAGAGGGGCCGGGGGTGAGGGTGCTACGGTTCCGCAGAAGGCTCAGACCGTTCCGCCACCGGCACCAGACTCAGCGTTTCACGCGGAAGCGTGTCACCCTCACCCCTACCCCTCTCCCACTCGGGAGAGGGGATCCCGCGCCTTTTCAGGACGCGGCTCACGATTTTTACTGCGGCGAGACCGCGACGCCCCAGGGGAGAAGCCCGACCGGGATGCTCTTCGTCACCTTCAACGCCTCGACGTCGATCACCGAGACGTCGTTCGAGGTGCCGTTGGTCGAAAACAGCAGCTTCTGGTCCGGCGTGAAGGCGAGTTGCCACACCCGCTGGCCGACCGGCAGGTATTTCTGCACCTCGTAGGTCTTGGCATCGACCACCGCGACCCGGTTGGCCGGCCCGAGGGCCACGAAGGCCTTGGTTCCGTCCCTGGTCAGGCGGATGCCGACCGGCTGGATCTGCTCGTCGGTGATCCCTGCGATCTTGAAGGTGATCTTCTTCACCACCTTGCGGGTCTCGACGTCGATCACCGAGACCGTGCCGCCGACCTCGGCCGAGACCCACAGCCACTTGCCGTCCTGGCTGAACTCGGCGAAGCGGGGCCGCGCATCGACCAGCACGTTGTCGATCACCTGGAAGGTCTTGGTGTCGATGAAGTGGGCCATGTTGGTCGTCTCGGAGGTATTGACCAGGATCGACCCGTCCGGACTCAACCCCATTCCCTCCGGCTCGACGCCGACCGGCACCTCGGCCACCACCTTGTTCTTCTCGATGTCGAGCACCGTGACTTGGCTGTCGTCCTCATTGGCGATGTAGAGCGGGTTGCCGGAAGGATGCGCGATGAACTGCTCCGGGTCCGGCCCCGAGCGCAGCGAGCGGACGATCTTGCCGGTCTTGGTGTCGAGCACGTCGATGCGGTCGTCGTCGCTGGCGCAGACGTAGAGCAGGCTCCCATCCTTGCCCACGGTGATCCCCCGCGGCCGCCGCCCGACCGGCCAGGTCGCCGTGACCTTCAGGGTCTCGACGTCGATGACGCTGACCGAGTTGCCCTTCTCGTTGCTGACGTACACGGTGGTGGCGTGGGCGGGTGCTGCAAGAAGAGCAACCGCAAGGGCTGCGGCTTGCGCCGGTCTCATCCGGTGACGGCTCATTCGTCCTCCCTTCCGGCCGCGCTCTTCGCCCACGGTCCGTCTCTGGTCGCGCTCGTTGCTCTTACCTGACCCGCCGCGCCGCGGCGGGCGAGACCGACTTATGGCCGGGTCACGACTTCGCCAGCCTGCACTGCGTCTCCGGCAGGTCCACCCCCAGCGTGTCGAGCAGCGTGCGCTGGTGCAGGTAGCCCTGCTCCGGCGCCACCGCCACCAGGGCCTGGGGCTGCACCAGCAGCATCGGCTGGCGCAGCTGATGATCCCAGGGGCGGAAGCTCAAGGCCACGCCCTTGTAGCCCGGCAGGGTGAAACCCGGATCGGCGATGGCGGCGCTCAGCGCCGCCGGATCGGTGGTCTTCTTCTGGAAGGCGGCCTCGCCGACCGCCCGCACCGACGCCCAGACCTGGTAGTCGAGGGGGCGCATCAGCCGGCCGGCGAGGCGGCGGAAGCGGTTCTGGGCCTGGGCGGCGCCCCAGACCTCGAGCGTCGGGTGCCAGGTGGTCGGGACGAGCCCCTGCGTGCCGACGACGGGCCGCGGATCGACGGTGTGGAACGGCACGTAATCGCCGAAATCGCCGGCTTCGTCGGCCACCACGGCGACATCGTAATCGAGCCCGCGGGTGAAGACGAGGGCCTCGGCCCGGGTCGGGGTGTCGCCCCGCGCCCGCGCCAGGGGGCCGAAGGTCCAGGGCCGCTCGGCGCTGATCTGGAGCCCGAACTTCTTCGCCGAGCGCTTCATCGCCTCGGCCCACAGCTTGTCGCCGTCCTGCGGACCTGTGATCAGGAAGAGCTTGCGCCAGCGCATGAAGGCCAGGAACTGCGCGAGCGCATCGGTCTGCATCGCCCGGCTCGGGGCGACGTGGAACACGTCGGCCCGGCAATCGGTGCCGCGCAGGCGGTCGTCGGGGGCGGCGGCGTTGAACAGGGTGACGCCCGACCCTTTGAGGGCGTCGGCCACCGCCAGCACCTCGTCGGCGGAGAGCGCCAGCACGATGAAGCGCAGGCCCTTCGCCACGAGCCCTCGGGCGGCCTCGACCGGGCTCTGGGGCGGCGCCTCGCCGGGGGCGGCGGTGCCGAGCGCCACCGCATCGAGGGCGTAGCTCTGGCGCACGAAGCGGCCGGTCGTGGTGTTGTCCTGGATCGCCAGCTTGGCGCCCGCCAGCCCCTCGTCCTCGGGTGCGGCCTGGGCGTCGTACGAGGAGGGGGCCGGGGCCGGCCGGTAGACCAGGCCGATGCGGATCTCGGATGCCTGCGGTGCGGCGGCTTGCGCCTGCGGGGCGGCCGCTTGCGGCGGGCCCGGAGCCTGCGCGAGAGCGGCCGGGGCCGCCAGACCGGCGAGGAGCCCGAGGGAGGCGAGGGTGGCCTTGCGGAACTGTGCCATGCGGCAGGCACGCTACCAGGGTTTCTCGCGCGGCCTCAACGTCTGTTCGATGAGGATTTCGTAAGACGCCATCCCACCCTTGCCGATCCTGCCCCAAAAGTCCGAACACGGCTCGCGGGGGAGCGCGTTGCGCATCCCCGCGCCGGCATGCGAGGGTCGGGCGATGTCGTTCCTTCGCGCCCTTCCCGCTCTCGCGGTCCTGCTCGTCGGCCTGCCGGCTGCCGCCGCGCCGAACGACGTGGCGGTGTTCGGGATCGAGCTGGCGGAGCCCGGCACGATCGGGCCGCGGCCGCTGAAGCCGCAGGATGCGCGACGCCTGGGCCTGGCCACCGATGCCCTGCGCCGGGAGGTGGCGAGCCGCGGTCTCGACCCCGTCGATCTCGCGCCTCAGGCCGCCGCGATCCGGCGCGACGCGCCGTTCTACAAGTGCGAGGGCTGCGCCGAAAAAATCGCCCAGGCGGCGGGGGCGGCGCTCGTCGTCTACGGCTACGTCCAGCGCAGCGCGCCGCAGGTGCTCAACCTGACCATCACCGTCACCGAGGCCGGAAGCGGCAAGGTGCTGCGCGGCGGCCAGGTCGTGATCCAGGGCGACACCGACGACACCTGGCTCCATGGCGTGCGCTCCCTGGTGAAGAACCGCCTCTTCGCCGAGCCGCTGCCGAACCGGTCCTGATCCCCGTGCCCGACCTGTCTTCTCCCCGCGTCCGCCTCCTCGTCAGCGTACGCGACGCCGCCGAGGCGGCGCTCGCCCGCGACCACGGCGCCGATCTGATCGATGCCAAGGACCCCGACCGCGGCGCCCTCGGGGCGCTTGCGCCCGACACCGTCCGGGCGATCGCGGCGGCCTCGGGCGACCGGCTGACGAGCGCGGTGGCGGGTGAGCCGCAGGACGGCCGCGAGGCCTCCGCCTGCCTGGCGGCTTTGGCCGGCACGGGCGTGCGCTACCTCAAGATCGCCTGGGCGCCCGGGCGTGACGCGACCGGCCTGGTCCTGCCCGCCGGCCTCCCGGTGATCGCCGTCCTGTTCGCCGAGGACGGGCCGGCAGGCGCCGACGTGCCGGCGCTCGCTGCCGCCGGCTTCTCCGGCGCGATGATCGACACCAGAGCCAAGGACGGCCGGCGCCTCACCGACCACTTGTCCGTGTCGCGGCTCGCCGGCTTCGCGGCGTCGTGCCGGGCGCACGGCCTGCTCTCCGGCCTCGCCGGCTCGCTCGCCCTCGACGACATCCCGGCACTCGCGGCGCTCGGGCCGGGCTATCTCGGCTTCCGCGGGGGGCTGTGTGGGCAGGGGGACCGGACAGGCCGCCTCGACCCGGCGCGGATCGCGGAAGCGGTGCGGCGTCTGGCGGCGATCGTGCCGTGTACCGAGGCGGCGTAGGCGTGCCGGGGCGGGATGGGGGTGCCCGGGGAAAGCCCTTCAAAGATCGATCGCGGGATCCCCTCTCCCGTGTGGGAGAGGGGCAGGGGGTGCGGGTGGAGACGGCGCCGCAAAAGGACTGAACCGTCTCGCTGCCAGCACCACGCTCGGAGTTCTGCGCTGAAGCGCGTCACCCTCACCCCCGACCCCTCTCCCGCACGGGAGAGGGGAGACGCGCCATTCCTCTCGCCGGACAGACTTGCTGTTTCCGGGGAAGGGACGGAGTGAGGAGTCGGGCTCTCTGTGCCCGCGTTCCGCACTTGATCCTGAACCGTCCCACCCTCACGCTGCCTCCTCTCCCACGCGGGGGCGGGGGAACCCCACGTTTCGTTCGTCACCCCACGGGGCCTGTCCAAGACCCCGACCGATCATACCGGGGCATCCTCCGACCCCGGACCCGAGGGAGTTATCCATGAGTTCATCCGCCGCCCCGTCCCGCCCGAGCGTGAACGCGCTCGCCGCTCCCCTGGTCGAGGCCCTGGCCGCCGATGCCGTGAAGCTCCGGCTCGCCGTGACGCGGGCGCCGGAAGGGGCGCGGCTGATCGATGCCGGGGCGGGGGTGCGCGGCTCGATCGAGGCCGGACGGCGCATCGCCGAGATCTGCTTAGGCGGCCTCGGCACCGTGACGGTGAGCCCCGCCGGCCCGCTGGAGGCCTGGCCCTTCACCCTGACCGTGCACAGCGCCGACCCGGTGCTCGCCTGCCTCGGCAGCCAGTATGCCGGCTGGAGCCTCGCCGACGAGGAGGGCGATTCGGGCTTCTTCGCCCTCGGCTCCGGCCCCGGCCGGGCGGCTGCCGCCGTGGAGCACCTGTTCGAGGAACTGGCCTATCGCGACGAGGCCTCGCGCATCGCCCTGGTGCTCGAATCGGGCAGCCCGCCGCCGGCCTCGGTGACCGCCAAGGTCGCGAGTGCCGCGGGCGTGGCGCCGTCCGACGTGACCTTCGTCTACGCCCCGACCCAGAGCCTCGCCGGCGCGACCCAGGTGGTCGCCCGGGTGCTGGAGGTGGCGCTGCATAAGGCGCATTCGGTCGGGTTCGACCTCAATGCCATCGTCGACGGGCTCGGCGCCGCGCCGTTGAGCCCACCGCATCCGGACTTCATCCAGGCGATGGGCCGCACCAACGACGCGATCATCTATGGCGGGCGGGTGCAGCTCTTCGTCGAGGCCGACGATGCCGACGCCAAGGGACTGGCCGAGGCCCTGCCGAGCACCACCTCGCGCGACCACGGTGCGCCCTTCGCGGAGATCTTTTCCCGCTTCAACGGCGATTTCTACGCCATCGACAAGCACCTGTTCAGCCCGGCCGAGGTGATCGTGACCTCGCTGCGCTCCGGCGCCAGCCACCGCGCCGGCCGGTTGGTGCCGGAGTTGGTGGCGCGCTCCTTCGCTTGAGAGAACCGATCGATGCGGATCGGGCTCGCGGCCGATAACGGCGCCTGGCACAAGGCCCGGCTGCTGACCGCCCTGACGGATCTCGGCGCGGCGCCGGTCCTGTTCTCGCTGGCCGACGTCACGATCGAGACCGGATATCCGGAGCCCCTTCGGGTGCCGGGCTTCGGCGGCGACCTGCCGGACGGGGTGCTCCTGCGCACCATCGCGGGCGGCACCTTCGAGGCGACGACGATGCGGCTCGGCGCCCTGCACGCGCTCGTGGCCGCCGGCACCACGGTGTGGAACGGGCCGCAGGCCATCGAGCGCTCGGTCGACAAGGCGATGACGAGCCTGCTGCTCGCCCGCCACCGCATCCCGACGCCGGAGACCTTCGTGCTCTCGCGCCGGGACGCCGCCGCCGAGGTGGTGGCCCGTGAGGCGGGTCCCGGGCGGCCGCTGGTGCTCAAGCCTCTGTTCGGCTCGCAAGGGGAGGGGCTGCAGCTCATCTCACGGCCCGACGAGCTGCCGCCCGAGGAACTGGTCGGGCGAGTCTACTACCTGCAACGCTACGTCGCCCGCCATGACGGGGCCTGGCAGGATTACCGGGTCTTCGTCTGCGCCGGCCGGGCCATCGCCGGGATGATCCGCCAGGGCGACGGCTGGATCACCAACGTCCATCGCGGCGGCCGGCCGCTGCCCTGGCGCCCGCCGGTCCGGGCGGTGGCGCTCGCAGAGGCGGCCGCCGACGCGGTGGGATGCGGCTACACGGGAATCGACCTCGTGGAGGACGGGGAGGGCGGCTTCCAGGTGCTCGAAGTCAACAGCATGCCGGCCTGGTCGGGCCTGCAGCAGGTCACGCCGGTCGACATCGCCCGGGAGGTCGCGGCCGGCTTCCTGGCGGCGGTCCGGGCGGGGCGGACGCCGCGCCTCGTCGCCGAGGGGGCGTGATGCCGGCCCTTGCCCCGCCGGCCCTTGCCCCGGCGACGATCGCAGAAGCCTATCTCGCGGCCTGCCGGGCGGAACTGGCGGCGATCAAGCCCGGCAACGTCCACGTCCACGCCGCCGGGCACCGGATGAGCGTCGCGGATTTCGAGGCGAGCGCCGCGCTCTCCGCCCCCCCTCTCACGGCGCCCGGCGCCCGGGTCGGGGCGCGGATCGAGGGCGCGGTGGCCGCCACCCGCGCAGGCGTCGGCCAGAACACCAATCTCGGCATCGTGCTGCTCTGCGCCCCGCTGGCCGCCGCGGCCGAGCGGCCCGGGCCGTTGCGCGACGGCCTTGGTTGCGTGCTGGCCGGGCTCGACGCGGCCGATGCGGCCGGACTCTACGCGGCGATCCGGCTCGCCAATCCCGGCGGGCTCGGCAGTGCGGCGCGCCACGACGTGACGGCCGAGGGCCCGCCGCCCCCGTTCCTCGCCGCCATGGCGGAGGCGGCGGTGCGCGACCGGATCGCGCGCGCCTACGTCAGCGGGTTCGAGGACTTGTTCACGGTCGGCCTGCCCGCCTTGGCGGCGGCCCGCGCCCGGGGCTTGGCCGAGCCCTGGACCACGACGGCGGTCCATCTCGCCTTCCTGACCGGATTCCCCGACAGCCACATCGCCCGCAAGTTCGGCGCGGCGACCGCCGAGCGGGTGCGGGCGGAGGCCGCTTCCGCCCTGCGCGGGCTGACCCTGGGGGAGGGCGCGCGGGCGGCCCTGCTGGCCCACGATTCCGCACTCAAGACCGCCGGGTTCAACCCCGGTACCAGCGCCGACCTCACGGTGGCGACGCTGTTCCTCGACGCCGTGCAGCGCCTGAAGGACGGAGAGCCCGCGCAACCTGCCAATAAGTCTTAACCCAGACCCGGCTTTCCTTCCGTCGCCGGGCGCAAAATGGCCCAATGTACCGGTCGAGCCGGCTTGTTCAGGGTTCGGCGGCGCTGTAGGGTCCGCCCGCCATCCAGAGAACCGGTTCGGCTCGCGCTGAACGCCGACAGCAAGGATGGCGGTGCTGCGCCGCACTGTTCCAGCGGCCGGCTAACCTTATCGATATTTGGGAGAACCCCCACATGGCGACGATCAATAAGGTGATGGTGGGCGAGGCCCTCGTCGGTGACGGCAACGAGGTCGCCCATATCGACCTCATCATCGGCCCGCGCGGCAGCGCCGCCGAGACGGCGTTCTGCAACAGCCTGACCAACAACAAGCACGGCTTCACCAGCCTGCTCGCGGTGGTGGCGCCGAACCTGCCGTGCAAGCCCAACACCCTGCTGTTCAACAAGGTGACCATCAACGACGCCCGCCAGGCCGTCCAGATGTTCGGCCCGGCCCAGCACGCCGTCGCCAAGGCGGTGCAGGATTGCGTGGCCGAGGGCATCATCCCGGCCGCCGAGGCCGACGACCTGTACATCCTGGTCGGCGTGTTCATCCACTGGGAAGCCGCGGACGACGCCAAGATCGAGAAGTACAACTACGAGGCCACGAAGCTGTCGATCGAGCGCGCCATCAAGGGCACGCCGACCGCCGCCGAGGTCACGCAGCAGTACAAGACCGCCCAGCACCCCTTCGCGGCGAACGTCGCCTAGACAGGAAACCGTCCGGAACAGCCAGCGGCACCTCCCCCGCCGCCCCCGCCGCCTCCGCCGCAGGGACTGTTCCAGCGACTGGCCTCCATCTTCCTCGGACGCTGAATGCAACATCGGGAGGGCCCTTACGGGGCCCTCCCTTCTCGTTTGCGGGTCCTCGCGGTTCAGGCCCGCAGCCGCCCGTCATGGATCGCGCTCGCCACCAGCACCCCGGCGGCGCCCGCCGCCTCCAGCACCGGCAGGTCCTCCGGCCCGCGCAGGCCCCCGGCTGCGTAGAAGGCCGTGTGAGGCGATCGCGCCTTGAGGGCGCGTAAGGTCGCGAGATCCGGCCCCGCACCGCTGCCGACCCGCGACAGGGTCATCACGATCACCTCCGGCGGCCAAGCCGACGGGTCCACGTGCAGCTCGGCCGCGCCCATCGGCACGCCATCGCGGCTGTCGAGGGAGAGTATCGCCCGGGCGCCGATCCGACGCACCAGCATCGCATCGGCCTGGCTCTCGCTGCCGAGCACCGGCCGGCCTGAGCCCGCAGCCAGGAAGGCCGCCACGCCCTCGTCGGTCGAGAAACCTGCATCGACCCAAAGCTCCACCCCCGGGCAGGACGCCGTGATCGCCCTCAGGGAGTCGAGGTCCGGCGGCGTCCCGTCCATGATCGCGTCGAGATCGGCGACGTAGAGCCGGCGCGCCGGCCAGGCTGCGAGGAGGCCGTGCGCCACCTCGGCAGGGGCGGGGCTGCCCGAGAGCGGCGTGACGATCGGCGCGTAAGCCTCGCGGTCGCCGGCGCGCGCCCGCACCACCACGCCGCCGCGCAGATCGAGGACCGGCACCACCTCGGTCCGGGTTGCGGAAGCGGGCCCGCTCATGCCACCCCGCCCCGATCCATCCCGTGCGAGACCCGACCGTGACCCATCTCCATCCCTCCGCCTCGCTCCGTCGCGTCATCGGCTGGGACCTCGGCGGGGTCCATGTCAAGGCGGCGCTGGTCGAGGATGACCGCGTGCAGGCGGTGGTCCAGGCGCCGTGCCCGCTCTGGAACGGCCTGCCGGCGCTGGATGCCACCTTCGCGGCCCTGCCGGACTGGACCCGGGAACCCGCCCGTCACGCGGTGACGATGACCGGAGAGCTGACCGACTGCTTCGCCGACCGCGCCGACGGCGTGGCGCAACTCGCTGCCTGGGCCGCCAGGACCCTGCAAGGCGAGGTGGCGGTCTATGCCGGGCGGGCGGGCCTCGTCGCGCCCGACGCGGCCTCGTCCCATGCCCCCGACATCGCCAGCGCCAACTGGCACGCCACCGCCGCCCTGATCGGAGCCTTACGGCCGGACGCGCTCCTCGTCGATATCGGATCGACCACCGCCGACCTGATCCCGATCCGGGGCGGGCAGCCCCGCCCGATCGGCTACAGCGATGCCGAGCGGCTCGAGACGGGGGAGCTGGTCTATACCGGCGTGGTCCGCACGCCGCTGCTGGCCCTGTCGCAGACCGCGCCGTTCCGCGGCCGGCGCACGGCGCTGATGGCGGAGTGCTTCGCCACCACGGCCGACGCCTACCGCCTGCTCGGGCTGCTGCCGGAGGCGGAGGACCAGCAGGACAGTGCCGACCTCAAGGGCAAGTCCATCCCCGAGACCGAGATCCGCCTCGCCCGGATGATCGGCCGCGACCGCCACGAGGGCTCGGAGGAGGACTGGGTGCGACTCGCGGGCTTCTTCGCCGAGGCGCAGCTGCGTCTGCTGCACGATGCCGCCGGCCTGATCCTGTCCCGCGGCGAGCTGTTCGAGACGGCGCCGATCGTGTACTGCGGCGCCGGCCGCTTCGTCGCCACGCGCCTCGCCGCGCGCCTCGGGCATCCGGCGGAGGATTTGGCGGACCTGATCGCGCCGCGCCTCGCCGCCGAAGCAGCCGCCTTCGCGTCAACCTGCGGGCCGGCGGTGGCGGTGGCGGTGCTGGCAGCGGGATGAACTGGTGATACGGCGTCCGGAAGGAATCCTCCGGAAGCCGTGTCACTCTCAGCTTACAGCAGAGCAATCCCCTCAAACAGGCTGTCAGGTCAGAACCGCCGCGCGAGGGCGGCCCCGAGACCATCCTCGCGCGCACCGAGCCACGGCATGCTGATCGGGCTGTCGACGAGGACGAGCAGGGTCCGGCGCAGGAGCCGGTCCAGGGTCTCGGGCCCCCCGACCGGGCCGAGCCCGATGCCGTTGAGCCGGTCGTCGAGTTCGCGGGTGGTACCGAGAAACCCCATGGCCCAGCCGTCGAAGCGGCGCTCGGCGGTGAAATCCATCTCGATCACCGCCAGGGTGTGATGGCGCCGATCGGCCAGGATCGATTCGAAGATCGGCTGGACGCTGGATCGCGGGCCCTCCAGCACCTGGAAGAAGCCGAGGCCGGTATAGACCAGGACGCCCGAGACATCGGCCGCCCGGTTGCGCTGCCGGGCCGTGGCGAGCAGGTTCGCGATATGGCCGTGACCCAGCATCACATCCGCCGGATGCGCGGCGGCACTCTTGTAGATGATGCGGAAGATGTCCTCGGACATCCGATTCTCCGGGCAGCGACTCGACCCTGAATAGGCCAAACGATGCGGGTCGCGATAGCGCCCGGACACACAACCGGAAGAATTCTGCGTCAGGGCCTCTACCCAGGATGGAATTCCCAGGCCGAACTCAGCTGCGCCAGCGCAGTTCCCGCGGCTCCAAGGGATTGACGAAGGCAGCCTCGGCCTCGCGGGCGCGCAGGAACTCGCGCTTGAGGCTGAAATACCATTGCGACTGCACGTCGCTCTCGCCCATCAGCACCATGGCGGGCTTCCGGTCGAGGCCGCGCTGGGCGATCTGGAGCACGTCCCGGTCCTGGCCGAGGAACTGGCGCATCAGCGGCCGGGCGACGGGCTTGAGCAGGTTGAGCGCCGGAATGTTCCAGTACATCGCATTGATGAGCGCGGTGCGCCCGTTCGCCAGCGGCGCGGCGAAGGTGTAGTTGGCCAAGCGCTTCTCGCCGGCGGTGATCCGCTCCAGCCGCACCCCCGGCAGCCGGAACTCGATCTCGACCTCCGGGATCGAGCCGAGCAGGCGGTAGGCGAGGGAGGCGGTCTTCGCGGTGTGGCTCGTCATGGTGAAGCCGAAGGGCGAGGGCGCGAAGTGCTTCACCTTCTCCTTCATGGTCTTCGACGGGCGCCACCACCAGGAATCGTGCACGTAGGCGACGTGGGCCGGATCGACGAAGCTCAGGGCGACGAGGTCGAACGAGGCCTCGACCTCCAGGATCTCGACGAGCTGGCCGCAATACTTGAACTCGACCTCCGGGATCGGCGGCGCCGCGTCCGGGTTCGCACCCGCGGGATTCGCGCTCGCATGGATCCAGATCAGGCCGGATTTCTCGGCAATCGCGAAGCGGGCGAGGCGGACCGAGGCGAAGTTGGCGTCGTCCCGGCGGGCGAGGGCCGGAATCGCCGCGCAGGCGCCGTCGGGCCGGAACTGCCAGCCGTGGAACGGGCAGACGAGGTTGCCGTCGACGATGCGGCCGGCCGAGAGCGCCATGCCGCGATGGGGGCAGCGGTCGCGCAGCGCGAACAGCGCACCCGATTCCTCGCGCCCGACCACCACGGCCTCCTCGCCGAGGCTCACAGACCGCATACCCCCGGGCCGCAGGCTGCGGCTCTCGCCGACGCAGTACCAGACGTCGTCGAGCGCCCGGCGGATCGGATCCCCTGTCATGCCTCGTCCACGGCCTTCGATCTCATCGGCCCCGTGTCGAGGCCGGCGCAACGTCCTTACCCGATCCGGCGGGTCCGTGAAGCGGCCGGAAGCGCGCATCTCCCCTGCGGCGAGGAACGGGAAGCGGGGCGGTTCGTTACCGTGACGACGGTGCCGCAGGGCGAGCGCACCCTATATCCGCCCACGGCCGCATGGTCGCGGGCGCCACCATGAGCCCTTGACGGAGGATGACACGATGAGCCTGCTCGGGACGATCGTCAGCAAGATCCTGCACCCCTTCGGCGGCGGCGACGCCCAGGCGCAGACGTCGGACGCGCCGAAGACCGACACCTCCACGGGCGGCGCACTCGGCGGCGGCTCGGACGCGTCTTCGGGCGCCAGCGTGCCGAAGGTCGACGGGAAGGTCGATGTCGAGGCGGTGCTCAACGACCTCGCCGCGAAGGCCGGGCAGCCGCTCAACTGGCGCACCTCGATCGTCGATCTGATGAAGCTGCTCCATCTCGACAGCAGCCTGTCGGCCCGCAAGGAGCTCGCCAAGGAGCTGAACTACACCGGCGACACCGACGACTCGGCCACGATGAACGTGTGGCTGCACAAGCAGGTCATCAAGAAGCTGGAGGAGAACGGCGGCAAGGTGCCGGACGACCTCAAGGATTGATGAGTCCCGGCCCTCTCTCGCCAAGAGGGGGCCGTCCTCACGACAGGCCGTCGTCCGGCCCGCCCTTCCCGGGGAGACGCCGGACCTCGGCGAGGAGACGCTGCGCATCGGCGACGGCATGTCCGAGCCCGAGGCGCGCCTGCCGCACTCGCGCGGCGAAACCGGTGGCCATCCAGTGCAGCCTCTCGGCCTCGGCGCGCATCTCCGCGGCCGCCAGCATCAGGTCGTCCAGGCGCTCGCAAATCTCGGACAGGCTCATGTCCCGGGACAGGGAGGGCAGGCCGGGGACGGCAGCGGCCTCGGGCAAGCAGACCAGCGGCAGGCGGGGCCAGGCCACCCGCAGGCGCGCGGCGATGCCCGGCAGCTCCGGCGAGGCCGACAGGCCCGGGCTCACCAGCGCCAGATCGACCACCCACCCTCCGGCGATGGCGGCCGGCACCGGATCCAGTTCCGTCCCCACGGCATCGACGATGCCGTAGCCCTTGGCGGCGAGCTGCCCGGCGAGGGGCGGCACCGCCTCGCCGGCATCGCGGAGCATCATCAGGACGGGTTCGCACGGATCACCCATCCCTCCCGGTTAGCATGCCGTCCGTGCCGGCAGTACCGGCCGTTTGGTCCAAACGCGGCTCGAACTTGCCCGGGACTTGGCCGGAGCTTGGCCGGACCTTGGGCCTCACCGCCCGGTGCGGACGCGGGTCCAGAGCCGCGTCACCACCCGCTGGGTGCGGTCGTCGTAGGCGGTGTTGGTGAACAGCCGCCGGAAGGTCGCCTCGTCCGGGTAGATGCCGGGATCGGACAGGATCTCGGGGCGGATCAGGGTCTTCGCCGCCAGGTTGCCGCTCGCGTAGGAGACGAAGTTGGTGTTGGCCGCCGCCACCTCGGGCCGCATCATGAAGTCGATGAAGGCGTGGGCCTCCGCCGCGTGGGCCGCGTCCTTGGGGATCGCGAAGGCATCGAACCACATCAGGGCGCCCTGCTGCGGGATGTAATAGGCGATGTCGACGTCGTTCTTGGCCTCGCGGGCGCGACGGCGGGCCTGCAGGATGTCGCCCGAATAGCCGACCGAGAGGCAGACGTCGCCATTGGCGAGCTGGTTGATGTACTCGGAGGAGTGGAACTTCTGCACCGCGCCGCGGATGCGGAACAGCGCGTCGCCCGCCTTGTCGAGGTCGTCGACCCGGCGCGAATCGGGCTTCAGCCCGAGCGCCTGGAGCACGCTCGGAATGATATCGTCGGGAGAATCCAGCATCGTGACGCCGCAATCCTTGAGCTTGGCGATCAGCTCCGGGCGCAGGACGATGTCCCAGGTGTTGAGCGGCTGGTTGGGCCCCAAGCGCTCGCGCACGAGCGCGGTGTTCACCCCGATGCCGGTGGTGCCCCACATGTAGTCGACGGCGTAGGCGTTGCCCGGATCGTAGGCCGCGAGCCGCGCCGTCACCTCGGGCCAGGCGTGCTTGAGGTTCGGCAGCTTGGCCTTGTCGAGGGGCTGGAAGGCGCCGGCCTTGATCAGGCGCTGCAGGAAGGGCCCCGTCGGCACCACGAGGTCGTAGCCCGAGCGGCCGGCGAGCAGCTTGGTCTCGAGGATCTCGTTGGTGTCGTAGGTGTCGTAGACGACCTTGATGCCGGTCTCGCGCGTGAAGGCGTCGAGCATCTTGGGGTCGATATAATCCGACCAGTTGTAGATGTTGACGACCCGCTCCGGCGCGGCCGCGACTGCTGGCCCCGTCGGGAACCCAGCCGCCAGAGCGAGAAGGCAGGCGGTGGTCGCCCGCAGGAAGCCGCGCCGGAGGAGCCGCATGTCAGGCCTTGACCGCGGCGATGATCGAGATCTCGACCTTGTATTGCGGGCCGGCGAGCTTCGCCTCGACGGTGGCGCGGGCCGGGGTGTGGCCTTCGGCGACCCAGCCGTCCCAGGCACGGTTCATCTCGGCGAAGGTCGACATGTCGGCGAGGTAGATCGTGGCCGAGAGCAGACGGGTCTTGTCGCTGCCGACGGTCGCGAGCAGCGCGTCGATCTGGGCCAGGATGTCCTTGGTCTGCGCCTCGACGCCCTCGTTGTTCGAGACGTTGTCCGCGACCTGGCCGGCGAGGTAGGCGGTGCCGTTATGGACCACCGCCTGGCTCATCCGGGGGCCGGTGTCGAAACGGGTGATGGTCATCGAAACACTCCTCGAGGCGCTGGAATGGCGCTCCGGCGCCTTGTGCCGCCGAACCGAGGGCCACGTAAAGGCCTCGCGCCATCCACAGCGTTCCGAAGCGCGAAGTTCGGCGCAACCATGGCCGGACCTCGTGCGTTTGCCCTGCATCGAAGCGGAGCCGAAGGGCAGACCCCAATGCTTGCGATCCTGTGGACCATCATCATCGGCTTCGTCGCCGGTGTCATCGCCAAGTTCATCATGCCCGGCTCGGCCAACGAGCCGAGCGGCTTCATCATGACCACGCTGCTGGGCATCGTCGGCGCCTTCGTGGCGACGTTCCTGGGTCAGCTCACCGGCTGGTACCCGCCCAACGAGGGCGCGGGCCTGATCGCCTCGGTCGTCGGCGCCGTGATCGTCCTGGCGATCTACGGCTTCATCCAGGGCCGCCGCCGCACCACGGTCCTCTGATATCCGGGAAGCCGGCGGGACACCGCCGGCCATCCTGTACGAGACAAGGCCCGCGCCGGCAGCCCGGTGCGGGCCTTTTTTCGTTCGCACAAAGGCACAAAGGAAAGGGGCGCCGAATCGGCGCCCCCCGGGATCAAATCCGCGCCGGCTCGTGGGAGCCGCTGTTCATCAGCGACTTGGCGGCGCAATGGCCGGTGGCGCCGCGGATCGCCAGGAGCGAGCCGGCGACCAGGGCCGCGAGGCTCAGGAACTTGTTCGGCCGGGGCTGCGCCGCCGCCGCGGCCAGCCCGAGGCCGAGCACGACCGAGATGGCGCGCTCCTTGGTGGTCAGGTTGCGCTCGCCGCCGAACACGTCGTGCATCAGGTCGTTGGCCATGGGGTCTCCGTCAGGGTCGGTCGCGGAAGAATTCCGCTGCGTCGCGGTGCGAACGCGGCCGGAGGCCGGACGTTCCCTGGCGAAAGCTCCGCTCGGCCCTTGCGGCGTATCGCTCAAGCCTGCGGCGCTTCTCTCAGGCCTGCGGCGCTTGTGCGATCAGCCGGTCGTCGATCTCCCGGGCGCGCACGGCCGCCGGCCGGCCGGCGAGGCGGGCGACATAGGCTTCGTAGGCAGGGCGTCGCTCGATGCCGCCGAACTGCATCCCCCACATCAGGTGCGACCCGAGATAGAGATCGGCGGCCGAGAAGCGCCCGCCGGCGAGGTAGTCTCTGCCCGAAACCGCGCCTTCGAGGGCGTCGAGCACCTCCGCCATGCTGCCGTACCCGACCATGCGGCGCCTGTCCTCCGGCACCTCGACGCCGAGCGCCTTGTCGGTCACCGCCGCCTCGACCGGGCCGGCGGCGAAGAACAGCCAGCGGTAATAGGCGCCGCGCTCCGGATCATCGATGGCCGGGGCGAGGCCGGCCTGCGGGAAGGCATCGGCCAGGTAGGCGCAGATCGCCGCCGTCTCGGTCACGGTCACGCCGCGATGCACGAGCGCAGGCACCTTGGCGAGCGGATTGATGGTGCGGTAGGCGGCATCCTTCATCGTCTGCCCGTAGCCGAGGATTTCGGTCCGGTAGGGCGCCCCGACCTCCTCCAGCATCCAACGGACGATGCGCCCGCGGGACATCGGGTGGGTGTAGAAGACGAGATCGTCGCTCATGCGCTGCCTCCCCGGCGGGCGAATCGGCTGCGGCCCGCGGCAGACCTTTAAGCAGGGGCGGAGGCGGACGGGAAGAATGATGGCGGCAGGCGGCTCACAGTCCCAGGAACAGCGCGGCCGGAAAGCCGAACCGATCTGCAAGCGCTCGCGCCTGACGCAGGTTGATCTGGCGCTTCCCGGCCGGGATCTCTGACACGACCGACGGCCCCCCGACCTCCGGCAGATCGGATTGCCCCAACCCGCGCTCCACCATGATCACGCGCAGCACCTCGGCTCCCGTGGCCACCGGAAGCGGGCGATGCTCCTCGTCGTAGGCTTCGATCAGGTCGCCCATACGGGACGCCAGAAGGGCGAGGGGATGATCCTCATCTCGCCAGCGAAGGGGCCGAGCACCTCGTCCAGTTGCTCGACGAGCCGCTGGTACGCGTCATCCGTCGTCAAATCAGTTGCCCGCCGACCGGGATGCAAGGCACGTCGCAGTATCAACGTGCCTGACGCAGCCTTTCGCAGCGGGCACAAAAAAGCGCGGCCCCGCAGGGCCGCGCTTCCAGGGCATGGCGGCGGAAACCGTCCGGCCCCCGCCGACCGCCTCAGCGATCACTCGCCGCGGGGCTGCCGCTCGCGCGAGCGGTCGGCGTCGCGCTGGGCCTTCAGCTTCTCCGTCAGGTCCTCGCCGGTCTCCTGGTCGACGACCTTCATCGACAGGCGGATCTTGCCGCGATCGTCCTGGCCGAGGAACTTCACCTTCACCTTGTCGCCCTCCTTCACCACGTCGGTGACCTTGGCGACGCGCTGGGCGGCGAGCTCGGAGATGTGGACGAGACCGTCCTTGGCGCCGAAGAAGTTGACGAAGGCGCCGAACTCCATCGTCTTCACGACGGTGCCCTCGTAGATCATGCCGACCTCGGCCTCGGCCACGATCGAGCGGATCCAGTTGTAGGCCGCCTTGATCGCCTTGCCGTCGGCCGAGGCGATCTTGATGATGCCGGTATCCTGGATGTCGATCTTGGCGCCGGTCTTCTCGACGATCTCGCGGATCACCTTGCCGCCGGTGCCGATCACTTCCCGGATCTTGTCGGTCGGAATCTGCATCGTCTCGATGCGCGGCGCATGCTCGCCGAGCTCGGGACGGGCGGCGGTCAGCGCCTTGGACATCTCGCCGAGGATGGTCGCGCGACCGTCCTTGGCCTGGGCGAGCGCCACCCGCATGATCTCCTCGGTGATGCCGGCGATCTTGATGTCCATCTGGAGCGAGGTGATGCCCTCCTCCGTGCCGGCCACCTTGAAGTCCATGTCGCCGAGATGATCCTCGTCGCCGAGGATGTCGGACAGCACCGCGTAGCGCTCACCCTCGAGGATGAGGCCCATGGCGATGCCGGCCACCGGACGGCGCAGGGGCACGCCGGCATCCATCAGCGACAGCGAGGCGCCGCAGACCGAGGCCATCGAGGACGAGCCGTTCGACTCGGTAATCTCCGACACGACGCGGATCGTGTAGGGGAACTCGTGGGCGGCCGGCAGGACCGGGTGCACGGCGCGCCAGGCGAGCTTGCCGTGGCCGATCTCGCGGCGGCCGGGCGAGCCCATGCGGCCGGTCTCGCCCACCGAATAGGGCGGGAAGTTGTAGTGGAGGAGGAACGTCTCCTTGTAGGTGCCCGAGAGCGCGTCGATGAACTGCTCGTCGTCGCCGGTGCCCAGCGTCGCCACCACCAGCGCCTGGGTCTCGCCGCGGGTGAACAGGGCCGAGCCGTGGGTGCGGGGCAGCACGCCGACCTCGGAGACGATCGGGCGGACGGTCTTCACGTCGCGGCCGTCGATCCGGGAGCCGGTGTCGAGGATGTTCCAGCGGACCACCTTCGACTGGGCCTCCTTGAAGGCGGCCTTGATCTTCTCGGCCTCGAAGCGGGCCTCGCCCTCAGGCGGCGCGAGGGCTGCCATCACCTTCGCCTTCACGGCGTCGACGGCGGCGTAGCGCTCCTGCTTGACGGTGTTCTTGTAGGCCTCGCGCAGATCGGCCTCGCCGACCTCGAGCACGGCCTTCTCGACCTCGGAATTATCCGCGGGCTGGAAGTTGCGCGGCTCCTTGGCGGCCTTCTCGGCGAGGCGGATGATCGCCTCGATGACCGGCTGGAAGTGCTTGTGGCCGAACATCACGGCCCCGAGCATCACGTCCTCGGACAGCTCCTTCGCCTCCGACTCCACCATCAGCACGGCGTCCTGGGTGCCGGCGACGACGAGGTCGAGGGTCGAGCCCTCCATTTCCTGGATGGGCGGGTTGAGCTTGTACTGACCGCCGACATAGCCGACGCGGGCAGCCCCGATCGGGCCCATGAACGGCACGCCCGACAGGGTCAGCGCCGCGGAGGCCGCCACCATGGCGAGGATGTCGGGATCGGTCTCGAGGTCGTGCGAGAGCACCGTGACGACGAGCTGGGTGTCGTTGCGCCAGCCCTCGACGAAGAGGGGGCGGATCGGCCGGTCGATCAGGCGGGAGACCAGGGTCTCCTTCTCGGAGGGACGGCCCTCGCGCTTGAAGTAGCCGCCCGGGATGCGGCCGGCGGCGTAGGTGCGCTCCTGGTAGTTCACCGTGAGCGGCAGGAAATCGATGCCGGGCTTCGGCTCCTTCATCGACACCACGGTGGCGAGCACCGAGGTCTCGCCGTAGGTGGCGACCACGGCGCCGTCGGCCTGGCGGGCGACCTTGCCGGTCTCGAGCACGAGCTTGCGCCCGCCCCACAGCAGCTCTTCGCGTTGAACGTCGAACATGTTCGTCATGCCTTCCTGCGGTCCGGGAGGGCGGCGCCAGCGCAAGACGGCGAGGGGCTCATTGAGAGCCACCGGCGATCCTGCCCTGGCGGTCGCGGCCCGCATTCTTCAGTGCGGGTCCCGGATTAAGGGCGGCCGGACCCATTCCGGCCCACCCGGGACGGGGGAGCCTCGAGGCTCACCCGCGAAAACGCGGCCCGGACCGGTGCCCGAACCGCGTGAGGTCCACCTTAGCGGCGGATGCCGAGGCGCTCGATGAGGGCGCGGTAGCGGGCCTCGTCCTTGCGCTTCAGGTAGTCGAGGAGCGACCGGCGCTGCGACACCAGCTTGAGCAGGCCGCGGCGCGAGTGGTTGTCCTTGGTGTGGGTCTTGAAGTGCCCGGTGAGGTTCTGGATCCGCTCGGTGAGGATCGCGACCTGCACTTCCGGCGAGCCGGTGTCGGTCCCGCCGCGGGCATGTTCCTTGATGAGCGCGGTCTTGCGCTCCGCCGTGATCGACATCGCGTGTCCTTTCAGTGCTACGGGTTCACGAGGTGCGCGGGCTCTTGAGGGAGGCCGCCTTCCGCAAGGGCTCGGCCGGGCCGGGATGTCGTCCAGCGCGGTCTGCCAAGGCGAAAAACCTCGCCGTGTGCGGGCGAGGGTGGCGCAGCCTATACACGATCCGTCGCCCCTTGCCACTCCCCTGTGGCCTGCGTGCCATTCTGACCGCGCGCGGTTTCGTCACGCCCATGCCGGCTGCATCCGGGAACGGCCGAGGTCGAACCCGAGATACCCCCACGTAGTTTGCCCGCCATTCTCCACCCCACGAGAGGATGTGCGATGACCACGACCGCGACCGCGGCCAAGAGCGACGAGACCGTGCAGGCGATCTACGTCACGGCCCTGCGCAACACCCACGCCCTGGAGAAGCAGGCGGCGCAGATGATCCAGCGCCAGATCGAGCGCTACGAGCACTATCCCGACCTGACCCAGGCGCTGCGGCTGCACAGGAGCGAGACCGACCAGCAGGTCACCCGCCTCGCCGACCTGCTGCACCGCCACGGCGAGGACCGCTCGCTCCTCAAGGACGTGGTGACCCAGACGGTGGGCAATGTCGCGGCGCTCGTCCACAGCGTGACCGGCGACGAGGTCTTGAAGAACCTCTATACCGACTACTCGGTCGAGACCTACGAGATCGCCGCCTATACCTCGCTGATCACGCTGGCCGAGGAGGCCGGGCACGCCCGCGACATCGAGACCCTGCGCCTGTCTCTCAAGGAGGAGGAGCGGATGGCCGAGGCGGTGTTTGCTCAGATCGTGCCGGTGACGAAGGGGTTCGTCGCCAGGGAAGCCGCGGGCGAGAAGGCGGATCGGTAGGGCGGACGGGGAGGGGTGGCGCGTAGCGCTCCGCCCCTTCGCCCGTCAGTCCCGCTCGAAGGCGCACTCGATCCGGCGGCGGGCTCCCGTCGCCTCAGCGAAACGGCGCAGAGAGGTCGTGGTCGGCGCTGCCTTGCCTGTCTCCCACCGTGCCACCATCGCCTGCGAGGCACCGATGCGCCGGGCGACCTCCGCCTGAGAGAGCGTCGAGGCCTGCCGAGCCCCTCCGCCATGGCGAAGGCCAGTGCCATGGCCGGAGAGACCTCCTCGTAGGAAGCCCGATACCACGGGTCCGCGTGCCAACGCTCGCGGATGCTCTGGAATGGGATTGGCGTCACGGCGTCGGCGCGGGAACTCACGGGATCTCGTCACCGGGGTCGGGCGCACGTCCGGCGCCCGATCGAGGATTGCCAGGGCGGCAGCGACATCGGCCCGCGCTACGCGCTCGCGCATGGTCCGGAACCTGCGCTGCTGATCGACGCCGTCGGTGATGAGGCCGAGGAGCGTCTGATCCAGGGGGTGCCCTCTTCCGTCGCAGCATCCTGTGCCTGCTGCATGACCGTGTCCGGAATCTGGAGGGCGACCGATGCCATGACCGGAGTAGAGACTCGATCGCGGGCGAGCGCAAGTTGAATGACGGACGGCCCCATGGGAACGACGGTCGCCTCATCTTGCACCGTCAGCGGCTATGGACCCCAGATTCTCGTCTTCGACGAGCCCCGTGATGACGTGGAGAGCTGTCGACTTCGGCGCCAGATCGATCGATCCGGTCGTTGCCGAACCTCTACAGCTCCAATTCGACCGTCACCGGCACATGGTCCGACGGCTTCTCCCAGGCCCGGGCATGCCGCGCCACCGTCACCGACTTCACCGTATCGGCGAGGTCCGGCGTGACCCAGATATGGTCGAGTCGCCGTCCCTTGTCGGCCGCCGCCCAGTCGGGGGAACGGTAGCTCCACCACGTATAGATCTTCTCCGGCGGCGGGCGCAGGTGGCGCATCGTGTCGATCCAGCCGGCCTCGCCCCTTAGGGATTCCAGGCGCTCGGTCTCGATCGGGGTGTGGCTGACCACGTCGAGCAGTTGCTTGTGCGACCAGACATCGTGCTCGAGCGGCGCCACGTTGAGGTCGCCGACGAGGATTGCCGGACCCGAGGGGCGCCGGCCGCCCCAGGCGCGCAGCTCGTCCATGAAGGAGAGCTTGTGGGCGAATTTGTCGTTCAGCTTCGCGTCCGGCACGTCGCCGCCGGCCGGGACGTAGAAGTCGTGGATCGCGATGCCGGCCGCAAGGCCCGCCTCCGGTCCGAGCACCGCCGAGATGTGGCGCGCGTCCTGGCGCTCGCAGAAGCTCATCACCTCGCGGGTGACGAGCGGCAGGCGCGAGAGGATCGCGACGCCGTTATACCCTTTTTGCCCGGCGAAGACGACGTGCGGATAGCCGAAGCTCTGCAGCTCCTTCAACGGGAAACGGTCGTCCGGGCATTTGGTCTCCTGGAGGCAGAGCACGTCGGGCTTCGCCTCGTCGAGGAAGCGACGCACGAGGTCGATGCGCAGGCGGACCGAGTTGATGTTCCAGGTGCTGACGGTGAGGCGCAACGGTCGAGGTCTCGAAAGCAGGAGTAAAACCGCAGCGCGTTCAAACGCGCCGGCTGAGCCCGACTGGGCGTCGGCGCTCATGCGCCGGACGCTTCGCCATCGGCCTGTCGATGGCGAAGCGCACTGGGATGGATCAGTTGGGACGGGCCTGCTGCATCTTGGCTTCCAGCTCCTTGTCGACCGCCCGGCCGTAATTGATGACGAACAGCATGCCGTCGACGGCGCGGCCGCGCTGGAGGTTGGAGAGCAGCACGGTGGTCTGGTAGCCCTGCGGGTCGGTGATCCGCCACTGGCTCAAGGTCTTCATCGCGTCGTCGAAGTAGAGCGCGATGCGGGAGGTGCCCCCCAGCGTCGAGCGATCGTCGAGCACGATGCGGATGCCGCCGGGCTCGGCCGCGACGTCGGTGACGGTGAGGTCGCGGGCGAGGTCGATCTTGTCGCGGAGCAGGAATTTCAGTGGTGTCTGCGAGATGAAGTAGAGGTCCTGGGTCGCCAGCTTGCGGTCGCGCACGGCCACCGAGGTGCCGTCGGCGATCACCTCGAGTGTCGAGGGCTGGTCGTAGTCGAAGCGCAGGCGTCCGGGCTTGGCGAGGTAGAGCTTGCCGCCGATCTTGCGCCCGTCGGCGCCGATCTGGATGAAGTTGCCGGTCAGCGTCGAGACGTTGTTGAAATAGGCGTTGGCGCGCTCGATCACCGCGGCCGGATTGGCGGGATCGACAGCGGCCGCGGTGGTGGCGGCGGCGACCTGCTGTGCCGGGCGGCCGGCCTCGGGGGCGGCCGGGACGGCGGCGGTCTCGACCGGCTCGGGCGCAGTGCCCCTGGCCCCGCCGAGGGAAGTCGGCCGGCGCGGCGGAAGCGGCGCCCGGGCGGCGGAGGGTCCGGCCGGTGCCGCCTGGCTCGGGGCGGCGGGCGCCACGTCCGGCTGCACCTCGGGCGCCGGGTCCTTGCGGCCGAACAGACCGTCGAGGAACGACGACACCTGCGCCTGGGCAGGCGCCGCGCTCACCAGGGCGGCGACCGAGAGAGCGGCGCCGAGGGACACCGCGCGGAGCGGGCCGGAGCGGGGACGGCCGGTCATCGGCAGGGTTCTCCGTATGGGCGAAGGCGGGGCAGGCCGGCACGCCGGCCCGGAAGGCTGGCGTGCCGCAGGGGCCGGTCCGGCCATAGAGCCGCCCCCTGTGGCGAATATGCGACGGCGGGGCGGCTCACGCCTCGTCGGCCCCGGGCTGGGACCCCGGCTGCGGCGCGGGCTCGATCAGGATCTCGCGCTTGCCGGCATGGTTGGCGGGGCCGACGATGCCCTCGCGCTCCATCCGCTCCATCAGCGAGGCCGCCCGGTTGTAGCCGATCTGCAATCGACGCTGGATGTAGCTGGTCGACGCCTTCTTGTCGCGCAGCACCACCGCCACCGCTTGGTCGTAGAGGTCGGCGGTCGGGTCGCCGAAGCTGCCCTGGTCCATGACCGGCGTGTCCTGCGCGGCGGCCGCGGCCTCCTCGGCCTCCTCGTCCGCCGTGACGGCGTCGAGGTAGGACGGGCGGCCCTGGCGCTTGAGATGCGCCACGACCTGCTCGACCTCGTCGTCCGAGCAGAACGGGCCGTGGACCCGGGTCGTCCGGCCGCCGCCGGCCATGAACAGCATGTCGCCCTGGCCCAGCAACTGCTCGGCGCCCATCTCGCCCAGGATCGTCCGCGAGTCGATCTTCGAGGTCACCTGGAACGAGATCCGGGTCGGGAAATTCGCCTTGATCGTGCCGGTGATGACATCCACCGACGGGCGCTGCGTCGCCATGATCAGATGCAGGCCGGCGGCGCGGGCCATCTGGGCGAGACGCTGGATCGCGCCCTCGATGTCCTTGCCCGCCACCATCATCAGGTCGGCCATCTCGTCGACCACGATCACGATGTAGGGCAGGGCGGTGAGGTCCATCACCTCGTCCTCGTAGATCGCCTCGCCGGTCTCGCGGTCGAAGCCGGTCTGGACGGTGCGGGTGATCACCTCGCCGCGCGCGCGCGCCTCCGCCACCCGGGCGTTGAAGCCGTCGATGTTGCGAACGCCGAGGCGCGCCATCTTCTTGTAGCGCTCCTCCATCTCGCGCACCGCCCATTTGAGGGCGACGACCGCCTTCTTGGGATCGGTGACGACCGGCGAGAGCAGGTGCGGGATGCCGTCATAGACCGACAGTTCCAGCATCTTGGGATCGACCATGATCAGGCGGCACTCCTCCGGCTTCAGCCGGTAGAGCAGCGACAGGATCATGGTGTTGATCGCGACCGACTTGCCCGAGCCGGTGGTGCCGGCGACCAGCAGGTGGGGCATGCGGGCGAGATCGGCGATGATCGCCTCGCCGCCGATATTCTTGCCGAGGCAGAGCGCGAGCTTCTGCTTGGTCTCGACGAAGGCCGGCGAGGTCAGGAGTTCGCGTAAGTACACCGTCTCGCGCTTGAGGTTCGGCAACTCGATGCCGATGGCGTTGCGGCCCTGGACCACGGCGACGCGGGCGGAGATGGCCGACATCGAGCGGGCGATGTCGTCGGCGAGCGAGATGACGCGGCTCGACTTGGTGCCGGGCGCCGGCTCCATCTCGTAGAGCGTCACCACCGGGCCCGGCCGCACGGCGAGGATCTCGCCGCGCACCCCGAAATCCTGGATCACCTGCTGCAGCTGGATGGCGTTGTCCTCCAGCATCTCGGGATCGAGGTTGCTGCCGTCCGATTCCCGCGGCTCGGCCAGGAGGTCGACCGAGGGCAGCTCGTAGGGCACCTCGACCAGCCGCGAGACCTGGCGCAGCGGGATGGTGGCGACCGGCGCCAGGATGTCGTCCTCGTCGTCCCCGTCATCGTCGGCATCGAGGCCGAGGTCGCAATCGAGGCCGGCCGTGCCGATGACCAGCCCGTGCGGCTCCGCCAGCGACATCTCCGGCAGGGCAGGCGCCCAGGACGGTGCCGGCGCGACCGTCCCCGGCTCGGGGGCCGGGGTAACGGCCTGCTCGGAGACCGGCACCGGCTGCTGCGGGTCGAACGTCGTCGGCTGCGCAGCGACCGGCGCTGATTGCGATGCAACCGGCCCCGGTTGCGCAGCAACCGGCAGGATGATGCGCGGCGGACGCGGCGGGGAGGGCAGGGTCGGGGCGGGCGGCAGCGCGTTGAGGCGACCGGTCGGCACGTAGACGAAGGGCTGCGCCCCCCGCGGCGCGGCGGGAGCGGTGGGTTCTGCTGCAGGCCGATCCCCGACGGGCGCCTGAGGGAGTTCGTACGCCGCCCCGGGCTGCGCGACGGGCTGCGCGTCCGCAGCGATGAACGACCACGGCACCGGCGTGAAGGCCAAGGGCGCGGCGGGAAGAGCGGGCTCCGACGCGACGGCCGGCGCCACCTCCATCGCGGTCTCGACCTTCGCCTCGGCCTCGACGGCGACGGAGGGCGGCATCGGCGCGGCCGGAGGCTCGGGCGCCACCGGAACGGGCAGGAAGGCCGTCTCCGTGAAGGGCACGTAGGTGAGCGCCAGCAGCGGGGCGGGCGCCGGCAGCAGGATCGTCTCGGGCGGCAGGTCGCGAGCAGAGTTCCGCTCCCCGGCGACGCCGGCTTCGGCCACCTCGTCCATGGGCGCGATCACCGCCGCGACGGCATCCATCCCAGGCTCGACGGCCGTCTCGGGCGGCAAGTCCGCAGAAGGCAAGTCCGCAGAAGGCAAGTCCGCGAGAGCCAAGCCCATGGCCTGGAAATCCAAGGAAAAATGGAAATCCAGGGAATAGAAGTCCGCGGGAGGCATGCCCACGGGCTGGAAGCCCATGAGCGCCAGGTCGATGGCGGACACGTCGCTGGAGGGCAAATCCGCCGAGGACATCCCGCCCCGCGGCATCCCGGCCGACAGCGGCGGCCCGGCAGCCTCGGCCGATTCGCCGGCGACGGGCTCGGCCCGTGAAGCGACCGCCTCCGCAGCGACGGCCCCGGCGGGCGAGACTTCGGCGGGCGAGACTTCGGCGGGCGAGACTTCGGCGGGCGAGACTTCGGCGGGAGGGACCTCGGCGGCCGGCTCCTCGGCAACAGCCTCCTCCGGGTCCGGAACCGGCCGGTTGTCCTGCTCGGCGGCCGTCGAGAGCGGGTGCGTCCAGTCGTGCTGGAGCAGGCGGTCGAGGGTATAGACCGGGCGCGGCGGCAGTGAGCGCAGATGCGAGACGTCGACCGGCACCAGGATGGCGCTGTTCGGCACGTCGAAGATTTGCGGCACATCGAAGATTTGCGGCACATCGAAGACTTGCGGCACATCGAAGGGTCGCGGCACGTCGACGATCTGGGCCGGCAGGGCCGGCGCCTCGGCGACCGCGACCATCTGCGGAACCGTCACGTCCGGCGTGAGCGGCACCGGTTCGGCCGATGCGGCCTCGGGTGCGACGGCGTCGGGAGGGGCGATCCCGGATTCGGCGGGCGATTCCGTCGCGCAGGCGACCGCGACCGGCGCCTCTTCGGCCGGGGAATTCGCAGGCTCGGCGAGGTCCGGGACGGTCTCTTGGACGATCGGCGGAACGGTCTCCTGAGCGATGTCCAGGACGACGGCCTCCGCGACCGCCTCCGCCGTCATGGCGGTGGTCTCGGCGGGCCCCACCATCGCAACGGGCTCGGCGGAGGAGGCCGCCGACTCGACGAGCGAACCGGTCTCGGGCGCGCCATCGCCGGCCACGGCCTCCGCGGGCTCCGGCATGGCGGGCTCCGGCACGGCCTCGGACCTGACGATCTCCTCCTGCGAATGGCGCAGCAGGTGGTCCGGCGTGCGGGTGAAGCGCACGCCCGGCGGCAGCACGTAGGGCTGGCGCCACAGGGGCACGGCGGCGGCCGCCGCGGCGGCCTCGGCTTCGGCGCGGGCCGCTTCGGCCTCGACCCGGGCGGCCTCGGCGGCCGCGAGCTCGGCTTGCGCAAGGGCGGCGGCCTCGGCCTCGGCGGCGCGCAGGGCCTCTTCCTTCTCCCGCAGGACCTGCTCGCGCCGGCGGTGGCGCGCCTGCAGCACGTGGTCGGGCGTGCGGGTGAAGCGCACGCCGGTCTCGGCGGGACGCTGAGGCGAAAGATCCTGCAGCGAGGCTTGCGGCGCCGGACGGGACCGCGGTTCCGGGACCGCGGCGGACGGCTCCGCGTCGCGGCGGCGGGCGCGGGTCAGCACAGCCCGGGCCGGACCGGCCGGGGGAATCGGCATGGTCCAGCCGCCCTCGGGGGTGAGGGCCGGGTCCGGTGCCCAGGTCGAAGCGCGGCGCGGCGCCGAGGCCTCCGGGGCGACCATGACGGCCGGGGGCGCGAAGAGATCGGGCTCGGCCGTGAGGACGGGTTCGATGAGGACGGGGTCGGACGCGCGCGCCCGGGCCGGCTCGACCGGCGGCACGACCGCTTCGGGCCGGAGGGACACGAATTCCTGCTGCAGAGGATCCTGCAGCCGTGGATCCTGCAGCTGGGGCTCTTGCAGCCGGGGATCTTGCAACCTGAGATCTTGCAACCTGGGATCTTGCAGCCTGAGGCCTCGGGAATCCTGCGGCCAGGCCTGCTGGTGCGGCGCCTCTGCAGCACCGGCGAACTCTCCCTCGTGGCGGGCCCGCGGACCGCCATGGACCGCGGCCACCGAAGGGGCCGGGCGGACGGGGGGCGCTTGCCAGGACGACGAGGCCGCATTCGGCATCGGAGCCTGCATCAGCGCCGGATCGGGCGCCCAGCCTTCCGGGACAGCCGTCCGCGCCGGGCGCGGGGCGGGGTGGGCCGCCGGGGCGAACGGGCTCTGGCTCCACGGCTCAGGGAGCGCCGGGGGCATGCCGCCGGGCTCCGGCGCGTCGGGGCGCACCAGGGCGTCGGCCATCCAGCTCGGCGTGGCGCGCCGGCTCAAGGTGTAGTCCCGCTGGGCGGGCGGGGGCGCGGGAGGCGCGAAGCGGCGGGCCAGGAGGGCCCGCAGGCTCATCACCGTCTGGGCGAGGACGCCGAGGGGGCGCTCCCGGCGCTCCGGCGTGCGGAGATGGTCGCGCACCCGCTGGGGCGCACGCGGCGAGGAGTCGGAGAAGGGTGGCCGTCCCGATTGTCTCATGATGCCGAATGACTGTGTGGGCGGCCCGCGGCCGCGTACGTCGCACCAGTTAGGCATGTCATCGTTAACGCCCGATTAGGCACGGGCACCGGTACCGGGCGGCGCGCGGGCGCGTTAAGGAGCAGGGGCAATTCCGGCGAGAAGGGGCTGCCCGCGCGATGTTTCGATCCCTCTACCGGCACGGTTTCGCCCGGGTCGCGGCTTGCGTCGGCCGCAGCCACATCGCCGATCCGGAGGCCAACGCGGCCGAGATCCGGCGCTTGGCCGAACGGTGCGACGCGGACGGCGTCGCGGTGGCGGTGTTTCCGGAACTCTGCCTGTCGGCCTACGCCCTCGAGGACCTGCTGTTGCAGGAGACGCTGCTCGAGCGGGTCGAGGCGGCGCTCCTCTCCCTCGTCGAGGCCAGCCGCGCGCTGATGCCGGTCCTCGTGATCGGCGCGCCGCTTCGCCATCGCAACCGGATCTACAACACCGCCGCGATCGTCCATCGCGGCCGGCTGCTCGGGGTGGTGCCGAAGAGCTACCTGCCGAACTACCGCGAGTTCTACGAGAAGCGCCACTTCGCCTCCGGCGCCGGGGTGACGGGCGAGACGATCCGCCTCGGCGAGACGGAAGCCCCGTTCGGCACCGACCTGCTGTTCCCGGCCGAGGACCTGCCGGGCCTCGTCCTCGGGGTCGAGATCTGCGAGGACATGTGGATCCCGGTGCCGCCCTCTTCGCTCGCGGCACTCGCCGGCGCGACGGTGCTCGCCAACCTCTCGGGCAGCCCGATCACCATCGGGCGGGCCGAGAGCCGCACGCTCCTGTGCCGGTCGGCCTCGGCGCGCTGCCTTGCGGCCTACATCTACGCCGCGGCGGGCCCGGGCGAATCGACCACCGATCTCTCCTGGGACGGCCAGACCGCGATCTACGAGGACGGCGAGGTGCTGGCCGAGGGCGCGCGCTTCCCCGCCGAACCGCAGGTGACGCTCGCCGATATCGACCTCGACCGGCTGCGCCAGGAGCGGGCCCAGATGGGCAGCTTCGAGGACAATGCCAGGGAGGCGCTGCGGACCGCGCCGGCCTATCGCAGGGTGCCGTTCCGGGTGGCACCGCCCGAGGCGGATCTCGGCTTCCACCGCACGGTCGAGCGCTTCCCGTTCGTGCCGGCCGATCCCGCCCGCCTCGCGCAGGATTGCTACGAGGGCTACAACATCCAGGTCGCCGGCCTCGCCCAGCGCCTCCAGGCGATCGGCACGAAGCGGGTGGTGATCGGGATCTCGGGCGGGCTCGACTCGACCCACGCGCTGATCGTGGCGGCCCGTGCCTTCGACCAGCTCGGCCTGCCGCGCTCGGACATCCTCACCTACACGATGCCGGGCTTCGCCACCTCGGACGAGACCAAGGCCAACGCCCACCGGCTGATGGCCTCGCTGGGCACCCGGGCGGCCGAACTCGACATCAGGCCGGCCGCCCGGCAGATGCTCGCCGATATGGGCCACCCGTTCGGGCGCGGCGAGGAGGTCTACGACGTGACCTTCGAGAACGTGCAGGCGGGCTTGCGCACCGATTACCTGTTCCGGCTCGCCAACCAGCACGACGCGATCGTGATCGGCACCGGCGACCTCTCGGAACTGGCGCTCGGCTGGTGCACCTACGGCGTCGGGGACCAGATGTCCCATTACGCGGTCAATGCCGGGGTGCCCAAGACCCTGATCCAGCACCTGATCCGCTGGGTGATCGCCTCGGGGCAGTTCTCCGACGAGGTCGGCCGTACCCTGGAGGCGATCCTGGAGACCGAGATCTCGCCCGAGCTGGTGCCGGCACGGGAGGGCGAGACGATCCAGAGCACCGAATCGAAGATCGGCCCCTACGCGCTCCAGGACTTCAACCTGTTCTACACGCTGCGCTATGGCTATCGGCCCTCGAAGATCGCCTTCCTGTCGCTGATGGCCTGGGAGGATGCCGGGCGCGGGCCCTGGCCGCCCGGATTCCCGGAGGCGAAGCGGGGAGCTTACGCCCTGCCGGAGATCCGGGCCTGGCTGACGGTGTTCCTGCGCCGCTTCTTCGGCTTCAGCCAGTTCAAGCGCTCGGCCCTGCCGAACGGGCCGAAGGTGGCGGCGGGCGGCGCCCTCTCGCCCCGGGGCGACTGGCGCGCACCCTCGGACGGCAATGCCCGGATCTGGCTCGACGAACTGGAGCGCAACGTCCCGAAGGGGTGAGCCAAGAAACCCCAATGAGGTGTAAGCGTCGGTCGGGCCCCGGGGACACGAAGAGCCCCGCGCCGGGAGCCCGACCCCGCATGGCTGCCACACCCACCGAGATCGACGCCCTGCCGAACGGTCCGCCCGACGGGCGCGCGGTGCATGTCTGCGTCGACATGCAGAACCTCTTCGCGCAGGCGACCGCCTGGCACATGCCCTGGATGGATCGGGTGCTGCCGCGGGTCCTGCACCTCGCGAGCGCCGTGCCGGAGCGCACGCTGTTCACCCGCTTCGTCCCGGCGCGCTATCCGGGCGAGGGGCGGGACTGCTGGAAGCGCGACTGGGAGCGCTGGGCCGAGATGACGGTGGAGCGGCTCGGGGAGGAGATGGTCGGGCTGGTGCCGGACCTCGCCGCGATGACGCCCCCGGCCGAGGTCGTCGACAGAGACCGTCTACTCGCCCTGGATGGAGCCGGGCCTCGAGGCCTGCCTGCGGGGGCGACGGGCCGAGACCCTGGTGATCACCGGCGGCGAGACCGATGTCTGCGTGCTCGCCACCGTGCTCGGCGCGGTCGATCGCGGCTACCGCATCGTGCTCGCCACCGATGCTGTCTGCTCCTCCTCCGACGAGACCCACGACGCGATGATGACGCTCTACCGGCAACGCTTCGGCCAGCAGCTCGAAGTGGCGACGATCGACCAGATCCTGCACAATTGGAATCGATCGCAGTTGCCGGCAGGATGATGCAGCGCAGCATCCGGTGTCCCGCGCGTGTCGGCATTCATTCTCATGTCTTTCCGTGGTTCCCCGTGCGCACGATCTCGTGATCATATCGCTTTCCGGCGGTCAGGACCTAGCGTCATGGCCGAGATTGCGGTGGCACCCGGCGCCACGGGCTGACATAGTCTCGGCCCAATCAGCCGTTAGCGAATGGACGCCATGGCAGCACCTGCGAGCGGAGGCGATCCGATGCGAAGCTACAACCTGTTCTGCCTGAAAGGTCTCGACGGCCTCGTTTGCGCGGTGCCGGAGGATTACGCCGTGCCGGCCTTCGTCACCGAGGCGCGCTGGGCCTTCGGCGGCAAGCTCGACGGCAGCACGCCGGAGCCCACCGGCTTCGACGGCACGGCGGCCGCGACCGCGGTGCGCTTCAACGGCTTCTACCTCTTCCAGAGCATGGCCTCGGCCCAGGGTTGAAGCATCATGTTCCGCGCGACTCGGCGATCACGGCGAACCTTCCTTAAAGGTCTGTGAGGCAGTCTCGCGGGCATCCGAAACCCGCGAGGCCGAACGGGGCTGGCCGCCATGTCCGACATGTCCGAGCTGCGCAGGGAAACCCGCCTGCGGACGTTCCTGAAGGGACGCATCGTCTTCAACAACGGCAATTCCAGCATGGATTGCCTGGTCCGCGACATCTCGGCCTCGGGCGCCCGGCTGATGCTCAGCGAGACCGCGACCCTGCCGAATGGTTTCGACCTCATCATCCCGGCCAAGGACCGCACCCACAAGGCGACCCTGCGCTGGCGCAAGGCCGACAGCATCGGGGTGACCTTCGCGGAAGAACCGGCCCGGCCGACGCCTGCCGGGGCCGAGGTCACCCCGGCGGCGCTGCTCGCCCGCATCCACGAACTGGAGGCCGAGAACGCCACCCTGCGCCGCCTGCTGAAGGAGGCGGAGGTGATGGCGCTGGAGCGCAGCCTCTGACGTACTGCCGCTGTCCCGAACATGACGAAGGGCCGCCCCGTTGCCAGGGCAGCCCTTCCATTGCCGAACCGCGGTCCGACGTGTCGATCTGTCAGGATCTCACCGATCCTGGAGTGTTCGTCGTACGCTCAGGCCGTGAAGCCGGAGGCGACGATCCAGGTCCGGCGCGCAGACGACCGCGGCTGATGACAATGAGACACTGGATCACCTCCTTCCTGTTGTTGCCGATGATCCGAACATAACCATCACCGAGGATTGTGCAATGCGATCAGGGCGCGGCGAAGGGTCCGCGCCTCCCCACCTTGACTTCGGCCATCATTCGCTCATCTCCCCGGCATGAAGAATCGTGGCTTCCTCAAGCTCGCCAGCGCCATGACCGTGATGACGCTCGGCGGCGTCGGCTACGCGGCGCACAAGCGCAGCCGCAACCCGTATTACCGGGGCCCGGTCAGCGACCATTTCGACGGCGTGCGGTTCTTCTCGCCGGGGCAGCCGCAGGACAAGGGCTTCGGCGAGGTGGCGCGCTGGCAGCTCGGCGGCGGCCGGGAGGCCTGGCCGGCGAGCGTGCCGAGCCCGTTCCCGCAGGACGCGCCGCCTGAGCGGGTCGATGGATTGCGGGTCGTCCATATCGGCCATGCCAGCCTGCTGATCCAGGTCGCGGGCCGCAACATCCTGGTCGATCCGGTCTACGCCAAGCGCGCGAGCCCGGTCGGCTTCACCGGGCCGAAGCGCGCCAACCCGCCGGGCATCGCCTTCACCGCGCTGCCGCCGATCGACGCGGTGCTGATCACCCACAACCACTACGACCATCTCGACGGGCCGATCCTCGCCCGGCTCTGGGCCGAGCACGCCCCGACCTTCGTGGCGCCGCTCGGCAACGACGCGATCCTCCGCACCTACGACGCGACGATTCCCGTCGAGACCCGGGACTGGGGCGGCTCGGTCGATCTCGGCGGGGGACTCGTGGTTCACCTGGTGCCGGCCACACATTGGTCGGCCCGGGGCGTGAACGACCGGCGCATGGCGCTCTGGTGCGCCTTCGTGCTCACCACCCCGCAGGGGGTGCTCTACCATGTCGGCGATACCGGCTACGGCGACGGGGCGATCTTCCGGGACGTGCGCGCGCGCTTCGGCGCGCCGCGGCTCGCCACCCTGCCGATCGGCGCCTACGAGCCGCGCTGGTTCATGCAGCCGCAACACATGAACCCGGAGGAGGCGGTGCGGGTCTTCCAGGAGGTCGGGGCCGAGCAGGCGCTGGGCCACCATTGGGGCACGTTCCGGCTCACCAACGAGGGCCCGGGCGAACCGGCGGAGGCTTTGGGGCGGGCGCTGGCGGCGGCCGAGGTGCCGACGGAGCGGTTCTTGCCACTCAGGCCGGGGCAGGTCTGGGGCGGATAGGATCCGCCCCGGCAGGCTTCAGAGGATGAACCGGCTCAGATCGGCATTCTGCGCCAGGCTCTCGACCCGGTCGCGGACGTAACCCGCATCGATCGTCACCGTCTCGCCGGAGCGGTCGGGGGCCGTGAACGACACGTCGTCGAGCACCCGCTCCAGCACGGTCTGGAGCCGGCGCGCCCCGATATTCTCGACCGAGGAATTCACGTCGACGGCGACCTTGGCGAGCGCGTCGATGGCGTCGTCGGTGAAGTCGATCGTCACGCCCTCCGTCGCCATGAGCGCCACCGCCTGCTTGGTCAGGCTCGCCTCGGTCTCGGTCAGGATGCGGCGGAAATCGTCGACGGTGAGCGGGCTCAGCTCGACGCGGATCGGCAGGCGGCCCTGCAACTCCGGCAGCAGGTCGGAGGGTTTCGAGACGTGGAAGGCGCCGCTGGCGATGAACAGGATGTGGTCGGTCTTCACCGGCCCGTGCTTCGTCGCCACCGTGGTGCCCTCGATGAGCGGCAGGAGGTCGCGCTGCACGCCCTCGCGCGACACGTCGGCACCGGAGCGGCCCTCCCGGGCGCAGATCTTGTCGATCTCGTCAAGGAAGACGATGCCGTTGTCCTGCACGTCGCGAAGCGCCTCCTGCACCACGCTGTCCTGGTCGAGGAGCTTGTCGGATTCCTCGCTGATCAGCGGTGCGTAGGCGTCGCGCACGGTCATCCGCCGCGGCTTGCCTTTCTGGTTGCCGAGCGCCTTGCCGAGCATGTCGCCGAGATTGATCGCCCCCATGGCCGCACCCGGCATGCCCGGGATCTCGAACATCGGCATGCCCTGGGGAGCGCCGGCTGCCAGCTCCAGCTCGACCTCCTTGTCGTCGAGCTCGCCGGCCCTCAGGCGCTTGCGGAAGGCGTCGCGTGTCGCCTGGCTGGCGGTCGGGCCGACCAGCGCGTCGAGCACGCGGTTCTCGGCCGCGGCCTCCGCCTTGGCCTGGACGCCCCGGCGCTTCTCGTCGCGCTTGAGGCCGATGCCGATCTCGACGAGGTCGCGCACGATCTGCTCGACGTCGCGGCCGACATAGCCCACTTCGGTGAACTTCGTCGCCTCGACCTTCAGGAACGGCGCCCCGGCGAGCCGCGCCAGGCGGCGCGAGATCTCGGTCTTGCCGCAGCCGGTCGGGCCGATCATCAGGATGTTCTTGGGCGCCACCTCCTCGCGGAGCGGGCCCTGGAGCTGCTGGCGGCGCCAGCGGTTGCGCAACGCGATCGCGACCGCGCGCTTCGCATCGCCCTGGCCGACGATGTAGCGGTCGAGCTCGGAGACGATTTCGCGGGGGGAGAAGGTGGTCATGGGGTACTTCGCGGGGTTCTTCGCGGGAACTCGCAGGCGGGTGAGAGAGGAAGCGGGCCGCGCTCAGGCGGCGTCCAGGCTCTCGATCACCAGGCTGCCATTCGTATAGACGCAGATCTCGGCGGCGATCCGCATGGCGCGGCGCACGATCGCCTCGGCGTCGAGGTCCTGCTCCTCCAGCGCCCGGGCGGCGGCGAGCGCGTAGTTGCCGCCAGACCCGATCGCCATCACGCCGCCCTCGGGCTCCAGCACGTCGCCAGCACCGGAGAGCAGCAGGCTCACATCCTTGTCGGCGACCAGCATCATCGCCTCGAGGCGGCGCAGGTAGCGGTCGGTGCGCCAGTCCTTGGTGAGTTCCACGCAAGCCCGGGTGAGCTGGCCCGGATACTGCTCGAGCTTCGCCTCCAGCCGTTCGAACAGCGTGAAGGCATCGGCGGTGGCGCCGGCAAAGCCCCCGATCACCGAGCCCTTGGCGAGGCGGCGCACCTTGCGGGCATTGCCCTTGACGATGGTCTGGCCGAGGCTGACCTGCCCGTCACCCCCGATCACCACCCGGCCGCCCTTGCGCACCATCAGGATCGTCGTCGCATGCATGCGGGGGGCGCCCCCCGCGTCGTCGTTGGCCAAGGATGTCTCTCCGGGGCAGGCTGTCTTTGTCGTGCTGCGGCGTAGGTGGGGGTTCCCGGGGCGTTCGTCCAGCCGGGGGTAGGGTGCGGAGCGGAGATCCTGGTG